>VFZO01000013.1 GCA_016871155.1 Acidobacteriota bacterium | reverse complement strand
TTTTCCCTCACCCGTCACCAAATAAACGATCGGAACATATGGATAGGCGAAGAGCTTCTCGCCCGGCTTGACGTTGGCGACGAGAAACCGCGTGAGCTCCGCCGCCCCGGCTTCCGTCCGTACGGTGCCGACCGGCGTTTCCACCTCGACGAGCCCCATGCGGTTGATAACGGCGCTGAACAGAAAGAGCGCCCCCACGGCTCCCACCGGGAGGATGGTCCAACGGGCTTTCTGCAGGAAGGACGCGGCAATGGGATAGAACAGCGGCGCGGCGAAGATTAGGTGGCCGATGTCGAATCGCGGCGACATGCCCAGAATCATCGAACTCCCGCAGACGCCAAGGAACAGCAGGTTTCGATCCCGGCTCTTCAGAATCAGCAATCCGCTCAGCACGGGCAGCCACGCCGAGATGGTCAGGCCGAAAACCAGCAGAGCCCGAAACCCCAGCTCCGCGCCCGCTGCGTCTCCGAAGAGCGCTCCGTAGCCGCCGACGACCTCGCCATAGGCCATCCGGTTGGCGCCCGAGTAGTTGGCGCGCGCCCACAGCAATCCGTCGATGAACCCTTGCAAGCCTCCTGTGGCCCACAACGCCGCCGTACCGGCCAGCGCGCCGGCCGCGCCCCCCGCCACGACGCGCAGGACCGGTTGTCCAATCAACCACGCGGCGCCGGCGCCGGCCAAGGCTGTAATGCCCATCACCGGCGTTGCCCAAAAGGAGAGCGCCAGCAGGAATCCGCCGAGCGCGGGCCGCGAGCGCCAAATCGCATACACGCCCAGGATTGCGTAGGTGTCCGCGTCCCAGCGGTGATTGATGGCCATCATGCCGGGGTCCGCGGCATTGAAGGCCAGAAAGGCGAATGCGGCGATGAATCCGGAGGTTTCATCCGAGAGGCGCTTTGTGATCAGGAACACGAGAGTGGTGAGCGCCGCCATCTCTGCCGCAAGCACCGAGTGGGCCGTCTGCATGCTGATTCCAAACAACTTAAACAACACTGCCAGCAGCCAATAGCACAAGGGTCCCGTGAGGCCGAAGATGTCTCGATAGAGCACTTCTCCGCGGGCGATTCGAGCCGCCTGCGACAAAAATGTGCCCTCATCATTGATGAGAATCAGGCGGTCACCGGTGAGCCACCAGACGAATAGGAGGCTCATCGAAAACACGATTACGGAGCCGCGCCACATGGGTTTCTATCGTCCAAAAGGTTGCGACTGTTTAGCCGCACGTGTTACATTGAGAGTTCGTCGCCCCCTCTGTACCCACATAATGGAAGCTACGTTGCACGCGCTCGGCGAGATTGTCCTAAAGGGCCTCCCGACATTTTTCCTGCTGATTTTCTTGCACTTCTATTTGAAGAAGATGCTTTTCGGTCCGTTGGCCGAGGTTCTGGAGAAGCGGTCCGCCGCGACGACCGGGGCCAGGAAGCAGGCGGAATCCGCCATTGCGAGAGCCGAGGCGAAGGCCAAGGAGTACGAAGAGGCGATCAAGAATGCCCGAGCTGAGGTGTACCGGGACAACGAGGCTTTGCGGAAGCAGTGGCGCGAGGAACAGGCCGTCCAATTGGCCGACGCCAAGAAGCGCGCCGATTCGGCGATCGAAATAGCGAAAGCCGATCTTTCCAATGAGTTTCGCGCTGCGCAGGCAAGCCTGAGAGCCGAGAGCGAGAGGCTGGCCGATCAAATCGTTGGCTCGGTCCTCCGGAGGACTGCATGATGCGCATTCTGGTGCTGGCGGCTTTCTCCGCCGCCCTTTCCGCGCAGGAGCACGGAGGCGGGCCGGCCGAAGTTTCCATCGTGTGGAAATGGGCGAACTTCGCGATTCTAGCTGGTGGCCTTGCCTACATGATTGCGAAAAACGCTCCCGCGTTCTTTGCGTCCCGGAACGCCGAGATCAAGGCTTCGCTTGAGGAGGGCGCGCGGTTGCAACGCGAGGCCAACGAGCGCACCGCGGCCATGGAAGCGCGCCTGCGGAATCTCGAGACCGAGATCTCGGAGCTGCGCGCGAAGGCGAAGGCCGATATCGTTGCCGAAGGAGAGCGGATTTCGACCGAGACGGCCTCGCTGCTGGCGAAGATGCAGGCGCACGGGGAGAACGAGATCGCGTCGATGGCCAAGGCGGAACGCGCGAAGCTAAAGGCCTACGCGGCGGCACTGGCGGTCGACATCGCCGAGGAAAAGCTGCGCGGGCAACTGACGGTCCCGACCGATGCCGGTTTGATTCGCGGCTTCCTGAAGGGGTTGAACTAGATGTCCTTGGCGGTCGCTTCCCGATACGCTCGCGCACTGGCCGATCTGGTGAGCGATGGCAAGGCAGGCGCCTCGGCCGACGAGATTCTCTCCCAGTTGCGGGCATTTCATGGGCTGCAAAGCGGATCGGTCGAGCTTCGAAATATTTTGGCTTCTCCGGCCGTCCCGGTACGGAAGAAACGCGCCGCTGCCGGACGGTTGGCCGGGCAGTTGGGCTTCGGCCCGGTCTTGAAGAATTTCCTGAATGTCGTTATCGACCACCGGCGCGCCGCGCTGATGGGCGAAATCCTCGCGTCGCTGGAGCAGCAACTCGACGAGCGCCGCGGCATCGTTCGCGCCGCCGTCACATCGGCGCGTCCGTTGGACGAAGCGCAGCGAAGCGAAGTAGAAGCGACGCTGGCGCGGACGACAGGTAAGAAGGTGTTTGGTCAATACTCGGTCGACGAGGCGTTGATTGGCGGCATCGTCGCGCGGGTCGGCTCACGTGTTTATGACGGATCGGTGCGCGGCCAATTGCAGGCGATGCGCGGCCGTTTGGTTCGTTCGTAATTTCAGGTTTTTGAGAGAAACGCACAAGTATGGCTCAAATTCGGGCAGATGAGATCGCGCGGGTACTCCGCGAAGAGATTGAAAACTACGACCAGGCGGTCAACGTTTCGGAGACCGGCTCTGTCATTTCGGTCGGCGACGGCATTGCCCGCATTCACGGGCTGGAACTGGTTATGGCCGGAGAGCTCATTGAGTTCCCAGGAGGGGTGACCGGTTTGGCGCTCAACCTCGAAGAGGACCAAGTGGGCGCCGTCTTGATGGGCGACTTCCAGCACATCAAGGAGGGGGACGAGGTCAAGCGGACCGGGCGCATCATGTCGGTACCGGCGGGTGAAGCGCTCATCGGCCGCGTCGTCGACGCGATCGGCGCGCCGATCGACGGCAAGGGCCCAATCGCAGCCGCCGCTTTCAATCCGATTGAACGTCTGGCGCCCGGCGTTGTGGATCGCTCTCCAGTGAAAGAGCCGATGCAGACCGGCATTAAAGCGATCGACGGCATGATTCCGATCGGCCGCGGCCAGCGCGAGTTGATCATCGGTGACCGCCAGACCGGCAAGACGACCATTGCCCTCGATACGATCATCAACCAAAAGGGCGGCGACGTCATCTGTATTTATGTCGCGATCGGCCAGAAGCGCTCGACGGTAGCGCAGGTGGTGCAGACGCTGACCAAGTTTGGCGCGATGGACTACACGATCGTCGTGGCCGCCACCGCCTCCGACCCCGCTCCGATGCAGTACATCGCTCCGTACTCCGGCTGCGCGATGGGCGAGTACTTCCGCGACATGGGCAAGCATGTGCTGGTGATCTACGACGATCTCTCCAAGCACGCCGCCGCGTATCGCGAGATTTCCCTGCTGCTGCGCCGTCCGCCCGGACGCGAAGCATTCCCCGGCGACGTTTTCTACTTGCATTCCCGCCTGCTGGAGCGCGCGGCGAAGTTGAAGACGGGCGGTTCGCTTACCGCACTGCCGTTCATCGAAACGCAGGCCGGCGACGTGTCGGCCTACATCCCGACCAACGTGATTTCGATCACCGACGGCCAGATCTTCCTGGAAGCCGACCTGTTCAACTCGAACGTCCGCCCCGCGATCAACGTCGGCATTTCGGTCAGCCGTGTCGGTGGCGCGGCGCAGATCAAGGCGATGCGCCAGGTGGCCGGCTCGCTCCGCCTGGAACTCGCGCAGTACCGCGCCTTGGCCGCGTTCGCGCAGTTCGGCTCGGAGTTGGACCCAGCTTCGCAAAAGCAGTTGAGCCGCGGACAGCGGTTGACGGAGCTGCTCAAACAGGGCCAATTCCAGCCGTTGCCTGTCGAGAAGCAGATCCTGATTATTTTCGCCGGAACCCAAGGCTACACCGACGATCTCCCAGTCGAATCCTGCCGCCGTTTCGAGACGGAACTCTATTCCTTCATCGAATCGGCGTATCCGAGTCTCCTTCCCTCGATTCGCGAAAAGCGCGAGTTGACGGACGACATTAAGGCTGAATTGAAAAAGGCCATGACCGAGTTCAAGGGCCGGTTCCAGGCGTAAGCCATGCCATCGCTCATCGATTTCCGCCGGCGCATCCGGTCTGTAAAAAACACCCAACAGATCACCAAGGCCATGAAGATGGTCTCGGCGGCGAAACTGCGCCGTGCGCAGGACGCGGTGATCGCTGCGCGGCCGTTCGGCAACTCCCTGAAGGCGATGCTGGCCAACGTGGCCGGTGCCGCCAAGGGTACCGATGCGGCGTCAGGCAATCCTCTGCTGGCCGAGCGGGACGAGAACCGCGCGCTCGTGATCGTGGTCTCCGCCGACCGGGGATTGTCCGGTGCTTTTTCGACCAATCTGAACAAGGCCGCGCAGCGGTTTTGCGTTGAGGACAAGAACGGTAAGACGGTCGAGATCGAAGCGATCGGGAAAAAAGCGCGCGACTATTTTCGCCGCCGGGGATACACCATCGCCGGCGAGACGCTAGGAGTTACGCGGGGTCCTAAATACGCGGACGCGGCGAAGATCGCCCGCAAGGTCATCGAACGCTACGAGAAGGGCGAGATCGATTCGGTCTACATCGCCTACAACGAGTTCAAGAGCGTGGCGACGCAGAAACCCGATGTGATTCAGGTGCTTCCGGTGCCGCTGCCGCAGGACGGCGGTTCCACCGATTACCTGTACGAGCAGCCCGTCGGCCAGTTGCTTGCCACCCTGCTGCCCCGGTACGTGGAAACGATTTTGTTCCGGACCATTCTGGAATCCACCGCTGCCGAACATGCCGCGCGCATGACGGCCATGGACGCTGCGTCGTCCAATGCAGCCGACGTTATCGAAAAGCTGACCCTGTACATGAACCGTGTACGCCAGGCCAGCATTACTCGCGAAATTATCGAAGTAGTCAGTGGCGCTTCGGCGCTCGATTAAGGAGTCCAGTAAGTTCATGTCAACCGATTCCGCTCTTGTTGTTGGGAAGGTTATTCAGGTCGCCGGACCCGCCGTCGACATTCAATTCCCGGAAGGCGCCATTCCGCCGCTTCGCACTGCGGTCCGCATCACGTCGGAGGGTTTCAATTCCCCCACACCGCTAGACGTGATGTGTGAGGTCGCCCAGCATATTGGCGAAAACCGCGTTCGCACAATCGCGCTGCAGCCGACCGAAGGCATGGTGCGCGGCATGCCCGCGGCATCGATGGGCGCCCCTGTTTCCGTGCCCGTCGGGCCGCAGACTCTTGGCCGCGTGCTGAACGTTATCGGCGAACCGGTGGACAACATGGGCCCGGTCAACACGGCGCAGAAGTATCCGATTCACCGGCCCGCTCCCGCGTTCGAAGAGCAGGCGACCTCGCAGACCATGCTCGAGACCGGCATCAAGGTCGTCGACCTGATCGAACCGTACTTGAAGGGCGGCAAGATCGGCTTGTTCGGCGGCGCCGGCGTCGGCAAGACCGTCGTCATCATGGAGTTAATCAACAACATCGCCATGCAGCACGGCGGTGTTTCGGTGTTCGCGGGCGTGGGCGAACGGACCCGCGAGGGTAACGACCTCTGGCTCGAAATGCAGGAGGGCGGCGTTCTCGATCCGAACGATTACACGAAGTCGAAGGTGGCGTTGATCTACGGCCAGATGACCGAGCCGCCGGGCGCACGTTTGCGCGTGGGCCTCACCGGCCTGACGGTTGCCGAGTACTTCCGTGACCAGGAAGGCCAGGACGTGCTGCTGTTCGTCGACAACATTTTCCGCTTCACGCAGGCCGGTTCGGAAGTGTCCGCGCTGCTGGGCCGCATGCCCTCGGCCGTCGGGTACCAGCCGAACCTTGCCACCGAGATGGGCGAGTTGCAGGAGCGCATCACTTCGACCAAGAAGGGTTCCATCACGTCCGTGCAGGCGATCTATGTGCCCGCCGACGATTACACCGATCCGGCCCCGGCCACCGCGTTCGCTCACCTGGATGCGACCACGAACCTCTCCCGCGACATCGCCGCGCTGGGCATTTATCCGGCTGTCGATCCGCTGGCTTCGACCTCGCGCATTCTCGATCCGGAAGTGATCGGCGCCGAGCACTACAATTGCGCCCAGCGCGTGAAGCAGATATTGCAGCGCTACAAGGATCTGCAGGATATCATCGCGATTCTCGGTATCGACGAACTCTCCGAGGACGACAAGCTCACCGTTTCCCGCGCACGTAAGATTCAACAGTTCCTCTCGCAGCCCTTCCACGTCGCCGAGCAGTTCACTGGCTTCAAGGGCAAGTACGTGAAGCTGGCCGATACGATCAAGGGCTTCAACGAGATTTGCGACGGCAAGCACGACGATGTGCCGGAGCAGGCTTTCTACATGGTCGGCACGATCGAGGAAGCACTCGAAAAGGCCGAGAAGTTGAAGAAGAGCTAAGCCATGGCGGCGACGTTTGAGTTGGAAGTCGCGACGCCGGATAAACTGCTGGTCAAGGAGCAGGTGTCCGAAGCGCAGGTGCCAGGCAAGGAAGGCTTCCTCGGGATACTTCCAGAGCACGCGCCGCTGATCTCCGAAATCGGCGCCGGTTTGCTCAGCTACACGATTGGCGGAAAGCAGCACTCCGTCGTCATCGCCGGCGGCTGGGTGGAGGTGTTGGGCGACCGCACCCGCGTACTGGCGGCGACGGCCGAGCATCCCGACAAGATCGATATGAAACGCGCGCAGGAGGCGCTGGACCGCGCCGAGCGCCGGCTGAAAGAAGCCGGCGATTGGGATATCGCGCGGGCCCTTGCCGCGGCTGAGCGGGCGCGGGCGCGGCTGGACGCGGTCGCCAAGACCGGGCGCTAATTCGCACGAAACTTTCGAAGCGCATACCCGCTAAGCAAGGACCTTGTAGGCGTTGTCACCCTACCGGAACGGGCGTTTGTTTGACGCCGCATCCACGCTGGGGTGGTACATATTGGCGTCTCAATCGACACCATTCGGATGCGTGAGCAAGCCTTCAATTAGAAGATCACTTTCAGTCCGAACTGCAGGTTCCGCGCCCGGCCCGCGCCGGTGATGCGCCCGAAGTTCACGTTGCCCACCTCGGAGTTCGGCGGGCCAAACTTCGGCGTGTTAAACAGATTGAACGCCTCGAAGCGGAATTGCAGATGCACCCGCTCGGTGACGGCAAAGCGCTTGAACGAGGCGAAATCGAAATTCACCAGACCCGGCTGCTCGAGGAGGTTGCGCGCGGCGTTGCCATAGGTGAACGGCGCGTTCGGCGCAAAGGCGGCGCCATTGAAGAAGCGATCCAGCGTGCGCGACGAACGGTCCAGCCGCCAGTCGCCGATTAAGTTCGGGCGGTTCGGATCGCCCGTGTTCGCGTTGTCGCCGCGCACGGTGAGGCCTTGCGGCTGACCGGACGCGAGCGTTGTGATCCCGCCCACCGACCAGCCGCCGAGTACGGCGCCGGCCAGTCCCTCCATGGCACCGCCGGCCCGCTGCCCCTTGCCGAAAGGCAGCTCGTATTGATAGCTGGCGACGAAACGATGCGTCAGATGCTGGTCGTCGAGCGACTTCTCCAGACGCCGGTTCAACGGATTCTGGAAGCCCTGCGGCGAGCCGGGCGGCGAGCCCGCGCCCGAGAAGCCGCCTGTATCGCCGATCGTCTTCGAAAACGTGTAGCCCGCCAGGAAACCCAGTCCGGAGGAGAAGCGCTTCTCGAGCCTGGTCTGCAGCGAGTGGAACTGCGAATTGCCGAACCAGTCGTGCCGGTCGACGATGGTGAGCGGCCGCACCACCAGATCGCTTCCCGGGTAGACCACGGATCCGAAGCGCCGGCGCGCGTTAATGTTGCCGGCGCCGGGCAGAGCGTAGTTGGCGTTCCAGCGTGTCGGCAGGTGCGTGGATTTCGCGGCATAGTAACCCGTCTCCCATACCAGATCCTTGCCAAACTGGCGCTGCACGTTCAGGTTCCACTGCATGGCCATCGGCCATTTCGGATCCGTCTGAAATGACGACAGCCGCAGGTTGGTGACGTTGCGCGGATCGAGCGATCCGGCGGGCACGCCGTCTTGCAGCACGAACGCCGGTGTGATCGAATCCGTCAGAAGGCGCACGCTAATGGTGTTCGGCGGATTGCCCAGCATAAAACGCCCGCCGCCAGTGCCTTCATAATTCCCAGTGAAGAGTCCGAATGCCCCGCGGACCACGGTGCGAGTCCCGGCCGAGTACGAAAAACCGAATCGCGGCGCTAAGTTGTTCTTGTCGTCGCGGATCAGCGCGCGCGCCGCCCGCGAGCCTTTGGCGGCCACCACCAGCGGCTTCAAGGCGCCCGGCACGTCGATATCGTAGTTCGATAGCATGTTGCGCGTCTCCACCCAGTTGCCATTGAACTCATAGCGCACACCGAGCGACAGCGAAAGCTTCGACGAGACGCGCCATTCGTCCTGCGCGTAGAAGTGGCGGAACGGACTCCGCAGATTGGAGTAGACCGGGTTGGCGATGTCGGTCTGGAAGGCGAGGCCCAGAAGGAAGTCGGCGGTGGGATTGCCTCCGGTGTTGTTGAGTGGATTGCGGGTGAAATTGCCGTTGAAGGCAAAGACCCCAAGGCCCTCCTTCGGGTTCGTGATGAAAGCCTGAAGCCAGGAGAGATTGGCCCCGAACTTGAAGCTATGAGCGCCGCCGGCGAAGGAAGTGTCGCTTACGAATTGGCGCGTCTGTGAATCGTTCAGGTTCGGAAGATTTGCGCCAATGCCAAGGCCAGTGACGTCGGAGATATTAAAGCGGGGCGCGCCGGGCGTCACCGTGTCGACGCCGCGCAGGCCGAGTTCCGCGTTGGCGTTCGTCGTGGTGGCCGGTTGCTCGTCGGTGAAGAGCCGGTTCCAGCCGAGCCGCGAGGTGGTCAGCATCCTTGGCGACCAGCCGTGGCTCCACACCAAACCCATGTTGGTGCCGGCGTTCCGGAAGTCGGTAGAGTCGGAGCCGAACGCGGGCGGCGGCAGACTGGGCGACGACGGTTCCGAGAGACCTTGGCGGCTGTAGCGAAAGTAGATCGTGTCGGTGGCGCCGATGGTCTGATCCACCCGGATATCCCCGCGGCCAACGTCGGCGATGTTGGGCGGGTTCGCCAGGTAATTCTGCGTCAGGCCCTCGGTTTGGGGCGCCGGATACCAGCCGATGGCCTGCCGGGCGGCACGATCGAGGCGGCTCGCTGGAATGCGGTTGCCGGGAAAGGGCGCGCGGGTGCGCGTCGCGGCGCTATAGGTGGACGGATCGTGGACCTGGTTGCGAAATTCGCCGAAGTCACCCGCCCGCATGCGGATCGTGGGAATCGTGTTGTTCGCCGTGCGCGACTCGCGTATGTCAGTCCATTCGTAGTCACCAAAGAAGAACGTCTCGTTGCGGATTACCGGGCCGCCGAACGAAAAGCCGTACTGGTTGCGCTTGAATGGCGGGCGCTTCGCGGTGGGCGAGTCGAAGAAGTTCTTGGCGTCGAGCTTTTCGTTCCGAAGGAACTCGAAGGCGGTGCCGTGGAACGTGTTCGATCCCGATTTGATGCTGGCATTCACGACCGCGCCGGTCGCCCGGCCATATTCCGCGGAAAAGGAGTTGGTGGAGATCTTGAACTCCTGAATGGCGTCGACCGATGGCTGCACGGTTTCGGCCTGGCGGCCCTGCGCGGCGAGTTGCACGTTGTTGTTGTCGATGCCGTCCAGCATGAAGTTGTTCTGCGGCGCGCGTTGTCCGGCCGCGCTGAACGTACTGAAGCGCGCGCCGTTCGCCGTCTCCACGGCGCCCACCGACAGCAGCGCGAGCTGGACATAGTTGCGTCCGTTCAGCGGCATGTCGACAATTCGCTTGTTGTTGATCACCTGGCCCTGCGTCGCGTCGGCGGTGGCGAGCAGCGGGGCGTCGGCCGTGACGTCCACTGACTCGCTGGTGGCGCCCAACTCGAGCGTCAGATCGAGTTGCGCCGTCTGCTGGATCTCGAGAACAACGCCCCCCCGGACCGCACGCTTGAAGCCGTCCGCCTGCGCCTCCACCCGGTACTCGCCGGTCCGCAGCGGCAGTGAACGGTAGCGGCCTTCGGCATCGGCCGTCACCGATGCGCGGGCGCCCGTGCCCACGTGCACGAACTCGACGCGGGCGCCGGCCACGCGAGCCCCCGACGGATCGGTCACCACGCCATTCAGGCGGGCGGACTCCGCCTGCGCCAGCACGAAGGAGGAGAAATGAGCCAAAGCAAGAACGAAGCGCTTCACGGTTTGAACCGGCTTTCCATTCTGGGTCTCGCGGACTCCACCAGCATACATCCGGTGCTTTACTCCCGCGCCGAAGCCGATCGGAATGCCTCCTTCCCTGCGCGGGCCGGTGGTTGCGGATGGCTTGTTCGGACCATCGTACAAAAACCAAAACCGGCGACAGGCCTGTTTCCAGCCGTTCTCTCGACCCCTCTTCCGGCGGTACTTCATCCCGCCCGCAGTGCCTCGATCCCGCCGCACCCATCGGGCCTCGACTCCAAATGCATCGGCCAGAATGCTACCATGCAGGACGCTGCATGTAGTCAGTAACATATTCAAGAGTAAGGAGAATTCCGATGCGGATTCTTGTTGGAGTACTTGCCGCCACCTTGGCTGCCGTGCCATTGGCCGCGCAATTGACGCAAGAGCAGAAGGTATTTGAGTTTCAGGCGCTCGCCGGCGTCTACGCGAAACGCTATGGTCCGGCGAATTGGAAGATCCAGGCGTTGGGTGTCAACATTTTTGAGTTGCGGCCCTGGATGGACCGAGTGCGGGCCTCCAAGAGCGATTTGGAGTTTTTCGAGATCTGCGCGGAATTTGTCGCCAGTCTACAGGACGGTCACTCGAGCCACTCGATGCGTAGCTTATTCGCCGCCGATCTTGGGCTGTTCGTTGACCTGTACGACGGCAAGCCTCTGATCGAGAGCATTAATCGGACGCGCTATCCAGCCGCCCAGTTTCCGTTCGAGATCGGCGACGAGCTTGTTTCGATCGATGGGCAAGCGGCGGAAACGATTCTAGCCGGATTGACCCGCCTGACCGGATACGGCAACGCGCTGGGCGCACGGCGCATGGCGGCGGACGCGTTGGTATTTCGATCCCAGTCCCGGTTTCCACGGGCCGTGGAGCTTCCGGATCAGTCCGATGTTGCCATTCGCCGGGCCTCGACGGGAACCGTCGAGACCTTCCGGCTTACCTGGTTGAAGACGGGCGCACCCATCCTCAGCGTTCCGCCCGTGCCGTCGCCCTCGTTCGCCTCGGCGTCGAACCGTACGGCCGCCGGGCTCGACTACATGGAAACTCTGAACGAGCTTCGGAATTGGAAGTACGACTCGGATGTGATTCGCGACATTAATCAGCGTGTAATCGATGACGGGGAGGGTGGCCAAACCACACGCGGGTACATCCTTGGCTGGGGTAGCCGCGCCCCCTACTACAATCCACCAGCGGGATTTGCCATTCGGCGGGGTCAGTCGGCGGCCGACACCTTCTTCACGGGTACGTTTATGGCGTCGGGGAAGAGAGTCGGACTTCTCCGGATTCCGAATTTCGCGCCCGGGTCCGGGTTCCTCGCGTTGCGCGAACTTGACGCCGAAATCGCGTTCTTCAAAGCGAACACCGACGGCTTGATCGTCGACATCTCGCGGAATACCGGCGGCGGCTGCATTGGCATCGACTACGCGCAACGGCTGATGACGCAGCCGTTCTATGCGTTCACCGAGCACTTGCGCCCGACTCTCCAGCTGATTGCGCAAGTATCGAACTCGCTCCGCCTCGCGCGGGCGCAGCGGGCCGAGCAGTGGGTCATCAATATCTACGAAAGCTTCCTGACTGAGCTCCAAGCGTCGGCGAAGGAAAACCGGGCGATGACCGGTCCCATTGCCGTGTGCGGCACGTCATCCGAGTCGTTTCCAGCGCCGGGTTCCATGTTCGAACCGCTTCGCGGTCCCGATGGAACTTTGGCCGCTTACGATAAGCCGCTCATCGTTCTTGTCGACGAACTCTCCATTTCGTTCGGCGATATCTTCCCTGGCATGATGCAGGACGCCAAACGCGGACCGATTGTCGGCATGCGTACGGCCGGTGCAGGCGGCTCCGTCACCGGTTGGTCGTACGGCACCTATTCGGAGAGTTTTACTTCAGCGACCAACAGCCTGGTGATCCGCGCGCGGCCGATCCAAGCGCCAAACCTGCCCGTAGCGCCGTACATCGAGAACATCGGCATTCTTCCCGACGTGGAAGTGAACTATATGACCCGCGAGAATCTGATGGCGCGGGGACGTCCGTACATGGACGCCGTGACCAATGTTTTGCTGACCGAGATCGCCAAGACCGCGCCCTAACCGTGATGAAATAGGAGCGTGCCGATTCGCGTTCTAAGCCTCCTCACCATGGCGGCGTACGCCGCCGATTCCAAAGTCGATTTCAATCGAGACGTCCGGCCGCTGCTCTCCGACAACTGTTTTGCCTGTCACGGGCCGGACGATTCGACGCGAATGGCGGGGCTGCGCCTGGACACCCGTGAGGGCGTCCAGGCGGCTCTCCCGAAAATTGTGCCCCGCCTGACTCACGCTAACGTGAACTTGCGGATGCCGCCGCGCGCGACGGGCAAAGTACTGAACGCCGCGCAAGTCGAGCTGCTGCGCCGCTGGGTTGCCGAGGGCGCCGAGTTCAAACTGCATTGGGCGTATGAGGCGCCTGTGCGTCCTCCCCTGCCCGTCTCGAAAAACAAATGGGCTCGGAACGGGATCGACAATTTTGTTCTGGCGCGGCTTGAAAAGGAAGGCCTGAAGCCATCCGAAGAAGCCGGCCGTGTTACGCTCCTCCGCCGCCTTGCTCTCGACCTGACCGGCCTTCCGCCAACGCCGGCGGAGGTGGATGCCTTTCTACGGGATAGGTCGGCCGATGCCTACGAGAAGCAGGTAGACCGCCTCTTGGCCTCGCCCCACTATGGCGAAAAGTTGGCTTTGCATTGGTTGGATCTTGCGCGTTACGCCGACACGCATGGTTTTCACATCGACTCTCATCGCGACATGTGGCCGTGGCGGGATTGGCTGATTGCCGCGTTCAACAAGAACATGCCCTTCGACCGCTTCACTATCGAACAACTGGCCGGCGACCTGCTGCCGAACGCGACGGTGGAACAGAAAATCGCCAGCGGATTCAATCGCAATCACATGATCAACTACGAGGGCGGGGCGATTCCGGAAGAGTATTTGATTGAGTACGTGGCGGACCGCGCCGAAACCACGGCGACTGTCTGGATGGCGATGACGATGGGCTGCGCCCGCTGCCACGACCACAAGTACGACCCGATCAAACAGAAGGATTTCTACAGCTTCTTCGCGTTCTTCAATGGCGTCAAGGAAAAGGGGCTGGATGGCAGGGACGGCAATGCGGATCCGGTTTTGCGCTTGCACACACCGGAACAGAAGCGCCGGGAAGATTTTCTGAATTTGCGCATCCGCGGGCTGGAGGAGACGACGGCGGATGAGAAGGTGAAGCCGTTGGTGGAGGCGTTTGAAAAGGGCGTGCCACGCGTGTTCAGCTCGTTGCCGGCCGTGAAAACGGGGCTCGTGGCGCACTATGAGATGGATGGTACCGTCCACGAACACAGCGGCGGCTACCGGCACGGCCAGTTGCATCGCGGCGAGTTGAGCGAGGCACTGACGAGTGTGGGCCGCGCCACTGTTTTCACGGCTCCCTCCCACGTCACGTTCTTCGATCCTCGCTGGAGCGAAACGTATTCCATAGCGGCATGGCTGGTGCAGGGACATCATGAACCGCAAACAGTGTTCCAGGCTCCGGGCCTGGACGTGTGGTGGGACGCATCGGAGCCTTTGCCCCATCTACGCCGGGGAGCCCATCTGCACGTGGCGACGGCGAAGGGCCACCTTCGAACCGCCAGCCGTCTAGTGCAGGGAGAGCAGTACCACGTCACGATTTCCCACACGCCGGAGGGCGGTGCGACGATCCGCGTGAACGGCGCCGCGGCCGCTGTGGTGCGAGAGGAGTCGGCGCCACTGCCGGCGGTCTCCGCATTCGCCATCGGTCAGGCGGCCGGCTCCGATCGGCATGGATTCCGCGGCCGGATCGCGGACCTGCGCCTGTATTCGCGGGCTCTGCAGAGTGACGAGGCCTATCATCTGGCCACGCATCATCGCCTCTCGCACATGGTCGACATTCCGGTGAAGGCGCGGCCTAGGGAACTGACGGCGCGGTTGCGGGACTACTACCTAAGCGAAGCGGCGCCCGTGGAACTGCGCGCGGCGGCGGCTGAACTTCGGAAGCTGAAAGCGGAGCAGGCGGCCTTGAACGATGAGATCGCCAACACGATGGTGATGGCGGATCTGGACAAGCCGCGCGAGACCTTCATGCTGGCCCGGGGCGACTATCGGAACAAAGGGGAAAAGGTGGGCCCGGCGACTCCGGGCGTGCTGCCGCCACTCGGCGCGCAAGGAAGCGTGGACCGCCTGGCGCTGGCGCGCTGGCTGGTGGACCCGAAGCACCCATTGACGGCGCGCGTCGCCGTGAACCGGTTCTGGCAGAATCTATTCGGCATCGGCCTGGTGAAGTCGAGCGAGAACTTCGGCACCCAAGGTGAGCCGCCCAGCCACCCGGAACTGCTGGATTGGCTAGCGGCCGAGTTTTCGGCGAAGTGGGACGTAAAGGCGCTCCACCGAATGATCGTCACCTCGGCCACCTACCGGCAAACCAGCGCGGCGTCGCCCGGGTTGGTGGAGAGAGACCCGGAAAACCGGTTGCTGGCGCGTATGTCGCGATTCCGTCTTCCCGCGGAACTGGTGCGTGACAATGCGCTTGCCTCCGCCGGATTGTTGAATGCAAAAATCGGCGGCCCCAGCAGTTATCCGTATCAGCCGGAAGGAATCTGGGAGGAGATCGCTCGCGGAGAGATCTTCTCGGCACAGGTCTATAAAGAGTCCACCGGTGACGATCTGTACCGCCGCGGCATGTACTGGTTCTGGAAGCGCACGGCGCCGCCCGCTCCCTTGACCACGTTCGACGCCCCGGACCGCGAAAAGTGCGTGCCCCGGCGAAGCGTGACCAACACGCCGCTGCAGGCTCTGGTGCTCATGAACGATCCCGCGTTTGTGGAGGCTGCACGCGTTCTGGCGCAGAATACGCTGCGCTCCGCCGGCGCCGCGGACCGGCTCACGTTCGCGTTCCGGCGCGTGACCGGCCGTGCCCCTTCGTCGACGGAAGCAGTTGTATTGAATCAACTGGCCGCGCGCCAACTGGAGCGGTACCGCAACGACGCCCCGGCGGCCAAAGCGCTGTTGAGTGTCGGGAAGTTCCCGGTGGACACGTCGCTGGCCGTCCACGAACTGGCCGCGTGGACGAACGTGGCGAGTGTTCTGCTGAACCTGGACGAAGTGATTACCAAGGAGTAGATGCCATGAATGTTTCGCGTGAAATGGACCTATTGGAAACGCGGCGGCAACTGCTTGGGAAAGGCGCCAAGGCCATCGGGCTGGCCGCGCTCTCCAGCTTGATGAACGGCGCGACGACCCACCATACACCGACGGCGAAGCGGGTCATCTGGCTGCACCAGTCCGGCGGTCCGTCTCAATTGGATCTGTTCGACTACAAGCCGCAGTTGGTCAAGCACGCGGGTGTGGATCTGCCTGGGTCCGTGCGAATGGGGCAGCGAATCACCGGGATGACCAGCGGGCAGAAGACGCTGCCCGTGGCGCCGTCGATTTTCAAATTCGAACGGGCGGGCCGCGCCGGCGTTTGGATGAGCGACGCGATACCCCATCACAAGAAAATCGCCGATGAGATGGCGCTCTGCCTGGCCGTGCACACCGACGCCATCAACCACGATCCGGCCATCACCTTTATTCAAAGCGGCAGCCAGCAGCCGGGCCGGCCGAGCATGGGCGCCTGGGTCTCCTACGGACTGGGAAGCGAATCGCAGGACCTTCCGGCTTACGTTGTGTTGCTATCGCAGCAGGCAAGTATTAACGCGGATCAGCCGCTGTTTTCGCGCCTGTGGGGCGCCGGATTTCTGCCGTCCCGCTATCAGGGCGTCCGGCTTCGCGGCGGCAAGGAGCCGGTCCTCTACCTTGCGGACCCTCCCGGCGTGTCGCGTACCGACCGGCGGGAAATGCTCGACGCGGTGGGCGCGCTCAATAGAATGCGCGAAGCCGCGTATCACGATCCGGAAATCGATACCCGCATCCAGCAGTACGAAATGGCGTACAAGATGCAGGCCTCGGTGCCCGAACTGACCGATTTTTCGAAAGAGCCGGCTTCGACGTTCCAGTTGTATGGAGAAGATGCCAAGAAACCGGGAACCTATGCGGCGAACTGCCTGCTCGCCCGGCGATTGGTGGAGCGCGGCGTGCGATTCGTGCAGCTCTATCACAAGGGCTGGGATCAGCATCGCAACCTGCCGCGTGACATGAAGTTGCAGTGCGAAGCCAGCGATCAGGCCGCTTCCGCGCTGGTGAGGGATTTGAAACAGCGCGGGCTGCTGAACGACACGATTGTGGTCTGGGGCGGCGAATTCGGGAGAACCGTCTACTGCCAGGGGCCACTTACGGACACCGACTACGGGCGCGATCACCACCCGCGAAACTTCGCCATGTGGATGGCGGGCGGTGGATTCAGAGCCGGGTTTTCGATGGGCGAAACCGACGACTACAGCTACAACATCGTCAGCGATCCCGTACATATTCACGACATTCAAGCCACGCTGTTGCATGCGCTCGGCATCGACCATACGCGGCTGACCTACAAGTTTCAGGGCCGCTGGTTCCGGTTGACCGACGTGCATGGCAACGTCGTGAAAAAGCTGCTGGCGTAGCGTTCGCTACAGACCGAGCCGCCGGATCAGCAGCGCAGCCCGCTTGGCCTGGCGTGGAATGCTTTCCAGATCCACCGACTCCCCGGCGGCGTGGGCGCCTGTGCCGATCGCGCCGAGCCCGGACAGGCTGTCGACATACGGTGCGATAAACGAGATGTCGCCCGCTCCGCGCTGCATCGGGTCCAACTCGCCGATCTCGCCGAGACCCGCGGCCCGGCTGCCTTCGTTCAGAAGCTGGAGCAATCGCTTGTTGCCCGGCGTGGGAGCCATCGGCGGATAGCCCTCTTCAAACGTCAACGTGGACTTGGTTCCCGGCAGGTTCTTGGCGACGATGGCGTGCATCCGGTCCTTGATGCGGGCCACCTGCTCCGGCGAAAGCGCGCGAACTTCACCCCGGGCGAGCGCCTCGGAGGGAACAATGTTGTCCTTGCCCGTTACGGAACTCGTTCCGGACCGGTCGGCCTTCGCGTTCGCACCGCCCAACAGGAGCCCCACGTTGAATGTCATGTTCGGCTCTCGCAGCGTGCTCTGAAATTCGTTGAGAATCCGGCTGATTTCGAACACGGCCCCGTAGCCGGCCCGCTCCGTGAATATTTGGCCGGAGTGCGCGGCGGTACCGCTGGATCGCAGTTCCCAACCAACGAAACCCCGGCGGGCCGTGGAGGCGAAGTCCTGCCCCACGCCGCGAATGCCGGTCTCAAAACAGAGCGCCGCCCTGGCCTGCTTGCCCGCTTCGATCAAACCTTGCCGCGCCTGTCTCAGTTCGCCGGGCGCCTCTTCGTCGCCGGTTAGAAACACCGTCAGCGAGACGTTATCGAGCTCACCGGCCTTGGCCATCGCTTTCAAAGCCGTGAGCATTACAACCAGACCGCCCTTCATGTCCGAGGTTCCTGGTCCAACGGCGGTTCGTCCCTTGCGCTCCCAGTTCTGAAAAGGATGGGACGGCTCGAACACGGTATCCATGTGCCCGATCAGCAACACGGGTTTGCCCGGCGCCTTTCCGCGGCGTTCGGCGTACACATGCGCTCCGCGCTGAATCGCCGAGTTGTCGATCTGGCGCGTCGTGAAACCGAGTGCTTTGAGTTCGGCCTCCATCGTATTGGCGATCGATTGGACGCCGGCGGTGTGAAACGTACCCGAGTTCCGCGAGACCAGTTTTTCCAGCAGTTCCGTGGCGGAAGCGGACTCGCCGTCGACGGCGGCGAGGAGCGCCGAGATGACGGCGCTACCGAGTTGTGCGAGCACGAAAAGACTCCCAGATGTTACGGTTCTCGATGAACCTCTTGGACGATGGCCGCATTACGAAAGCAGTGGCTGAACGACTTTGCCGTGCACGTCGGTCAGGCGGTAGTGGCGGCCTTGGAATTTGAAGGTGAGCTGCGTGTGGTCCACGCCCAGAAGGTGCAGCAGGGTCGCGTGCAGGTCGTGGACATCCATCGGGTCCTTCACGATGTTGTAGCTGAAATCGTCCGTCTCGCCGTATGTGTAGCCTTTGCGGAAACCGCCGCCGGCGGCGAACATCGTGAAGCAGCGTGGATGATGATCCCGGCCATAGTTCGTATCCGTCAACTCCCCTTGCGAATAGACGGTGCGGCCGAACTCGCCGCCCCAGACGATCAGCGTATCGTCCAGCATGCCCCGCTGCTTCAGGTCCAGGATGAGCGCCGCCGTCGGCTGATCGGTATCCTCGCACTGTTTCACGATTTCGGTGGGTAGCTTATTGTGCTGGTCCCAACCGCGATGGAAAAGTTGTATGAAGCGTACGCCGCGTTCCGCCAAACGCCGGGCCAGAATGCAATTCGCCGCGTATGACCCTGGCGTTCGCGCCGTCGCGCCGTACATCTCAAACGTCTTTTCCGGTTCCTTGGAAAGGTCCGTCAGATCCGGGACCGACGACTGCATTCGAAACGCCATCTCGTACTGGGCGATACGTGTGGCGATTTCCGGATCGCCGCTCTCCTCCAGTTTCAATTGGTTCAGCGCGCCCAGGTCGTCCAGATAGCGCCGGCGCGCGCCCGCGTCATATCCGTCTGGATTGCTCAAATACAGAACGGGATCCCGCCCGGAGCGGAACTTCACGCCCTGGTACTTCGTCGGCAGGAAACCGCTGCCCCACATACGGTCGGCCAGGGCCTGGGAATTGCCCCGTCCCTGGGAGATCATGACGACAAACGCCGGAAGATCCTTGTTCTCGCTGCCCAGTCCATACGCCAGCCAGGAGCCGATGGACGGCCGCCCGGCCAACTGGAAGCCGGTTTGAAAGAACGTCACCGCCGGATCGTGGTTGATCGCCTCGGTGTGCATCGACTTCATGATGCAGAGTTCATCGGCGATCCTCGCGGTGTGCGGAAGCAACTCGCTCAACCACGCCCCGGACTGGCCGTGCTGCGCGAACTTGAACAGGCTCGACGCCGTGGGAAACGACTCTTGATACGCTGTCATTCCCGTCAGCCGCTGACCCATCCGGATGGAAGCGGGCAGGTTCTTGCCCCGATGACGATAAAGCTCCGGCTTCCAATCGAACAGGTCCAGTTGCGACGGGCCGCCATGCTGGAACAGATAGATGACACGCTTGGCCTTGGGCGCCGCGGCACCCAGCAGCGTCGCGGCGGCGGTGGAGAATAGAAAACCTCTTCGGTGCATCATTCCTTTGTGATCGCCTCGTCGGTATTCATCAGCAGGCTGGCGACGGCGGCATAGGCGGCCAGTTCCCGCTTATCGATGGAAACGTCCGGCGCGGAATCGCCGTGGCTTAAGTACGCCTCCAGCTTTTTCGGATTCGACGCGAAGTGGTCCCGGTGATACGAGAGACTGGCCCGGACAATCTCCAACTCTTTCGCCTTCGGATACCGCCCAAGGACAATCCGGTAACCGTGCCGCAGGCGGGCCTCAATACCCGCGCCACCCTCCAGAATCATCCGCTGCCCCACAAAGCGGGCGGCCTCAAGGAACGTGACGTCGTTCATCAAATTCAGCGCCTGCAACGGTGTATTGGTTCGATTCTCGCGGACCATGCACGCTTCCCGCTGCGATGCGTCGAAGTTCATCATCATCGGCGGCGCGGAGGTTCGCTTCCAGAATGTGTACAGGCCGCGGCGGTACAGGTCGCTCCCCTTCGACTGCACATAGTAAATGTCCTGCATGATGACCTCTTTCCATAGGCCGTCGGGCTGATACGGCTTTACAGAAGGTCCGCCGAGCCGCTCGTGCAGCAGGCCCGCCTGTTGCAGTGCGACGTCGCGAATCATCTCCGCCGAAAGGCGCAGACGCGGCCCCCGGGCCAACAGCCGGTTATCTGGATCCTTCGCCAGATGCTCCGGCGTGGCGCGAGAACTCTGCCGGTACGTTTCCGAAAGCAGGATTTTCTTCATCAGCGCCTTCGTATCCCAGCCGCTCTCCATGAAGTCCACCGCCAGCGTATCGAGCAACTCCGGATGCGTCGGCCATTCGCCCTGCTGGCCAAAGTCCTCCGCCGTCTTAACCAGTCCCACGCCGAAGATCGACTGCCACACCCGGTTCACGAATACCCGCGCGGTGAGAGGATTGCTGCGGTCCACCATCCACTTCGCCAGTTCCAAACGGCTCGGCGCGCTGCCGCCCAGAATCGCCGGCAAGCCTGGCCTCACCTCTTCACCCGGCTTGTCGTAGGCGCCGCGGATCAAGAGGTGAGTCTTCTTGGGCACGGCAGACTCCCCCATCACCATGGCCGTCGGAAACGTTCGCGTGAATCGCTCGCGCTCCTCGCGTTTGTTGATGATTTCGCTCCACAGACCCGGTTGATTCGCGGCGAAGGACAGTTCGTTCGTTTGGACTTCCGAGAGGCGCGCGCGAGCCGCGAAGGTGGCGGCCATCTCGTCCGCGCTCAAGTCGCGGGAGTACAGACGGATGCCCGGCGCGGACTGAAACGTCGACACGAACTTGGCGCCCGCGTTGCGGAACGGCCGGTACAGCGTGTCGGATTCGAAAACCGTCTTGGCGGGCTGGCCGTCGATGTAGATTCGCGCGTCCTCCGCCATTCGCGTTCCGGAGTACGAAACCGCCACCAGATGCGTTCTGCCCGCCTCCAGGGCGCGTTCCGTCACGACCCGCAACGCGTCGGTATCGTATGCGTTGTTCATCTGGAAATGGACCTTGCCATTCCGGACGAAGAATTGAATTCCTTTCGATTTGGCGCTGGCGGAGGACTTTCTGGATGCGATCACGCCATCCGCCTGAACGTTCGCCAGGATGGAAAATCTGTCTTCGATGTCGAAGTCCAGCGCCTTTGGATCGCTCGTCTCCTGCCGGCCAACAAACGGATACCATTCGCCCGTCACCTTGGTGTTCGCGCTATCGCGCCGCAGTCCGGCCTCCAGCTTCCGAATCTCTTCGTCGCGCCGGTCCAGTTCCGCGCGCTGGGCCGCCGTCGGCGCCACCAGTAATGGCGGCGAGTTGCCGTACTTCATCGCGCGCCCCCGCTCCGGTACGTTGTTGAAATAGGCGAAGAATTGGTAGAACTCCTTCTGCGTGATCGGGTCGTACTTGTGGTTGTGGCAACGCGCGCATCCCAGGGTGAGTCCCAGGAATGCCGCCGAGGTGGTCTCCACCCGGTCGACCACGTATTCCACCGCGTACTCCTCGGCGATAATGCCGTCCTCTGTGTTGCCGCGATGATTGCGGTTGAAGCCTGTCGCCAGGCGGCTTTCAAACGACGCGTCCGGCAACAAATCTCCGGCGATTTGCTCCATCACGAACCGGTTGTACGGTTTGTTCTTGTTGAAACTCTCGATGACGTAATCGCGCCATCGCCACATCACGCGTTCGCCATCGAACTGATAGCCGTTGGTGTCTGCATAGCGCGCGGCGTCCAGCCATCGGGCGGCCATCCGTTCGCCGTAGCGGGGCGAGGCGAGCAATCGATCCAGCCAGGCTTCGTAGGGCAGGCTCACCGCGCTGCCAAGTTCGGCCGGAGTGGGTGCAAGACCTGTAATGTCCAGCGCCGCGCGCCGCAGCAGAGTCTCCTTACCTGCCTCGGCGGATGGCGTGAGACCTTCCCGGCGCAGCCGTTCGCGAACGAAGCTGTCGATGGTTCTGGCGTGGCGCACTGGCGGAAGGAATGCCCAATGTTTTTGCCACGGCGTACCGAGTTCCACCCATTTGGTCAAAGTCGCAATTTCCCGCTCGCTCAGCTTCATGCCGGTGGCGGCCGGCGGCATCCGCATGGCACTATGTCCGGACGTAATGCGCGAAACGATCTTGGGTGCGGCTTTTCTGGCGTCCGCTTCGACATCCAGCCGGGTCGGGACTCCTTTGGACGTTGCGTCTGGGCCGTGGCACACGAAGCAGCGGTCGGACAGGATCGGCCGGACGTCGCGATTGAACTCCAGGCCCGGCTCCGCCGCGGAGACCGCCAGCGTCGCGATGATCGCTAAAATTCGCATCTGACTAAATTCTAAATGAGAGTTTTGGCGTTTGGCGCCCACTATCTACATAGGATGCGAATATTCCTTCTCGCTGTGTCTTGCCTTTGTCTGCTCCCCGGCCAGCAGCCGAACGCGAGGCCCAAAGCGCCGGTGTCTTCTGCGGTGCGGCCAACGGACGCGGAGATTCAAGCCCGAATCCAGGGAAAGCTGGCGAAATCGAAGATCGGACGCAATGGATTTCAGTTCAAGACGTCTGGCGGCGTCGTTACCATCGAGGGGAAGACGGGTGTTGTACAGCACAAGGGTGCCGCCACCCGTCTCGCCAAGTCGGCGGGCGCACGGGCCGTCGTCAACAACATTCAAATCTCCGAAGACGCCAAGGAGAAGGCACGCGCCAGATTAGCGCAGGGCCGCCGCCGGGCTCAGGTGACGCGGGGGGAGCCCCGGTAGTCCGTTGCCCAAATCCCTACCGGGGCGGCGCGTCTCGTTGGTCGAAAACGAGCACCGCTTCGGAGCGATGGCTCGCGCGATCATGCGCCTGCTGCTCGCGGAGAATGCCGTTCAGGACGTGTGCCTCTTGAAGCTGACAACCGCGAAAGCCTAGCTCCGCACTCCCAGGCCCAGCACCTTGCGAGCGTAGGCGATAGACCGCTCCATATGTTCGCGCTGCTGGTATTGAACGGCCGAGAGGAAGTGGCCGGGCACCGGCCGGCCGTAGAGATCCTCGATCACAACGTGCCCGTCGTACGGATGGCCTTTCTTGGCGAGGGTCAAAAACCGGGCGAAGTCGGCGGAACGGGCCTTTGGGAACGCTGTCCAGAAATCCTTGTCGTAAATCTTGTGAACGTAGGGCGGCCGGCCGGTAATGGGTTTGATGTAGATGTGGACACCGGTGACGATCTCGCGAAGCCGTGCGATGAACTTGGGGAAGTCGATCGTACCTTCGCCTAGCGGCACCCATTGCACAGCGATGCCATCGCGGTGTTCATACACAACCGAGTCTCGCAGGTGAACGGTCAGGGCGTATTGACCCAGCACCTCGAGGGTTTGCGACGGATCCTCCAAAACGAACACCGGGTTGCCCGTATCCAGGTAGGTCCCGACGAAGTCTTTGCCTGCCTCCTCAATGACGATCTTGTGCTCCCAGGCCTGCAGGTCCTTGTGCACCTCGACGGCGAGCTTGACGTTTGCGTCGACGGCCTGCGACTTTACCTCGCGAAAGAGCTGAATCGCCGTCTCCATGTGCGCCTCCACTGGACCTGGTGGAAAGCTCGCGCGGTCGGAGGCCAGAATCACGCGCATGATCGGGGAACCCATCGCGGCGGCACGCCGGATGTTCTGTCGCAGGTTTGCGATTGACGCTCCTTTGTCGCCTGGCGTTCGCGGCAAAAACCCGCCGCCGCCCGTCTCCAGGTGGAGCCCGAGTTCCTTGGCGCGGCCGCGCACCCACTGCCAATGCGACGGATCGTCCTTCTTCGGATCCAGCGAATCCTGTAGAAATATTGCGTCCAGCCTCTGTTTAGCGCAATACTCCAAGTGCTCTACGTCGTGCCAGCGCAGCGACCGGAGACAGTATGTATTCAGGCCGATCGGGATAGGCCCCGTCATCTTCGCCTGGAGCGTTGCGGCTCCCAGCGCGCCGGTAAGGAACTCCCTGCGTTGCATCGTCACCCCGCGATGATACTATTTTGAACATGTTCCCAAGGGTAACCTTACAACTTGCGCTGATCGCCTGTGCCATGTCCGCACAGGACCTGCGCATCAATCTAGGTCCGAGCACCGGATCGGTCTTGCAGCGGAATGGCGATGGACGGGCGGACGTTCGAATCGCGGGAACCGCGCCGAGGGTATCCGTCAACAAGTTCGTGGAAGCACGAATAGTTAACGATAAAGGCGAACCCATCACTGGTCAGGATTGGAGAGCGCTGGAAAAAGTCCGTGCCGGAGGCTCCTGGTCCGGAGAACTCAAGGAGATTCCACAGGGCGGTCCCTACACCTTGGAGATCAAAGTCGCAGGCAGCACCAGCGTGGATTCTGTAAAGGATTTCTTCGTCGGCGACCTTTGGGTCCTAGCCGGCCAAAGTAACATGGAGGGCGTCGGCGACCTCGTCGACGTGGAACCCTCCGATGCGAGAATTCGATCGTTCGACCAGTCGGACCGGTGGGTGCTTGCCTCGGAGCCCTTGCATCAACTCGTCAACGCCGCGGACCGCGTGCATTGGCGAAAAGACAAGGACGGCATCCCGAAGAAGTTGGAAGGCCAGGAACTGGAGCAGTACGTCGCCAACCGCAAGAAGGGCGCGGGCATGGGCCTGCCCTTTGCCAAGGAGATGCTGCGCCGCACCGGCGTGCCGGTCGGCCTTGTGCCGTGCGCGCACGGCGGAACGTCCATGGAACAGTGGAGTCCCGCGGGCCGCGACAAGCAGGGGGATTCTCTTTATGGCGCCACCATTCGCCGAGTCACCGCGGTTGGCGGCCGGGTGCGCGGGATGCTCTGGTATCAGGGCGAATCGGACGCGAATCCGAAAGTGATCGGCCAGTATATGGATAAGTTCGAGAAGCTGATTGCTGCGTTTCGCCAGGATCTCCACCAGCCGGACCTGCCGTTCTACTACGTGCAAATCGGCCGCCATGTCTCGAATGCGAACCAGGCGGAATGGAACATGGTGCAGGAGGCGCAGCGAAAGCTCGAGTCCAGAACTCCGAAAGCCGGTATGGTGCCCGCCGTGGATCTCTCACTGGACGATGGCATTCATATCGGCACTCCGGATCTGAAGCGCCTGGCGCGGCGAACGGCCGATCTGGTCTCCCACGATATGCATCCCGAACTCGAAAAGTTCAAGCCCTACCGCCGCGGCCCCAGGCCCGTGAACGCCAAGCGCGACGGCCAGACGGTACGAATCCTTTTCGCCGAAGTAAACGGCAAGCTGGTGACGGCGGGCCGGCTGGCGGGCTTCTCGATTCACGACGCCGGCGGCGCCGCGATTCCGGCGATCTTTCGCGCGCAGGTCGACCCTCGGGATGGGAACGCCGTGGTGCTCCACATATCCGGTAAGTTGCCGGAGGGCGCCACCGTGCACTACGGGGCAGGGCGCGATCCGTATGTGAATCTGAATGACGAACTCGATATGGGGACGCCTGCGTTCGGTCCTCTCGCAATCGAATAGCGAACCCATCCGGATCGTCTGGACGTCCGGTTTGCGGGATGGATCTCGCGATGCCGTCGCCGGCTCCGACATTCGAGGGCGCGTAATTCATCTGCATCCCCGTCTGCGGCGCGATAGCAAAGAGCGAGACCGCATTCTCGTCCACGAGATCTTTCATTTCGTCTGGGTGCGCCTTGGGAATCCAAAGCGCGCCGCGTGGAAAAGTGTGATCGCCGCGGAACTGCGCCGGGGCGCGCGGGGCGAACTCGGCTGGTCCAGCGAATGGCGAAAGGGCGAACGGCCTGTGCGGACGAACTCTTATGCCTGCGAAGCCTTCTGCGATACCGCCGCCTGGCTGTATGCGGGAATCGAGAGCCACGAGGAGTTCACGCTCCCGAAAAGATGGTGCGACGGGCGCCGCGCCTTCTTCGCGGCGCTCACCAGGGAACCACTTCGTTACTGAGGTTTGGCATACAATGACGGCTAAGCCATGCTGCGTTTCCATTCGATGTGCGGCGCGTTTCTGGCGGCCGCCGTTTGCCACGCCCAGCCGCTGGGGTTCAATCGCGACATCCGCCCCATTCTTTCGGACCGCTGCCTGAGCTGCCACGGCCAGGATGCTGCCAATAAAGGGATCCGGCTGCGCCTCGACCGCGAGGAGTCGGCCAAAGGGCCGCTAAAGGCCATCGTCCCCGGCAAGCCCGGGGAGAGCTTGATCCTCAAGCGAATCCAGAGCGAGAATCAGGCGCTTCGTATGCCGCCGGTTCATACGGGCCTGCGCGTATCGGCAAAGGAGATCGCGACGATTACGCAGTGGATTTCCGAAGGCGCGCCCTGGCAGAAACACTGGTCGTTCATTCCGCCGGTGAAGACCGAAGGCTCCATCGACGTTTTCGTGCGGGAGCGTTTGAAGAAGGAGGGACTGCGGCCGTCGCCGGCGGCGGACCCGCAGACGTTGCTTCGCCGCGCGGCGCTGGACATCACCGGTCTCCCGCCCTCACCCGCCGAGATCGATCAGTTTGTCAACGACCGCTCGCCGGATGCGTACGAAAAGCAACTCGACCGTTTGCTTGCCAGTCCTCGTTATGCCGAGCGCATGGCGATCCGCTGGCTCGACGCCGCCCGTTACGCGGACACCAACGGCTATCAGACCGATGCCGAGCGCTTCATGTGGCGCTGGCGGGACTGGGTTATCGAAGCCTTTGACAAGAACATGCCGTTCGACCGGTTCATTACCGAACAGATCGCCGGCGACCTGATTCCCAACGCGAAGGAGTCGCAGATCATCGCCACCGGATTCAGCCGAAATCACCGGGGTAATTCGGAAGGCGGCATCGTGCCCGAAGAGTACCTGGCCGAATACGCGGTCGACCGCCTGGAGACCATGGGAACCGTATTTCTCGGCTTGACCGTGGGCTGCGCCCGCTGCCATAACCACAAGTACGACCCCATCACGCAGAAGGAGTTCTACCAGTTCTTTGCCTACTTCGACCAGATCGGCGACCCCGGGCGCTACCAGAAGTACGGAAATTCACCGCCTCTGATTCAGGCGCCTACTACGGCCCACCGGGCGGAGATGTCCCGGCTTCAGAGCCGCGCCGCCGCGGCGTCGCAGGCCCTGGCCGCCGCCGAAGGCGAGCTCTCGAAAGCGCAATCGGTTTGGGAGAAATCGCTGCCCGCCGGCACGAAGTGGATGCTTCGCGAATCGTTGCGTGACGAAGTGCCGCTGACTTCGCTCTCCTTTGACGGCAAGACAATGCATGAAACCGCCGACTACGGGCAATTCGGGTTTCAAAATCGCTTCACGGTGGCTCTGCGTTTCAATTCCCAGACCGGCCAGGGCGTGCTGTTCCATCGGATGACCGGTGTCCAAAACTATTCGGAAGGCTACGGTGTCAACCTGGACAACGGTCACGTAGAAGCGCACTTCGCCGTCCGCCGTCTCGACGACGCCATTCTGGTGCGTTCGAAAACGCCGGTTGCCAAAGGGCGTTCGGTACATCTGGCGATTACGTACGATGGCAGCCGCATGGCGTCCGGCGTGAAAATGTACGTCGATGGAAAACCTGTGGAACTGGAGACTCAACTGGACGCCCTGAACCAGGACTTCCGGAAGCCGGGGAAATTGAACCTCGGCGCGGGCGCCGGGTGGCCCCATGGATTCCAGGGCACGATGGCCGAATTCCGTTCGTATAACGACGTGCTCGACCCCAACGAAGTCGAAATGTTGGCGCTCGAATCCGGCCTGGACGGCATCGTGCGGAAGAGCGTGGTGGCCCGAACCGCCACGGAGTCCGAACTCGCGCGCCGCGCCTACTTGGCGCTGGCCGCCGAGCCGCGCTTCAAAACCCTGGACGCACAGGCGCGCGCCGCGAGGAAAGCGTTAGAGGCGTACAATCGCGACTTGCCAACCGTGATGGTTATGCAGGAGCGCGAGAACCGTGGCCCTACACACATCCTGCTGCGCGGCGCGTACGACCGCCCCGGTGAGAAGGTCGAGCGAGGGGTCCTTTCGGCGCTGCATCCGCTCCCGGCGGGCGCGCCGCCCAATCGCTTGGGCTTGGCCCGGTGGCTAACAGACCGTTCGAATCCGCTCACCGCGCGCGTCGCCGTGAATCGGTTCTGGCAGATGATCTTCGGCACCGGACTTGTGAAAACTGTCGAGGACTTTGGCGCGCAGGGCGAGTGGCCCTCGCATCCAGAACTGCTGGATTCGCTGGCGGTGGAGTTCATGGAGAGCGGTTGGGACGTCAAGAAACTGTGGAAAACGATTCTGCTTTCTGAGACCTATCGCCAATCGTCGCGCGTGACGCCCGAGTTGAGAGACAAGGATCCAGATAACCGCCTGCTGGCTCGTGGCCCTCGTGTTCGGCTGCCGGCCGAGATGGTGCGCGATCAGGCTTTGGCGGTCTCCGGCCTGCTGGTGGAGAAAGCCGGCGGCCCGAGCGTGAAGCCGTATCAGCCGGGCGGACTCTGGACGGAGAACGGCGGAGCCGACTACGCTCCCGATACCGGCGAGTCCCTCTATCGCCGCAGCCTTTACACTTTCTGGCGCCGCACCTCGCCGCCCCCGTTCATGGCGACCTTCGACAGCGCCCTGCGCGAGAGTTGCACGGTGCGGGAAGGCCGTACGAATACACCCCTGCAGGCCCTGCACCTAATGAACGACACCCAGTTTCTCGAGGCCGCCCGCGCCCTGGCCCAGCGCGCCATCCGCGAAACCGCGGCTGAGAGCCGCATCGACCACATGTTCCGCCACGTCGTGGGCCGGCAGGCCCGGGCGAAGGAGCGAGACGTCCTGAGAGACATGCTCGCCTACGCTCGGGACCGCTTCCGCACCAATCCCGCAGATGCCGCAGAGTTCTTGCGCCAGGGAGAGTCCGCGCGCGATACCTCCATCGATCCCGTTGAGCACGCCGCTTGGATGTCGGTAGCCAGCCAGATTCTGAATTTGGATGCCGCCGTGACGAAGGAATAGAGCAATGCAATCGACCCGAAGAAATTTCCTGGCGCAGGCGGCGATTCAATCGCTCATGGCGGGTGACACGGCACCACACTTCGCGCCCAAGGCGAAGAGGATTATCTACCTGTTCATGTTCGGAGGCCCTTCTCAAATTGAGACCTTCGACTACAAGCCGCGGTTGAAAGACCTGCACGGGCAGGAGTTGCCTGGCTCGATTCGCATGGGACAGAGGCTGACCGCGATGACCGCCACGCAAACGAGCTTTCCCGTGGCGCGGTCGATTTATTCATTCGCTCAATACGGCCAGAGCGGCATGTGGGTCAGCGAACTGCTGCCGCACACCGCAAAGATTGTCGACAAACTCGCCTTCATCCGGTCGATGAACACCGAGCAGATCAATCACGATCCCGGCATCACGTTCTTTCAAACCGGATTCCAACTGGCGGGCCGCCCGTCCCTCGGCTCTTGGCTCTCCTACGGGTTGGGCAGCGAGAATAAGGACCTGCCGTCCTACGTCGTCATGACCGCTGCCGGCCAGAAGCTCGGCGATCAGCCGTTGGCCGATCGTGTTTGGGGAAGCGGGTTTCTGCCGTCTTCCTATCAGGGTGTTCGCTTCCGTTCCGGCGCGGACCCCGTTCTCCATCTCTCCAACCCCGTCGGCATGGACCGCGATTTGCGCCGAAAGTTCCTGGACGGCCTGGCGGAGATGAATCGCGAACAACTGGACGTCACCGGCGATCCCGAAGTCGCCACGCGCATCTCCCAGTACGAGATGGCGTTTCGCATGCAGACCTCGGTTCCGGAGCTGACCGATCTTTCCAAGGAACCCGCCCATGTCGTGGACCGGTACGGTCCCGACGCGCGGAAGCCCGGCAGCTTTGCCGCCAACTGCCTGTTGGCGCGAAAGCTCTCCGAGCGCGGTGTCCGGACTGTGCAGCTCTTCCACCGCGGCTGGGATCATCATCGCAACCTGCAGGACGCACTTCCTGCGCAGTGCAGGGCCGTGGACCAGGCCTCCGCCGCGCTGGTGGCGGACTTGGCCGATCGCGGATTACTTGACGAAACGCTCGTGGTTTGGGGCGGGGAGTTCGGACGCACCGTGTACTGCCAGGGGCCTCTGACTCCGGCCGAATACGGCAGGGATCATCATCCCCGCTGCTTCACGATCTGGATGGCGGGCGGCGGCGTGAAGGCCGGCGCGATCCACGGCGCCACGGACGACTTCAGCTACAACATCACCGAGGACCCCGTAAGCGTGCACGACCTGCACGCCACGATTCTCCATTGCCTTGGCGTGGACCATACAAAGCTGACGTTTAAATTCCAGGGCCGGCACTACCGCCTGACGGATGTGCACGGGAACGTCGTGAAGAAGGTCCTTACCTAGGCCTCACCACGGCTGACTTCGGAGCAGTCCAGGCCATCATGCCGCCTTCGGCTTGGCTTCGCAGGGCTTCTTCGGCGCGGGCTGTTCTCCTAACTTGGTTGGCGGATTGCGGGCGGGTTCCGGCGCGACAATCAGCAAGGCGGCTGCGGCACTCAACGCGGCGAAAAGTTTCGGCAACTCCATATTGCAATGACATACGCAACCGGCGGCCATTTTGTTAGGGAAATTTTTTAAATTTTTTCGCCTCAGGACTTTCCGGCTAGAAAATAGATCAGCGCCATGCAAAATGCGCCGACGCCGGCCGAAGCCGGGATGGTCATGATCCACGCCCACACGATGTTGGTTGCCAGTCCCCAGCGCACTGCCTTCAAGCGGTGGATTGAGCCGACTCCGGCAATCGAACCCGCGATGACGTGGGTGGTCGAAACCGGCATATGCAGGTAGGTGGGGAACAGAATCGAAATCGCCGCCGCCGTTTCGGCGCAGAATCCGCCGCGCGGTTTCAGCCGGGTTAATCGTGCGCCCATGGTCCTCACGATGCGCCAGCCTCCGGACATTGTGCCGGCGGCGATGGCGATGTAGGCCGCCCAGATGACCGGAACCGGCACGATGAACTCCGAGATATAGCCCGCCGAAAACAGGACGCTCGTAATGATTCCCATCGTCTTCTGGGCGTCGTTGGCTCCATGCGAAAAACTGAATACCGCCGAGGAAAAGAGCTGCAAACCGCGAAACCACTTGTCGACCCGGTTCGGGTGCGTGTCGCGAAATACCCAGTAAACGGCGACCATCAGCAGGTACGCCAGCGCCATGCCCAGCGCCGGAGCGATCACGATGAATGAGATCGTCTTGATCCAACCCGGTATCACCAGCGCATCGAACGTAGAGGTAATGCCTTGAGTTAACGCGACCTTTGCCATGGCGGCGCCGCCGTATCCGCCGATCAGCGCGTGGCTCGACGAAGACGGCAGGCCCCACCACCAGGTAAGCAGGTTCCAGGAGATCGCTCCAAGCAGCCCCGCAAGCACGACGAACGGCGTGACAACCTTTAGATCCACCATGCCCTTGCCCACCGTTGACGCAACGCCGGTGTCTAGCACAAAGACGGCGACGAAGTTCCAGACACCGGCCCAGATAACGGCATGGAGCGGGTTCAGCACGCGGGTCGCCACAACGGTAGCGATGGAGTTCGCGGCGTCATGGAACCCGTTGATATAGTCGAACGCGAGCGCTACGGCGATAATCAGGGCTACGAGCAGGAATGTCGAATCCATGCGGGTAGGTGCTTAGCTATTCTTCACGACGACGTTCTGGAGCACGTCGGAGACGTCTTCGCACGAGTCCACGGTCCACTCCAGAATGTCGTAGATTTCCTTGAGCTTCATCACGCGGATCGGATCTTTCTCGTGGTTATAGAGATCCACCACGGCTTGGCGGACGATCTTGTCCACCTGGTCCTCCAACCGGTTAATTTCGATGCAGTGTTCGACAATCTGGCGGTTACTCTCAATCAGTGCCACCGCGGACTTCATCTCACTGACGGCTGAGACCAGAAACTTGCAGATCTCGATGACCGGCTGAGGAATCGGTTCGACGTTGTAGGCCGTTAGGCAGTGGGATGCCTCCTCCATTCCGTCCATCACATCGTCCAGGTGGGAGCAGAGCTTGTGAATGTCCTCCGGATCGAGCGGAGTGATAAATGTCTGATTCAGCCGCTTAAAAACGTCGTGCAGGATCTCGTCGCACTCGTGTTCGTACTGCTGGATGCGGGGTTCGGTCAGCTTCAGCTGCGAATTGCCGGTTCGAACGCCTTCAAGAAGGACGTTGGCGGCTTCGTTGATCAGGCGCGTCTGGGTGTTCAGGAGTTCAAAGAACTTCTCTTCGCGCGGAAGGATATTCATGTTGCCTCAGTGGGGAAAAGGGGAAAGCTTAGTGTCTCAGAGGGGTTTCCGGAGTAGCAAGCCTGGATTGGTTACAACTCCATGACGACTGGAAACAATTCGGAACGGCTGGGGGAGGGAGGTTGGGATTTGCCGCCTGCGTCGTCCGCTAGATAGCGGGTGTCAAGCAGGCGGGAATGGTCGATGTTGCCCATCGCGGTTAACAAATTTTCTTTCAAGAATGGGTGATCCTGCTCAAGCTCAGCAAAGATATCACGAAGCGAGCGCCGGACGGTACCAGTCTTTTGCGAGCAGCCGCACGGAATGACGGGTGCGCCGAGACCGGCCGAATAGGCGCGGGTAATGTCTTCGCCGACGAAAACGAGCGGGCGAATCAGCCGGAAATCTTTTTTCGCGGACCAAGTTACCGCCGGCAAGGCGCTTAGCCGGCCTGTGTACATTGCGTTTCGCAGCAGCGACTCGCAAAAATCGTCGGCCGTGTGGCCCAGGGCGATGACGTTGGCGTTCATACGCGCCGCGATCTCGTAAACGGCGCGGCGGCGGAACCGGCTGCAAAGGTCGCAGCCATGGTCCGGCTGATCCTCGATGAGTTGAATGCTTGGTTCGTCCCGGACGTATAACCACTCAATGCCTCGCTCCTTCATGTACTCGCCAAACGGGGCGATGGGAGCCAGGAACTTGCCTTGTTCCACTGTGAAAGCGCAGACTTCAAAGTCGATCGGCGCTCGCTTTTGCAGAAGGCACAACGCCTCCAGCAGGGTCACCGAGTCCTTTCCGCCGGAAAGCCCAACGGCGATCCGGTCCCCGTTCCGAATCATGTCGAAACGTTCGATCGCCTGGCCGACCTTGCGGAGAAGAGTTTTTTCGAGATCCAATCTCTTTCATTTTACTATCTCTTTATGGAACGGCGATCATTTCTTGCGCTCGGGGCGTTCGCGCAGGGTGCGGAACGGGGCGGCGGACTGGCTCTAAACGAGGACAGCAACCATTTCTTTTCCAGCCGGGCCGGCCAGCGGCTCACTGCAGCGGACGTCTCGGCGTTCGTCGATCAGTATGCCGGAACCCAGGTCCAGGATCTGCTCTTTAACGTCAATGCGATGCGCGCCGGGTTTCCCTCGACGACCCGGTCCAGTTTCTGGGACGGCTACGATCCCAACGGTCCGGACACGCAGCCGCTGTTCGCCAGTGTAAAGGCAGAGGAGGCCAAGTCCGCGCGCGCCTGGGTGCACCAGGCTTGGCAGTTGCACTGGGACGGAATCGACGTCTACAAACTCTGGCTGGCGCGGGCCCGCAAACACCGCATCGGCGCGTGGGTGTCCATCCGAATGAACGATCTGCACAACGTCGACGATGAGCGCCACTACCTGCACAGCGCGTTTTGGAAGGAACATCCAGAACTGCGCCGCGTGCCGTACCGGGGCGAGCAACGGGACCGCGCCCTGGACTATCTGCGGCCGGAGGTACGTGAGCACAACTTTGCCTTGATAGACGAAGTGGCCACCCGCTACGGCTTTGACGGAATGGAGTTGGACTGGATGCGCTTCGGGTTCCATCTGGCGCCGGGGCGTGAGGCGGAAGGCGCGCGGGTGCTCACCGATTTTCACCGGCGAGTCAGGGCCCGGCTGGGCAGCCGGAAAAAGATTGCCGTGCGCGCGCCCTCCAGGCCGGAGACTGCGGCCCGCCTGGGACTGGACGTGCTCGCCTGGGCGCGGGAAGGGCTGGTCGACGTTGTCACCGTGACGAATTTCTGGCGTACCGTGGATAACGATATGCCGATCGCGCTTTGGCGGAGCCTTCTTCCGGCGCGCGTCAAATTGAACGCCGGCCTGGAGTTGGGGCTGAACGCCTTTCCCGGCTCGATCGGCGCCGGCGGCCGGGCCTGGCAATCGAATTCGTTGGAAACCGTGCGCGGTTCGGCCTGGGCATATCTGGAACAGGGCGCCGATGGCATCTACCTGTTCAATTACATGGACAGCCAAACGGCGATGGACAACAATTCCACCTATCCGGCGCTGTTGCGGGAGGCAGGACGTAAGGACACATTGCGCGGCAAGGTGCGCCGGCATGTTGTGACCTACCAGGACACCTGGGCCCCCGGCGAGAAACCGGCGCACAAGCTGCCGGTAGATACAGAGGCCGGCCGGTGGTTTGCCATCCGGATTCCTGTAGGCGAGACGAAGGGTCCCGCGCGGCTGCGCCTCGGGGTCCGCGGAGCTGACCCTCGAAGTTGGGAGGTGCGCTTGAACGGAGTTCTCTCCCGTTTCGCGGGCGTCGACCACGGCCTCCGGCCGGGGCCGGACGTTCCCGTGTATGGTTTCGCCGCCGGGATTTCCGGTCCCGAGATCGTCGTGGACGCGAAAGCCGGCGGACCAGGCCGGGTGGAGTGGGCCGAAATCGTGGTGTAGAATTGCAGTAACAAATAGAGGCCAAAATGTTTCGGACTATCTTGCTGGCAACCGCTGTTGGAATGTCCGTTGGCGTGTACGCGCAAACCTGCACGCTCCCGCTCTCTCCATCTCTCGGACTCGGCGCGCAAGGCTCCAACTATCCGGGTACTATCGCCCACGAAGGTTCGAATCCCTATCAATACACCTTCACGGCTGGCGCCCTGCCGCCCGGGCTCAGCGTGACGCGTGCGGGGGGAGCCGCCGCCTTCGCCGGCGTCGCCACCACGTCGGGTACCTACGACTTCACGTTGCGTGTCACCGATTCGGCCGGATGCGTTGGGCAGGGTGCGTTCCGCATCGTGATTGATGGGCCGTTGAACGTCTCGCCGCTCCAAATGCCCACCGGGGCGGTGGGGCGGCCTTTCGATCAATTGATCGGGCTCAGGGCCGGGTCAACCCCGGTCACCGTCACGGGAGTGGCATTGGCCGGCGGCACCTTGCCGCCCGGAGTCCAGATCTCCACGGCGGGCGGCCTCTGGCGGCTCACCGGCGTGGCGGCCACGCAAGGCACTTACAACTTTTCGCTGCGCGTGGAGGGAGGCGGAATGGCGGCCACGCAGTCCTACGCCGCGATCATCACCCTCGGCGCGGGCCTGCAGGTTAGCGCTTCGTTCCTGCGTTTTTCAACGCGTGTCGGCGATCCAGCGCCGCCCGCCCAGACCGTCAATATCGCTTCCGGGGACGGCGGAAATTTCCGGTATCGCGTCACCGTAACGAATCCGGGATTTGCGGTCGACACGGGCTTTGGCGCATCGGCGGTGCTCACGACTCCGTTTACCATCTCCGTCGCCCCGCGGGTGTTGAATAACAATCCCGGACTCTTCAATGGAGTGATCGATATCGTTCCAGAGGACGGCGTTGGCGCTTCCACCAAAGTCTCCATCGAAATGACAGTGCTGCCGCAACCCGGCCTGCTCGTCAGCCCGGCCTCGCTCTCGGTCACTCTGCGGCAGAACGATCCGCCCGTGACTCGCGGAGTGCAGCTTCTTTCCACCGAAGCGCCCCTGACATTCACTGTCGAAGCGTTTTCGCCCGTCGGCGGTAACTGGCTGGCCGCCACGCCGTTCACGGGTGAAACGCCGAATACGCTGAACGTAGTCTTCAACTCCACAGGGCTGGAACCCGGCGTCTACAACGGCAACCTGCGGATTTCCGCGAACCGGAATGGCGCCCCCGCCATTGGAAGTCCCTTCACGGTCAGTGCGGTATTGACTGTCGATCCGGCCGCGCCTACCTCCGGGTTCAGCGTCACACCGGCGTCATTGAGCTTCCAGGGCCAGTCCGGCGGGGCGCCGGCGCCCTCGCAGAGTCTGACCATTAATAACGCAGGCGGCCCGCTCACATGGCAAGCGGGCAGTGACGTTCCATGGGTGACCCTAAGTCAGCCGAACGGCACGACGCCAACCAACATTACCGTCACGGCCTTCCCTTCCGGTCTGGCGGCGGGAACCTATCAGGGAAACCTCCGCTTCTTTAGCGGGGGCACGACAGTGCTGGTCCCCGTTTCGATCAACGTAACGCCCGCCGCGCCGGTCCCAACCGATCCACTGATCCGGATCTCGCCGGAGCAACTCGCCGGCTCCGTCACGACTCAGAATCCGATTACCACGCTGTCTTTCACCGTCACCGCCGTAAACGCGCCGTTGGAGGTCAAAGCGGAGCCCACAGTGGAGTGGCTCAGCGTCATAACGTCGAACGTCTCCGGCACGCCGGCAAACTTTCAAATCCGCGCCGACGCCACCAAGCTCTCTCCCGGCACTCATCAGGGTGCCGTTCTGGTCACCACGACAAATCCGAACGGACTGAAAAGCTCGGTCGCCGTGAACGTCTCGCTGAGCGTATCGCAATCCGGCCAAACCGGTCCAGGCGTCTTTTCCACCAACACGTCGAGCTTGATCTTCGACTGGCGGCAGGGCGGAGGCGTTCCACCCAGCCAGCGAATTCAGCTCTCGTCGAACGGTTTGCCTGTGACGTGGGACGCGGCCACAACGGTAACTTGGATCAACCTGTCTTCCCGCGCCGGCACGACGCCAGGCGTTCTGGACGTCAGTGTTAGCCCGCAGTTCCTCGGGGCCGGCAACTATCGCGGCGAAATTCGCTTCCGCCGGGGGTCCGAAGAGGTCGGTGTCGTGACAGTCTTGTTGTCGGTGAGCGGCGCGGGTGCGCTGCGCGCCGAACCCTCGGCGCTCGTCTACCTGGTCGAGACCGGCCGGGACGCCGCTCCGCAGCTTTTCACCGTGATCCGGCAAGGCTCCGAACTTCCGGCGAACTTCACCGTCCGGGCCGCGCCGGAATGGCTCTCGGTCACGCCGGACTCCGGTGTCACACCGGCCCGCTTGGAGGCCGTGATTCGAAAAGACCGCCTGCCACAGGCCACCACTTCCGTGATCCGCCTGGAAGGGGAAATTCAATTAGAAAGCAACGCGGGCGGTGTTCGAGTGCCCATCCTCCTTACCGTGGTGCCGCCTCAGGGCGCGCCCGCCGGACGGGAGTTGCCGTGGATCCTCAGCGTGACCAACGCCGGCAGCACGCTGCCCGGTCCGGTCGCGCCGGGCATGTTTGCCACGCTCTATGGCGGCTTCGAAGGCCGGGACGTTCGAGTCTTTTTCGACGCCAATCGCGCCGCACTGCTATCGAACGAAGCGACTCAACTCACCGCCGCCGTTCCGTTCGCGATCGGGGGCCGCGTCTCCACGCGGGTCAGTGTCCTGATCGATGGCCTGCTTAGCCGGGAACTGGAACTGCGCGTGGCCGACGCGAATCCCGGAATTTACACCCGCACCGGCTCCGGCCGCGGCCGGCCCAAGGGAGTCGACGAGGAGGTGGAAGCCGGGGCCGTGATCGAATTGGAGGTCACCGGACTCGGGCAAACCGATCCGCCCGGCGAAGACGGTGTGACCGTCTCCGGCGCCGAGCGAAGGCCGCTGGCCGAGGTCGCCGCTACAATCGGTGGCTTGCGTGCGGAGGTTCTCTCCTGCGGAACGCCGGAAGGCGTGGTCAATGGTTCGGCGCGCTGCCGGCTGCGCGTCCCTGGCGGCATCGCGCCGGGCGATCATGCGGTGGTGATCGTGGCCGGCGGCGCCTCCAGCCAGGCCGGCGTCGTCCTACGGGTCAAGTAGCGGGAATGCGCCCGCGGCGGCTGGCGTGCGCGGCTCTGTTTTTGGCGGCTTGCCAAGCCCAGGACTCGGCGCGTCTTTCCGGTACGATCCTCGATAGCTCCGGCGCGGGGGTTGCCGGCGCGGCCGTTCGCCTTCGCACGGCGAATGGCGACGGCGTGGTTGCTGTGACGGTGACGTCGATGCGCGGCGCGTTCCGGTTTGTTGGGATTCGTCCGTCGTTCTACGACCTCTTTGTCGAGGCGCCCGGTTTTCAAGTGCAGCGGATTCGGACCCTCCGTCTGGAAACCGGCAAGGAGTTAACCCTTCCGCCAATCCGCTTGGAGATCGGGCAGCTCACCGAGTCGGTTGAGGTCATCGCGGGCAGGGAAGGGTTGACAACCCTGAACTCCGAGGTTTCCATGACGGTGACGCAGGAACAGTTCCGGCAACTTCCGGTGCTCAACAGAAATCCGCTGGCGCTGATCAACACCCAGGCCGGTGTCTCGTCCAGCCGGGGCCCGCTTACGATTCAGGGGCTGCGCGTCTCCTTCGCCAACTTGACATTGGACGGTATCAACATCCAGGACAACGCGGTGCGCACGAATTCGCTGGAGTTTACGCCGAACCGGCTGTTGTTGGACGGTGTTGCGGAGATGACGCTGACCACCTCGAACGCCGGCGCGGCGGCTGGCGGCGGCGCGGCCCAGGTGAGCTTTTCAACGCCATCGGGAACTAACGAACTGCATGGCGGCGCGGTTTGGTACAACCGCAACAGTCTATTCGCCGCCAACACATGGTTCAATAACCGGGACCGGATCGAGCGGCCGCCGCTGAACCAGAATCAGGCGGGCGGATTCCTGGGCGGTCCGCTCTCTCGCGACAAACTGTTCTTCTACACGAATTTCGAGGCCTACCGGCTTCGCCAGGAGACCTCCGTCAATCGCGTCATTCCCACCGCCGGCGCCCGGCAGGGGGACTTCGTCTACCGGAACTCCGGAGGCGCCGCGCAGACCGTGAACCTGTTGCGGCTGACGGGTGTCACACCGGGAGATCTCCTTCGCGGTGTTCCGGGACCGGAGAATATTAACAACTTCCGGGTGGGCGACTCTTCAGATTCGCTGCTGCGCAATCACGCAGGCTACGCGTTCACCGCGCGCAACAACGGGTCGCGGAACAATCTGCTTGGCAGGCTCGACTACATCCGTTCAGAACGAAGCCATTGGAGTGGAACCTACTCCTGGAATAACGACAACCTGGACCGCACCGATGCCGCAACCTTCAACGACTACTCCCGCGTGCCGAAGGTTCGGAACAACAACCGGGCCAATTTTCTGTCCACCACCTGGCGCTGGAATCCCGCGCCCGCATTCACCAATGAACTGCGCGGCGGATTCAACCTAGCGCCAGTGGCCTTCGAGACTTCGGAGAACTTCGGGGACGCCCTTATCACCGGCCTCTCCTGGAGCAATCCGGTGAACCTGGCGTTGCCAGACTGCCGCGCCACCCGGACCCTCCACTACCAGGACAACGCCACTTGGACCCGCGGCCGGCACAGCGTCAGCGCAGGCTTTCAAGGGCAAACGGTCGATGCGCGGTTCGCAGTCGATAATGGCGTCCGCCCGAACTGGTCCATCGGCCTTCCGGCGAATAGCCCCTTCGGCCTCACTCCCGCCGGCCTGCCCGGCATCGGGGCGCAGGATCTGGTGCTCGCCAACCGGCTTCTGCAGTCGCTGGGCGGTTTCGTAGCCACGGGCACACAGTCCTTTAACGCCGTTGACCCAAAAGCAGGCTTCCAACCACGCGCGCTTCGCGAACAGGATTTTCGCTACCACAACCTCGCCGCGTACTTTCAGGATCAGTGGCGCATCAACCGGCACTGGACCCTCACCATGGGGCTCCGCTACGAATACTGGACCCGCCTGGAAGAGAGAAATGGGCGCGCGCTGCTGCCGGTCATCGAGAGTGGGCAAAGCGTCATCGATTCGCTGCTCTCGAACTCTTCGCTCGCGCTGGCCGGATCCGCCTTTGGCCGGCCCTGGTATAACCGCGATCGCAATAATTTCGCTCCCCATTTTGGCTTTGCGGTCGATCCCTTCGGCGACGGAAAAACGGCCATCCGGGGCGGCTACGCCGTCAGCTTTGTCAACGACCAGTTCATCCAGGCCATGGACTTCAACGTGACGCAAAACAACCGGGGCTTGCAGCAACAGGTGACGCTGAGAAATCAGAGCGCGCGCGCCGGCGGCCCCTTGCCCTTGATCCAGACACCGGCTTATCGAGTGCCGCGAAGGTTTTCCGATAACTGGGCGTTAGATCGCGCGTCCGCCGTAGGGATGCCCGATCCGAATCTGCGGACGCCCTACGTCCAACAGTTCACGTTCGGCGTGCAGCGCAGCGTGCTGGGTGCGCTGGCCGAGATCCGCTACGCCGGCAATCGACAGACGAAACTGTTTCGCGCCTTCGACTTCAACCAGATCCAAATCCGCGAGAACGGGTTTCTCGACGACTACCTTCGGGCGCAGTCCAACGCGCGGCTGGCGCAGGCCGCCGGCCGTGGCTTTGATCCCCGCTTCAATTCCGCGGTCCCCGGCAGCCAGCCTCTCATCGTGTTCCCAAGAATCAGCGGCAGCGGCTTTCTCACCGACCCGCTGGTGCTGCCGCTCATCCAAAACGGCGCCGTGGCGGACCTGGCCCAACTCTATGTCGACCTGGGTTTGGAACGTGACGTCCGGTTCTATCGAAATCCCTTCTCGCTCGGCACCAATCTGATGACAAACTACTCGAACGCCACCTATCACTCCCTGCAGGTAGACGTTCGCAAGCAGTTGACCCGCAATTTTTTCTTTCAAACGAACTATACGTGGTCGAAAGTCTTGAGCGACTCTTCCGGCGATTCGCAGATACGCTTTGAGCCGTTCCACGACCTTGGCAACGCCGCGCTGGAGCGTGGACGCGCGGTTTTCGACCTCCGGCACGCGTGGAAGGCGAATTTTGCCTACTCCTTGCCGTTCGTTCGCGGGTGGGTTGTGAGCGGAGACACGAACTGGCAGAGCGGCAATCCGCTGAGCATTCTCTCCGGCCGGGCGACGTTCAACCGTTTCAGCCGGGCTTTGAATAATGGCGCCAACACAACGCTAAACCTGGCCGAACTGAACAAACTGCTGGGTGTTCGCATGACGCCCTCGGGACCCTCCTACATTTCCGCCTCCGCTCTGGGGCCGGACGGCCGCGGCGCCGCCGCTGACGGCCGTGCTCCGTTTGCCGGCCAGGTCTTCTCCCACCCGGCGGCCGGGACGATCGGCGGCCTGCAGCGCCGCTTGTTCTCGGGACCCTCCGTCTTTGGACTCAACGCCGCGCTGCACAAGACGGCCCGGATACGCGACCGGCATACCGTTGAGTTGCGAGGAGAGGCGTTCAACGTTCTGAACCATCCCGCGTGGTTCCTGGACGATCAGAACCTCGACTCGCCTAACTTCATGCGAATCAACGCCAATGCGACCGGGCGGCGGCTCCTGCAGTTTGGGATATACTACCGCTTCTGAGTTTCCGGGGAAAAGTCGCTATCGTGCTGACGCTTGCCGCCGCGGCGGCCGCCGCGGCGCTGCTGGCGCCCCGGGTCCCGCAGGATCCGGCCTATCACCGGTTCGTCGACACGCGAACCTTGCTCGGCGTGCCGAATTTCTGGAACGTACTCTCGAACCTTCCATTCCTGTTTGTCGGGGCCTATGGAGTCTGGGTGTGGCCGCGGGCCAGGTGGGAGCAGGCCGCCGATCGCTACGCCTGGTTCGTAGTGGCCGGGGCGGCGTTCCTGATCGGCCTTGGAAGCGGTTACTATCACTGGCGGCCGGACAACCGGACGCTGTTCTGGGACCGGTTGCCGATGACGCTCGGGTTCATGGCCGTGTTCTCGGCCGTGATCGCCGAGCGCGTCCACGCCCGCGTTGGCTGGCTGCTGTTGGGACCCTTCGTCATTTTGGGGGCGTTGAGCGTCGAGGTGTGGCGGCGGGGCGAACTCACCGGTGTCGGCGACCTGCGGTACTACGTCCTGGTGCAGTTCTATCCAATGCTGGCGATCCCTCTAATGCTCTGGCTGTTCCGGTCCCGCTACACGCACTCCAATCGTATTTGGTGGATGGTCATCTGGTACGTGGCGGCCAAGTTGTTGGAGCTGCTGGACCGCGAGATTTGGGCCTGGACCGGCGAGGCGATGAGCGGGCACGCGCTAAAGCACGCCGCCGCGGCCGTCGCACTCTGGATGCCACTCCGGATGATCGCCGATCGAGACCCTATTTCGGAGTGAAGGCCGGGTTGTACTGGCCCTGCTCGACGAAGCCGCCCAACTCCTTGCGCATCTGCGAGTAGCGAGGGTAGCTATCGAAGATGGAGCCTTTGCCCGTCACCCGCGGGTCGCCCTCCGTTTTGAGGATCCGTTCCAGTTGCGCGCGATGCGACTCCAGAGCGGATTTGGCTTTCGGATCCAGCGCGAGGTTGTGAAGGCATGCCGGATCTCTCTGAATATCGAACAGCTCTTCGGCCGGCCGTTTCCCGAGCGCCAGAGCATGGAACTTGCCCTTATCCGCCATCACAATCGACTTGGAGGGTCCGTTGTCGATATCCGCGTAGAGCGGTGGATCGCCCGCCGGCCAAAGATCCGGATTGAAGTTCCGGATATAAAGGTACTGTTTCGTGCGCAACGCCCGGCACGGATAGCCGAGGTTGTCGCGGCGGGCGTGGGAGTGGCGTTCCCGGCCGGCCGTGATGAACGTCCGGGAGGAGTCCCGGCCGTTCTTCAGCAGTGGCAGCAGGCTTTTGCCGCTCATCGCCGGCGGAGGCTTAAGTCCGGCGGCTTCGAGGAAAGTCGGGGCGAAGTCGCGGAAGCTGACCAGATCGTCCACTGCGCGCTTACCCGCGAATCCGCGCGGCCAGGCGATCGCGAGCGGCAGATGAATTCCATACTCGTACAGATTCGCTTTGGACCTAGGGAACGACATGCCGTTGTCCGCGCAGACGGCCACCAGCGTGTTTTCAAGCTCACCGGCCTTCTCAATCGAGTCCAGAATCCGGCCCAGATGGGAGTCGAAGTATTCGATCTCCTGGTAGTAGTCCAGGATATCGGAACGCATCTCCGGCGTGTCGGGCAGGAACCCGGGCACGGTGACTTTCGACGGGTCCTTACCGGCCTTTGCTCCGCTGCCTACGGCATAGCCGCGGTGCGGTTCGTGGGAGCCGCACCAGAAATAGAAGGGCGCATCCTTGGGACGCTTCTTCAAAAAGGCGTCGAAATTCGCGGCGTAGTCTTCGTTGCTGATCTGCAGACCCTTCTTGCCGCCGATCTCGTGCTCGTCGTAGTCGGGCCCGGCCGGGTTGTGGGGCCAGCCGGCCGCCTTGAAGTTGCACGGACCGGCCCCTTTTCCAGTCAGTCCGGTGTGGTAGCCCGCTTCCCGCAGCAGGTCCGGAAAGACCACCAGCTTGCGCGGGAAAAGGCTGGCGTGGGTGCCGGCCTCCTCGTTCTGCCAGATGGAGCGCCCGGTGAGGATCGACGCCCGGGACGGCGCGCAGCCGGGGCAGGTGGAGAAGGCATTACGGCACAGGACGCCGGCCCTGGCGACACGGTCGAAGGCCGGTGTCTTCACGATGGGATCTCCCATGGCGCCGGTATGCAGCCAACTCATGTCGTCGGCGATGGCGAATAGGATGTTCGGACGCTTGGCCGGCTGGGCAGCGGCCATCGAGGCGGCCGAAAGGAACTGACGGCGATTCATGATCGCTAACCAGTTTACTGATGGCGGAGGGCGTCCGCCGGCTCGCAGCGCGTGGCCTGCCGCGCGGGTGCCAGCGTTGCCAGGAAGGCGGTGCCCACCAAAACGGCCGGCGCCAGCAGCAGGATCGCTGTGTCCACCGGTGAGACGCCGAATAGAAAGCCGCTGATCCATCGCGACGCCATCGGAACGGTCACCGCACCGGCCAGCGCCCCTAGGGCGGCCACGCGGACGCCATCGCGCACTACCATGTTCCAAACGTTAGAGCGCGTGGCGCCCAGCGCCATCCGGATGCCGATCTCGCGTGCTCGCTGCTGGACCGAATAAGAGAGCAGTCCGTACACACCCACGGCCGCAAGCACCAGGGCCAGGACCGTGAACGCCTGGAAGAGCCAGAGCGCAAAGCGCCGGGCGGCCATGGCCCGTGCGGCGTGCTCTTCCAAGGAGCGGACGTTCGCCATCGGCAGTTCCGGATCGATGCGCGCGATTGCTTGCTTCACGGCCGAGAGCTCGGAGCCGTTTGCTTTCACGACGACGCTCAGTTGCCCGAACGGCACCTGACCATCCGGGAACCAGTAGGCGGGTGCCGTTGTGTTATCCGCGGGGTAGTCGCGAATATCCGCAACGATTCCTACAATCTCCCGCGGCTTTCCCCAGACGCTGAGCTTGCGGCCCAAGGCCCCCTTGCCGTCGAGGTACCGGTTGACCAGCGCTTCGTTCACGATGATGGAATCCGGCTGCTTCCGGTACTCCCGCTCGTCAAAGTACCGGCCCGCCACCAGCCGGGTTCCGATGGTCTCGAAGTACCCCGGCGACGCCATGTGGAAGCGGCCGGAGTGCGGTTCGGATTTTCCGTCCGGCAGACCCCAGGAGCTGTTCTCGTCCCAGCCGGACCAGGGAAGATCCGTACCCAGCCCGGAGGAGACTACTCCGGGCACTTCGTTGATGGCCTAGCGAAGTTCGCGAGACACGCGTGAGAGCTTTTCGCTATCGCGGTACTCCGGGCCGGGAAAACTGATTTGAAAGGACTGCACGCCGTTGGGCGTGAAGCCGTGGTCGCGCTCGCCCAGCAGTTCGTAGCTCTTGCCGAGCAGCAGGCCGCCGGCGCACAGCAGCACGGCAAGGGCCACCTCCGCACCCACCAGCCAGGCTCGGGCGTGCATGGTTGGCCTACGGACGCGCGGAATCAATCCTGCGGCCAGGGCGGTCGCCAGGCCCGCGAAGACCGAAAACGCTGCCGCGAGCGGAGTCAGGCGAATCTCATGGAGCCGCGGGAAGTCCGCCGGCAGCAGAGTTCGGAGGACAGGCAGTACGGCCGTGGCAAACAGCAGACCCAGGATGGCGCCGGCAGCACCGAGCACCAGATTCTCCGCCAGGCCCGCGCGCAGCAGTTGCCAGCGGCCGGCGCCGAGCGCGTGGCGGATATCGAACTCGCGGCCCCTGGCGATCGCCCGTGCCACACAGAGGCCGGCGACATTGGCGCAGGCGATGATCATCACGATCAGTCCTGCCACCGCCAGCAGAAATACCACCTGCTTCGACCGGCCGGCGACCTCATCCAGCAGCGGCGCCGTATTGGCCTGCAGCCCTTCGGAAAATCTCGGATCTTCCTTGGCGATTCGACTTGCGATGGCGCACAACTCCAGTCGCGCGCTCTCCGCCGTGTAGCCCGGACGCAGTCGCGCCACAGCGTTTGAAAAGTGCGAGGCGCGGCGGCGCATTTCGCTCCCGTCGAGAGCGAGTGGAATCCACAACCCAACCGTGTCGCCCTGTAGCGGAGACCGGTATTCTCCCCCGACGTGTTGAAAGCCCGGCGGGGCAACCCCGATGATGGTCCACGTCTCGCGGTTCATGCGGATGGCCCGGCCGGCGATCGCCGGATCGGAATGGAAGTGGGTCCGCCAGATCGTGTGGCTGATCACCACGGGCCGGGCGGAGCGCGTCATCTCCGAGCGCTCGAAAAACCGGCCCGCGAACGGTGTCGCGCCGAGAATCGAAAAGAACTCCGGCGTGACGGCGATGCCGGGGATTCGCTCCTTGTTCAGTTCGAGATCGAACCCTGTGTAAAGCGCCATGCTCTCCAGGCTCTTGGCCGAGCGGCGGAACTCCTCGTAGTTGGCGATGGAGAGCGGCCATTTCGTAACCCTGGGCCCAGCTTCGTATACGCGAATGAGCCGGGCCGGATCCGGGTAGGGCAGCGGCCGCAGGAGAATTCCGTCGAGCAGGAAGAAGACGAGAGTGTTGATGGCGACGGCCGCGGCCAATGCGGCGACGGCGACGGCGGCAAAGGAGGGCGAGCGCCGCAGCGAGCGGGCGGCGTGGCGCAGATCGGCCGCCAGACCGTCGAACAGAGGCACTCCACGCGCCTCACGCAGCGACTCCTGCGCGCCCGTCAGGTTGCCCGCGCGAAGGACGGCCTGGCGCCGGGCCTCCGCGGGCTCCAGGCCGCGTTCGATACCGGCCTGCGTCTCCAGTTCCAGGTGATGCTCCAGTTCGGCGCCGATTCCATCCCGGCGGAACATGGCGCGCAGCCGCCAAAAGAACTCCCTCATGACGGGTCCTCCAGGATCCGGGCCATGATGCCCGCTGTCCGCAGCCACTCAGCCTTTTCGACGGCGAGTTGTTTGACCCCGGACTTGGTGAGCTGATAGAACCGCGCCTTGCGGCTGGTCTCGGTGGTGCGCCACTCGGCCTTCACCCAACCCTTCGCCTCCAGCCGGACCAGGCCCGGATAGAGTGTTCCCATGTTGAGCTGGACGGCTCCGCCGGTGACCTGCTCAATGCGCGCCGCGATTGCGTAACCGTGCTGCGCGCCCATGGCGGCGAGCGTCCGCAGGATCATCAAGTCCAGCGTTCCCTGCAAAACGCCGGCCCGTTCATTCGTCATCCAAATGGAGTATGCGCGGATTCCATTTGAATGTCAAATGAAATAAGTCTTCCGTTCGCCTTCGAGACATGCTTAAATGGCACCAATCCGCCGTTCGCGCGGCGGCAAGTACAATCCTGCAGGAGGCTCCATGAAACTGTTGACCGTTTTGGCAGTATTCGGCGCCGTCGCGTTCGCGCAGGGCGACCGTGGCGCAGTCACTGGCGTGATCACCGACAAATCGGGCGCCGCCGTTCCGAACGTTGCGATCGAGGTGGTGAACACTGCGACGAATGTACGCAGCGAAACCGTTAGCACCGGCACCGGCGCCTACCGCTTGGTCGGCCTGCCGATCGGACTCTATAATCTGTCCGCCAAGGTAAACGGGTTTAATACGTTCCAACAGACGGGGATTCAGATTCAGACCAATCAGACCGTGGCGATCGATATCAATCTGACGGTCGGCGCCGTAACCGAGAGCGTTACGGTGCAGGGCGCCGTGCCGTTGATCCAGACCGAGTCCACCGACGTTGGCATCGTCGTCGAATCCAAACAGTTTCTGGACATGCCGCTCGCCTTAGGCGGCGGTATCCGCAATCCGTCGAACTTCATCAAGCTTTCGCCTGGCGTCAGCCCCACGGGCACCTGGACGAAATCGATTTCGGGCGGCGGCGGCTTTCAGGATCAGGTCTACTACGACGGTATCGCGCTTAGCCGAGGCGATCTCTCTAACGACGCCGAGGTGAACCCTTCGGTCGACGCGATCGCCGAATTCAAGCTCATCACCAACAACTATTCGGCCGAATACGCGCACGCCTTGGGCGGTGTCACCAGCTTCACCATGAAGAGCGGCACGAACCAGTTTCATGGCACGGCGTTTTCCTTTGTCCGCAACGAACTGTTCGACGCTCGCGGCTTCTTCGCGGCGACCCGTCCGCCCTCCAAGCAGAACGAGTTTGGTGGAACGCTGGGCGGGCCCGTGGTCCTGCCGAAGCTTTACAACGGCAAGGACAAGACATTCTGGTTTTTCTCCTTCGACCAGTTCTTGCGCCGTGGCGGCGCGCTGGGTGGTTTGAACACCTTGCCCACCACGCGCATGGCGCGCGGCGACTTTGGCGAAATCAGCCGCACCATTTACGATCCGATGTCGGGCGCTACGACGGCAACGCGCGCGGCGTTCCCAGGTAATGTAATTCCGCAGAGCCGGTTCAGCGACATCTCCCGCAAGATGCTGCCCTTCCTGCCCGCGCCCGAGTTGCCGGGCGTCGTCAACAACTCCGTGGCGCCGCTCGGCAGTCCCACGGCCGACGAACGGACCGCCGGCTTTAAGATGGATCACATCTTTTCGACGAAGCACCGGATCAGCGGAATGTACAACGACACCTACCGGCCATCGATCAAGAGCCCGGGCCCGTCGCGCCTTATACCCGTCGGCGGCATCAAGGAAACCGGACTTCTGAACTACAACCTGCAAAAGGTCCGCACTAATGTCCTGCACGTGAACTTCGACTCGAACCTGTCGCCGACGACGATTAATCACGTTGGACTCGGCTACTCGCGATTCCGCAATCCGAATTTCAGCCTGGGCCTGAACGAGGGCTGGACGCAGCCCAACGGCGGCAAGCTCGGCCTGCGAGGCTTGCAGTTCGACCTGTTCCCGACCGTTCAGTTCGATACGGAAGGCTACACCCGGTTTGGCGACGACATCGCCAGCGATAACTATTTCCACACGTTCACCGCGCTCGACACCGTTACGATGATCCGCGGCAACCACACGTTCAAGATCGGCGGAGAAATCCAGCGCCACCGCGACAACTACCGCAACTTCGGCAACGGGGGCGGCACGTTCCGCTATCGCCGCGAGACCACAGGGCTCTCCGGCGTCGCGAATACGGGCGACGCATTCGCCAGCTTCCTGCTGGGCCAGACCTACTCCTCCAGCGCTTTCTTCCGCGATTCGATACCGGGCGGGCGCTACACCGTGTGGGGCTTCTTTATCGACGACACCTGGAAGATCACGAACAAGCTCACGATGACCTATGGTCTGCGTTGGGAGCCGGTGACGCCGCACAGCGATCCGCTGGGGCGGATCAGTTTCATGGACATCACCTTGCGGAACGACGCGGCGGGCGGACTGCCCGGCGCGATGAGGTTCGGAGGCAGTCCGGGGAACGGAAACCGCTTCCTCTCGGTGCTCTGGCACAACTACGCGCCTCGTCTTGGCTTCGCCTATCGGGTGACCAACCGCACCGTGGTCCGCGCCGGGGGCGGTATCTTCAACTCCAATTACATCAATCAAGGGTTGGGGCTGCCCGCCTTCGGCTATTCCACGACCGCTTCCTTCGTCTCGGCCGATGGCGGCTTCACGCCGGCCTTTAACTGGGATGGCGGCTTCCCGCAGAACTTCCGCCGGCCGCCGGTGAAGGATGCGACGGCCGCCAACGGTCAAGGCGTTACGATGGTCCTGCCGGACAACTACAAGCTGCCGTACAAGGTGCAGTGGAACTTCACGATCGAACATCAGTTCGCCAACGATCTGTCGATGAGTTTCGCCTACGTCGCCAATGCCGGCCGGCACCTCTATTACACACAACAACATAACCAGCTTTCTCCCGAGGCACAGCGCATGCCGCTTTCGCTGCTGACGTCGAATATCAACTCCGACGCCGCACGCACGGCGGGCATCCGCGAACCGTTCGCCGGGTTCTCGCAGTTGTGGGGCAACGCCGCCCGTGTAAATCAGGCTCTGCGGGCGTTTCCGCAGTTTAACGGCGTTGGCCAGTACGGCTCGACGGTTGGAAATTCCAGCTATCACTCCTTCCAATACAAGCTGGACAAACGCTACGCACGCCGGTTGTCGTCCACGGTGGCTTACACTTGGTCGAAGTTCCTGACCGATGCCGCGATGTTCGACGACAACCCCGGCCAGCAGAACGCGCTGCAACGCGAGAAGTCTTACCACACCTCGGACTATCCGCACATTCTGACCTTCTCGCTGGTCTGGGACGTGCCGGTTGGCAAAGGCGCTAAGTGGGATTTCCGCAACGGTTTGGCCAACGGTGTGTTGGGCGGCTGGCAACTCGGGGCGGTAAACTCCTACACGACCGGCGGCCGCTTGTACCCGTCCACGTCGAACTCGCTGCCGTTCTTTAGCTTGGGCCTCCGCCCGGACCTCATCAGCGGAAACATTCGATCAAATGTTTCCATGGGCGCCTACGATCCGAACGACCCTTCGCGCAATACGTATGTCAATCGCGCGGCCTTCGCGCCGCCGGCCGCCGGCCAGTTCGGAAACGCGCCCAGAGCCCTCGAGGTGCGCGGTCCGGCGCGCTGGGACGAGTCGCTGGCGTTCATGAAGAATACGCGATTCGGCGAGCGGTGGAACACTCAATTCCGAGTGGAGATGCAGAATCCGTTCAATCGAGTAGTCTTCGGCAACCCGATCATGGACTTCACCAACGCCGCGTTCGGCCGTATTAATAGTCAGGCTGTTGGCCCGCGGAACATTCAGCTCGGCATGAAGCTGACGTTCTGACGCTGCGCGACCCTCCCAGGCCATTCGATAGACTGACAGAGCATGTTTTGAACGGCGCCGTCTTTCCGCGGTCAGCGGGAAGACGGCGTTTACTTTTTGTCAAGGCCAACCTGCCGGGGAAGGCGGAGTTCGCGTTGCGATGATCCTGAGTTAGCCCGGACGGGCCCCGGCCGGAACCCGCTATGTAAAGGTTTTGTCGACCTTGGCTCTGGCGCTGGCCTGCGTGCGGGCCGCAGGCGGAGAACCTCCCGCGGCCGGACAACACAATCGCGCCGTTCGAAAGGCGACGTGTAAGGCAATTCAAATGGCCGGCGAGCCGGAGTGGCGATTGTTCGATTTGGACGCCGCCCGGGAGAAGCGCACGGCATGGCAACGGAGTACCTGGACATTGCGAAAGTTTTGACCGCCAGGTTCGCGCGATGCCGGGAATCCATGACGAATCAGATGCAGCTATGAGGACCCGGGGGCGATTAGAGGCATCGCAGGTTTTGGTAGGATGCATCTGCGAAAGGAATTTCCGTGAGAGTACCTGCCTTTATACCCATGATGGTGGCCGCCAGCATCTCATTGCACGGCCAAGGCACCAGCGGCCAGATCACCGGATCCGTCACGGACGCATCCGGCGCCGTGATCCCCGGGGCAATCGTGGCGGCCGTCAATGACGGTACAGGATTGAAGCGCGAAACCGGCACGAATGAGCAAGGCAACTACCTGCTGTCGCCGCTGCCTCCTGGCGTGTATCGCGTGAGCGTGGCAAAGACGGGCTTCCGGCCCATGGCACGCACGGATCTGACGCTGGCCGTGGATCAAACCGCTCGCATGGACTTCACGCTGGAACTCGGAACGGTGAGTGAGTCCGTGGAAGTCAGCGCAACCGCTGTGCAGATCGATCAGGACACTTCGGCGCTCGGTCAGGTGATCGACGGATCGAAGGTACTCAACATGCCGCTGAACGGGAGAAGCCCGCTCCGGCTCACGCAGTTGACTCCGAACGTGGCGGTGGCGCCCACAGGTAACGGGCAGTTTCAGGATATCCCGGTGAACATGATGGACGACTCGATGATTTCCATCAATGGCGGGCGCGCTCGTTCAAACGAAGTGCTGGTGGATGGAATCCCGACGACCACGGGATTCGTGAATGTCATGACCACGGTTCCCAATGTCGACAGCACCCAGGAGTTCAAGGTGCAGAGCAACAACCTCTCCGCCGAGTGGGGCCGGTTTGGCGGCGGTGTCATCAACGTTTCCACGCGCAGCGGCACCAACCAACTGCACGGTTCGCTCTTCGAGTTTCTTCGCAACGACGCATTTGACGCGAACGAATTCTTCAACCGGGGAGCTGGGCGCGCCATTCCCGCTTTCCGCATGAACCAGTTCGGTTACGCCGTGGGTGGACCCGTCGTTTTGCCGAAGATCTACGACGGCCGGAACAAGTCGTTTTTCTTCACCGACTACCAGGGCAGCCGCTGGCGGCGGGGACAGGTTTTCCGGGGAACAGTGCCTACGGCGCTGCAGAGTCGCGGGGATTTTTCGGGCACGCTCGCCCAGAACGGTCAGCCGATCCTGGTGTACGACCCGCTCTCCACCCGGCCCAACCCGGCGCAAGCGGGACGTTTCCTGCGCGATGCTTTTCCAAGCAACGTCATTCCCGTCAACCGGTTCGACCCGGTGGCCAGAGCCATGAACGCCTATTACCCCGCGGCCAACACTAGCGGCGATCTTTTCACACAGAACAACAACTACATCAACAACGCGCCGATTCGAATCGATCAAGCGAACGTGGGCAACCGCCTGGATCACTACTTCAGCCAGGCGTGGCGCATGTTCGGACGGGTTTCGCTGCACCGCTCCACGATTGGCCAACCCGATACCTTCGGCAACATCGCTACGCCGGGCGGGCTCAAAGGCGTGGCGCTGAACAACGCTTCCGCCGGAATGGATCACACGGTGACGTTGAACGCCGCGTCGGTATTCAACGTGCGGGCGGGTTTCGCGCGGTTCTTCTGGACGCGCCAACTCTTCAGTGAAGGCTTTGACGCCACTCAACTGGGGCTTCCCGCGAGCCTCGTGCGCGCGTTTACAAATCCGCTCTTCCCGGAGGCGAACATCGAGGGCATGGCCGGCTTGAGCGGAAGCGGCATGTTGCGCTCCGGCCAGAACAGTTACTCGCTGCTCGCGTCGTACTCGCGGTTGGCGGGACGTCATAGCTGGAAGACCGGATTTGAAGGCCGCGCGCAACGGCTGAATGTGTTCAACCTCTCGTCAGGATCCGGAACCTTTGGATTCACACGGGCGATGACGCGGGGTCCCGACCCGAATGTCGTGGTCCAGAACGCGGGTGTAAGCTTTGCCAGTTTCCTGCTGGGCGCGGCGAGCACCGGTCAGGTCAATATCGCCAGCGGCCACACGCTTCAGAACTTCTACTACGCCGGGTATGTTCAAGACGACATCCGCGTGAATCGGCGCCTGACGCTGAATCTTGGTTTTCGCTACGAGACCGAAACGCCATTCACCGAGAAGCGAAACCAGTTCCATAGTTTTGACCCGGCGCTGGCCAGTCCGGTGCGCAATCCGTCGTTTCCGAATCTCACCGGCGGATTGGTCTACGCGGGAAAGGACAATCGCCAGGCCTACCGCCGGGATGGCAACAACTTCGCCCCGCGCTTTGGATTTGCCTTTACCCCGTTCGACCGCACCGTCATTCGCGGCGGCGCTGGCCTCTTCTTCGCGCCGTTCGGCACCGGGGGCGACGGAACAAACGGCGCCGTACCCGACGCCGGCTTCAGTTCCGTTTCGCCCATGGTTGCCTCCCTGGATGGCCTGACCCCGTTCCGCTTCCTGCGCGATCCGCTGCCGGAGGGCCTGACCCTTCCGACGCGCGATCGTCTGGGCGCCAGCACATTTCTGGGACAAGCCGTAAATCAGTGGGATCCGGCCGCCGTCACGCCGTACACTGTTCAATGGAATCTGGATATCCAGCGGGCATTTGGCAGGGACTTCATTCTGGATACGGCCTATTCGGCGAATCGCGGCGTGAAGTTGAATCAGGTCCGGCAGCTCAACGCGCTGTCGCCGGATCTGCTGAGTCTCGGTACTGGATTGCAGGCACTGGTGCCGAATCCCTTCTTCCCGAATATCACCGCCGGTGCGCTTAGCCGTCCCTCCGTAGCGCGGCAGCAATTGCTGCTCCCCTATCCGCAATACAGCGGGGTTTCCACGTTCAACTCGAGCTCGGGCAACTCGATCTATCATTCGCTGGCGGTGAAATTCGAAAAGCGCGCATCGAGAGGCGTTGGTTTCTTGCTCGCCTACACGCTTTCGAAGTCGATCGCGGACGTCCGCAATTCGGTCGGCGCGAACGGGAATGCGCAAAACGTTGGATTGAACACCACGGTGCAGAACTGGTTCGACTTGCGAGCGGAACGCGCCATCTCCGAAATCGACGCCACCCACGCCTTTGCCGCCAGCGTCGTGGCCGAACTCCCCTTCGGAGCCAACAAGCGATTCTTCTCCGGCTCTCGCGGAGTGGCCGGAAAGCTGATCGGCGGCTGGCAGTTATCGGGTGTTTCGCGGAGCCGCAGCGGCTATCCTCTCGCCATGTCGGCGACCATCCCGAACGGTGGGAATCGTCCGAACTCCACAGGCCGGAGAGCAGAACTGCCGGGAGGGCGATCGCGGAACGAACAGGTGGCCAAGTGGTTCGATACCTCCGCATTTACACAGCCCGCACCCTTCACGTTCGGCAATGTTTCCCGCACGCTGCCGGACACGCGCGGGCCAGGGAGTTGGCTGGTGGATCTCTCGCTGGTAAAGGACACCGCGATTCGGGAACAATGGAAGCTGCAGTTCCGCGCGGAGTCGTTCAACGTCATGAATCGCGCAAATTTCTGGCTGCCCAACACGCTCGTGAACAGCACGCTGTTCGGTCAACTGGTGACGACGACGGGGCTTCCCAGAGTGAATCAACTGGCGCTGAAGTTCCTATTCTGACCGCTCCTCAGGGAAGCAGCCGCCTCGGCGCCTGTTTCCGGTACTGATCCTTCCAATACGACGCCCGTTTCGGCTCGATCTCAGCCAGCAGGGCGTAGGCCTCTTCGAGCAGCGGCTCCAGCCGGATCGCCTCCTCCGCCTCGCGTTTGGCATCGTCCCGCTTGCCCGCGCTGAGCAGCGCCGCCGCCAGGTTCAGCCGGGCAAGCGAACTATTCGGCTCCTGCGTCGCAGCGTCCGAAAACCACGCGACCGCG
>VFZO01000012.1 GCA_016871155.1 Acidobacteriota bacterium | reverse complement strand
GGCGGTGAGACGGGCGGTGGCCCATTGGTGGTCGACGAGGAGGGCGACGATTTCGAGCTCGAAGGCGTTCCGCGGATTGAACTGGTCCATGGCGGCGAGCCAGACGGCGGCGTAGCCGTTCTGGTCTTCGTGCGACAGGGTGGACTGGTGAGCGACATAGGCGGCGTGGGTGATGTTGACGCGGGCGCACTTCGCCTTGCCTTCCTGTGTTTTGGGGCCTTTGGACTTGGCGCCGTTGATGCGGGCCTGTTCGGACCGCGAATTCTTTTCCTGTGACATGACGGATCTCCTGAAAAAGGAAAGCCCCCGGGGGTTGGCCGGAGGCTTTGTTGGGGGGGCGCGTTGCGCTTCCTGTACAGATTATAGAGAGGCGTCAACTGGAAACGGATGTGATTGGGCGCCGTTTTTGCCGGAAGTGGTTGAAATGATGGAAGGAAAATTTTTCGAAGGTTTTCGGAGGGTGCGGTTTTTCGGGGTTCTGATCGGGACTGGCCAAGAGGTTCCGGCGTATTTGGGACGGCATGGGAGGGGTTGACCGGGTGAGCCGCGAAGACACGCGTTGGCGAAGGCGAGTGCCCGGAGGGGGTTCCCCTCGTCTTGATCGAAGGGGACCGGGTCTCTCTGGAGTGCCTGGCCAAGTTGTTGCTGAGCCCCGCGAAAGACGAACGGGATTGCGGCCTTTCAATTTCGCCACGAGGCCGAGGGAGTCTTTATTTTGATCCGGCAAGTTCCGTGGGGCTGTGTCTTCACAGGCTGCCCTGTTTGCAGGAGCAACCGGGAATTACGCCAACCTACACTTCGTCCGTTTCGAAGGCGGCCCGTCTTACGGTGTCCGGATGCGATCGAAGAGGAGCGGCGCACCGGCGGCCGGCACCGGGCGTTCTTAAGTCACCTCGGACTTCCGGCATTCCGCGGCCAGGGTGGCGGAGGTTACGGTGTCTTGGACTTGCGACGGAGGAGAAGAAGGGGAAGCGCTGCGAGGAGGAGGAGGTGCCAAGTGGCGGGCTCGGCGACGGGATCGAGGACGGGGTCGCCGGTGACTTCAAAGACCCACGCGGAGACGCCAATCCAAGGGATCACGGAGTCCGGCATGTACGCGGAGCCGCCAATGCCGATCGAGTAACCAAGGACCGCGACGCCGGAATCGAGGAGCACCGTTGGGGCAGGGTTTTCGCTTATTTGAGAGATTCCAATGAAGCTTTTCGGAGTGACCGTGAAATAGTAGTTCCCGGGCCCCAGGGCGAGACCGGAGTAGACGGTCAGGAGGCCCGTGTGGCCTGGAGCGTAGACGGCGTCGGCGGGCGCTTCCAGTTCGTGCAGCGCCTGGGTTGTTCCCGCTCCGACCTGGCTCGTGAGAAAGCCGGTGATCTCCCCGCCGAGGAAGCCAGTACCTGTGTCGATTTCCCGGAATGAAACACGGATCGAAACGTTGGTGTAGGACTGGGTTTGACTCCAACCCATGCTATAGACGCCGGTTCCTGGGGCGAAGAATGCCCGTTGGTGGTCGGCGGCTGGGCCGACGGAAACGATAGTGGAGGCATGGGCGAGCGAGCCGAGAGCCAGCGCCAGCAGAGATGCGCGGATTTTGGTGGAAAGCATGTTTGTGGTTTTCCTATCAACTGAAGAAGAATGCGGTTGCCGGGTGGTAAGCCGCCGGGCCGAGCGCCGTTTGATCGGAACCGAGGGGTACTCCGGCTCCGGCAGAAGGCGTGCCACTTCCGAGGCACACGCCCCACTGGGTACTTGCGCCAGGAACACGAAGAACGAGATAGGAGCTCCCGGTTGGCAATGAAAGACCAGAGAATCGGGGCATGCCAGACTGTGCCGGCAACCAGGCCGAAATGACGCCATCTGGATAGTCCGAGGTCGAGGTCCAGGACGTGGAGTACAACTGAACGAACGAATCCCCGAAAGGTATGGGTGCAAGCGGCCCCAGCACCGGGATATCGGCGGCGTACCCGCAGACGCCGCAAAGAAGCAGGAGGCAGCGTTTCGTCATGAGATCGACTGTAGGGCGAATTTCGCCGGGCGCCAATCGCTAAAACCGCTCAAAACAGGCCCGTGAGCGCTTTTGGACAGGATTGAACACTTTCGAACAGCCTCGAAAGCAAGTATTCTTGATGAGATTCGTCATGTCCGATGGCCGCCTCGATTCCTGGAAGGAGATCGCCGACTACCTCGGCAAAGGTGTCAGCACCGTCCGCCGGTGGGAGCGCGAAGACGGCTTGCCCGTCCGCCGGTTGGAACACACCAAGCGCGGATCGGTGGTTGCGTTCCAAGCCGAACTCGACTCCTGGCTCAATGCCAGGACAACACCGCTGGCGGAAGCGGCGCCGGTGCCGGAGAGGAAAGACCCGATCCTCTGGCTCTGGACGCCGGTACTCGCGGCCGCCTTAACGGGCTTGCTGCTTCTTGCCGGACGCCTGGACGAATCCGGCCACGGCGAACCACGCTTGTTGCCGGTCACTCGCGACAATCCGTTCCAGGAGTCGCCGGGCCTCTCGCCCGACGGCCGTTTTGTTGCCTACGAACTGCGTGAAGCGGGCCAGGCCGGGATCGTTGTCCAGGAGATCGAAAGCGGCGTTCGCCGCCAGGTTACTCACACGCCTGGCGCCGATGTGTTTCCCCGGTGGTCGCCCGACGGCTCGCGAATCGTCTTTACGCGCGTGGCCGCGGAGTCGCGGCAGATCCTGATCGTCGATACGGAAGGCGGCGAGCCGAAGCCGGTGCGGAAGATTGGGGGCTCGACCTTCCCGGAGTCCCGCCACGAATGGGCCACCTGGATGCCGGACGGCAAAGCGTTACTGATCGTCGACCGCGAAAATCTCGAAAGTCCGTTCGCGATTTATCTGCACGAGCTCGAAACCGGCCGCAGCCGAAGGATCACCACACCCCTCGCTTCGACGCCCGGCGACACGACCGCGGCCGCGTCTCCGGATGGAAAGCGCCTTGCGTTTGTCCGGCATCTATCGGGCGTCGGAACCGACATTTTCGTGTGTGAAATCGCCGGCTGCGCCCCAAAGCGAATCACCTTCGAGTCGAGCCCGCACCTCGGTTTGGCCTGGACTCCGGACGGCCACGAGATCTTCTATTCCACCCACGGCGTCGACATGTTCGCGAATCTGCGGCGTGTCAAGGTCTCCGGCGGCTCGCCGTCGGCGCGTGTGGAAGGCGTGATTCCACACGCGGTCTGGCCTTCGGTAGCGGCGCAGAAGCCCTTGCGCGTCGCGTATCAATGGACCACTCACTCGATCGGGATCTCGCGTTGGAGCGCCGATGACGGCCAGCCGGCGTTGCCGAATCCGCCCTCGGGCCGGCGGGACGTCAACGCGCAGGTGTCGCCCGATGGCACCCGGATCGCATTCGTTTCCAATCGCGACGGATTTGGCGAAATCTGGACCTCCAAGACCGATGGAAGCGATCCGAAAAAGCTCACCGCGATGCAGCGGCCCTACACCGATTCGCCGCGCTGGTCGCCCGACGGATCGACGCTTGTCTTCTCCACCACCGAGGGCGACAACCGCGACATCTATACCGTTCCGGCCGGCGGTGGTGCGCCGCGGCGCATGACAACGGCTCCGTCCGAGGAGGGCCGGCCCAACTGGTCGGCCGACGGAAAGTGGATTTACTTCCGCTCCAATTCCGGCGGCGCGATGAATATCTGGCGGATACCGGCGACGGGCGGCACCCCCGAACAGGTGACGACGGACGAGGGCTACGAGGCGTTCGCGAGCGCCGATGGGGTTTGGCTCTACTTCACCAAGCAGCGGAGCAAGCTTGGGTTGTGGCGAATCCGTACCGAAACGAAAGGACCCGGTGAGAAAGTAGGAGAGAACATCCGCGAGGGGTATTGGGGACTTGCGGGCCGTTCCGCCGTTTTCCTTCGTACACAGCCGAGGCGCGCGATTTGGCGTCTGGACCCGGACACGAGGTCCGAGGTGATTTTGGGCGAACTGCCTGAGGCTGGCGGCATTTATGGGGGCTTCGGCGTTTCTGCCGGTGGAACCGAGGCGTACTACTCTTACGCGCCGCCTGGCGGGTCCGATGTGGCGCTTCTTGTTTATCCGCGCTAGTGGGGGTTGGGCTTGCTTGTGCTTGTGGGGTCGCTTGTGCTTGTGGGGTCAGTCACTTCTGGCACCGGCCGGGCTGCAGCAGCGATTCGGTTGTGAGTAGTTGATGGTTTGAAAGTTGTTGCTTCTGGATCAGACGGGAGCCGGAATTGTGCTTGTGTCGACTGAGATAAGCCACTGTCTAGCAGTGACTTTCAGGACTCGGAGGGGTGCGGTACGCGGGCTGGTTCAGGGGTCAGCGTACTGCGCAACCGCGGGACAGGGCTGGGTGCGATTCCGGCCATTTGGGGGCCACTCGGCGGCGATATTGCTCGACCTAGAACATTGTGTGGCAGAAATGTTCGATACGTCGGGAGTGGAGTAGTAAAGTGCTTGGAATGAGCGACTTACACTGCTTAGATTAGCGTGGGTACCGGCGTGTATTCGCCCCGATCCCGCCGAAACAGGGGATGTTGGCGAGCGGTATGGGGGCAAGGTGAATGTGGCTTTGCATTCCCAAGTATGCCAGTATGGAGGTGCGGAAGGCCGGGGGCCGGTCAGGTGGAGGTCGTGGGCGCGATGGTGGTCGGCAGGGAGGAAGTGCTTTTGTTTCTTTTTATTACAGCGGCGCCTGAGGAAAGTGAGCCGTCGTGCAAGACGGTTGTTCCGGGCCGGCATGAGCGCCGTTGCAGGCGCGCGGAACGGAAACGTTGAGTGCGGAGGTCTGGTGGCAGAGGTGACTGACCCCGTGCGGGAAGGAGACCCCATGCGGGAAGGGCTGAGAACGCGGGTAAGCCCGGCGTAAACTCCCTTCGGGTCAGTCTCGTGAGTCAACCCTCCATTCAACGGATGCGAACTCGTAGTCGCCATCGCCAAAGTCCCGGCGAACACCGCCAAGACGTAGCCGTCCGGCCTCAGGTGCGGGAGATCCAGAGCCCAGTGATGCGCTCCAGGATTCCCCGCGACGGGGTCCGCAGGGCGAACAGCCACTGCGGGATCACCAGCAACCAGTAGGACCCGAACGCCCAACCCATTTCCCTCGAAGCGGCGCCCAGCCGTTTCCCAAATTGCTGGAATACGTCTCCCTGTGCGGACAGCGGCGACAGTTTCGACGATTCGTGTTGGAGCACGGCGAACAGGATCGCCAGCCAGATCAGCAGCGGCAAGGCGAGGCGCGCCAGAGCGCGCCAGCGGGGAGCGCGAGCCCCGTTGCGGTCCGTGAACGCGAGGCCGGTCATCGACATCGAAAGCGGAGCGCCCGTGGCCGCGGTAAAGAGAAGTCCGGCGGCGATTGAGAGTCCGGCGAAGAACATCGGAATCTCGCGCAATTCCCGAAAGCCACGCCAACTCGGGCCCAAGGCAAAATCAACAGCCACCACCGCGGCCAAGGACGCCGGGGCCCAGTTCCCAACCAGCATCTGGACCAGACGCCGGACCCGGGTCACCGTGCATCCACCCGATTCGGCGAGCGATCGCAAACGGGAGGAGGCCTCGGCGAGGTTGAGCGTGCCCCGCTCCAAATCTCCAAGAACCTCGCCTACGGGGAGCGGAATGCTGCTGCCGTGAGACAAGGCTTCCGAGGCGCAGCGCCGCAGGAACGCAGGGGCGCCGCTTTCGAGCGGAGCGATCATGGGCTCGGATGCCACCGGGAAGTCGCACACCACGCCGTGATCGCCGGCGATCCAAACCCGCCGCAGGTCCAAGTTCTCCGCTTCAGGGGGCAGTTCCGCGGCAAGATCGGCGAGCAGGGTAGCCAGTTGGCCAACTTCGTCGATGCGCCGGTAGCCCAGCAAGGGCCCGCCGCCGGGGTATTCGAATGCGTCCCACGCTTTGGCGGAGGTCCGCAGCCCGCCAATCCAGCGCAGCGCGCCGCGCCGGATAGTCTCGCGGCGTGCCGTTGGCAGCGGCGGAGTGCCGGGCGCATGCTCCACGAGCCAGACGTTGCGTTCGAGTATTGGGTCCCATGCTACGGCGACGCCCGGCGACGCGGCCTCCGCCGCAACCAGAAACGGACCGGCAGGTCTCGACGCCGAAGGATCCACTCTTTGCACCGGCTCCAGCTTTGACAAACCCGCGCCACTCCGGCTCACCCGGGTGACACGCGTCCCGGACAAGCGGTCGTGCAGCCCCTGCCACCCGTTGGCCGAGCGAGCCGTCAGGAATGCAATGGCGACCCCAGCGAATTCCATCAGCATGATTGCCGTCGTCCATGCTCCAGCCTGCAAATCCAGTTTGAACCGCCAACCCAACGCGTGGCCGGAAGCCAGCCCGGCCCCGAACGCCAATCCGTTCTGCAGCAGGGCGAAGAGGAATCCGCGCCAGAGTCCAGCGCGCCACCCCGCGTTGCGGAGTCCGCGACGGACTCGCAAGCCGTACAGCCACTTGCCGGGCGTGAACCCGAGATGGCCTTCCATCGCTCCAAACGATGTATACAGGATGATGCTCGAGACATCTTCCACCACGTGTCCCAGCGGGCTCGCTGGGGAGATGCCGGCGGCCAGGTTCGCCGCTAGCGACGTTGCGGTGAGCGCCGCGTCAATCATGCCGGCCGCGAGGCGTCGCGGCAACGGCGCCGCCGGTTCGGGCACCAGGGCGGCGCGAAACGAGGCGTAATCCGGAAAGCGCTCGTCAGGCTTTTTGGCCAGCGCGCGCAGCACGACCGCGTCGAGTTCCGGCTTCACTGCGGTGTTCCATTGAGAGGGCGGCTCCGGCATGCGGCCGGCGATCGACGCCACAAGCTGGATGATGTCCACTTCGATGAAGGGCGCCCGTCCGGTGAGCATATAGTAGAGCGTTGCCGCGGCGGAATAGATATCGCTACGGTGCTCGAGCGGCGAGCCCTGCAACTGCTCCGGTGAGGCATACGCCGGGGTCCCGGCAAACGACTTCGATCCTTTCTTCAACTCGGTCGCCGTGTAACTCAGCGACAAGCCGAAGTCCCCGACCTTAGCCTGGCCGGTCAACTGGTCCACGAACACGTTCGCCGGCTTGATGTCACGATGCAGGACGCCCTTCTCGTGCGCCGCTTCCAATCCCGCCAGGATGTCCAGCGTGCATTGCACCGCGCGATCGACGGACATTGCGCCGAATCGCTCCACGACGTCTTTCACAGTGTGGCCTCGCACCATTTCCATCGCGATCGCGATGCCCTCGCCATCTTGGTGCGATCCGTACACGAACACGCAATTGGGATGGCTGATGGAGGCAGCCAAGCGGGCCTCGTTCAGCAGGCGGTCTCTCTCTGCCGCATCCATCGAAACAGACGGGCGCGCGAGCTTCAATGCAACAATACGCCCGGTTTCCGCTTCTTCCGCTTCGTAGACCGCACCCATGCCGCCTTCGCCGAGCAGGCGCAAGATGCGGAAACCCCTGAAAGTCGCGCCCGCCGCCGCCCCCAGATCGGGCCTCGACCGTTCGAGCGTGGAATCGGAATGCTGGGTGCGCGTCGCGTCAAACTCTGGCTGGTGCGACATAGCTTAGGTGTGTCTACGGGTCAATGATAAATGCTGGCGGTGAATAACGCCAGCGAATCGAGGGAAAAGTGGCGGTGAAGCGGAGGCGGGATCTGGTGGCGCCCGCCTCGCCGAGGAGTAGCCGACCGGAACTTATCGAGAACGATGGGCAGGACGTGTGCCTCTTGTCTCGCCCGACAATCGCCGGGGCTTGTGGGGTCGGCTCGTGGGGTCGGCTCGTGGGGTCAGTCACCGCTGGCACTCGCAGCCCCGGGCCGGCGATTTGGTTGTGAGTAGTTGATGGTTCGAAAGTTGCGGCTTCTGGATCAGACGGGAGCTGGAATTGTGCTTGTGTCGACTCCGATAAGCCGTTGTCTAGCAGTGACTTTCAGGACTCGGAGGGGTGCGGTACACGCGCTGGTTCAGGGGTCAGCGTACTGCGCAACCGCGGGACCGGGCTGGGTGCGATTCCGGCCCTTTGGGGGCCACTCGGCGGCGATATTGCTCAACCTAGAACATTGTGTGGCAGAAATGTTCGCTACGTCGGGAGTGGGGCAGTAAAGTGCTTGGAATGAGCGGCTTACGCTGCTGAGGTTGGCGTAGGGATCGAGGCGTATTCGCGGCGATCACGCTGAAACAGGGGTTCTTGCCGCGCGGTATAGGGGCAAGGTGAATGTGGCTTGGCGTTCGCAAGCATGCCAGTATGGAGGTGCGGAAGGCCGGGGGCCGGCTAGGTGGAAGTCGAGGGCGCGATGGTGGTCGTCAGGGAGGAAGTGCTTTTGTTTCTCTTTATTACAGCGGCGCCTGAGGAAGGTGAGCCGTCGTGCAAGACGGTTGTTCCGGGCCGGCATGAGCGCCGTTGCAGGCGCGCGGAACGGAAACGTTGAGTGCGGAGGTCTGGTGGCAGAGGTGACTGACCCCATGCGGGAGCCATGCGGGAGCCATGCGGGAGGCCCCGACCCCATGCGGGAGGCCCCATTCGGGAGGCGACCCCATTCGGGAGGACCCCGTGCGGAGGACGGTGGTTTGCGCGGTCAGGCGGCCGCTACGGCAGCAGGCCCGGCATGGGGGCCTTTACGTCGACGCGGAGTTCCTTTATGCGGCGGGTGCGCATTTCGCCGAGCCATTTGGCTTTGTAGCGCTTCTCCAGGTCGATGGTCGCTACGGCGGCTGTGCCCTGTTCCGTCGCCTGCGAGAGGCGCTCGCCGAGGGGATCCATTACATACGTCGGGTGATCGTAGCCGGAGGCGATTAGGAAGACGCCGTTTTCGATCGCGCGGGCTTTGGCCAGGTTTTCGTCGCCGCCCCAGATGGGCATTAGCACCATGTCCGCGCCTTGATTGGCTAGGTAACGGGCCGGCTCCGAGAAGAACACGTCGTAGCAGATCATGAGGCCGACGCGGCCGAAATCGGTCTGGAATACGGGGAAATGGGAGCCGGGCGTGAGGCCTTTCTCCACCTCCTCGCGCGGAAGATACACCTTTCGATACTTGCCAACCAGTTCGCCGTTGCGGTCGATCAGCACCGCCGTGTTATAGATCGTCGCGCCTTCTTTCTCGTAGATGCCGGCCGCGACATACGCCTTTCGCGCCTTGGCGACTTTGCCGAGCGCTTCCGTCGTCGGCCCGGGAATCGTCTCGGAGACTTCGGCATACGATTTTGTAGTGCCGACCACGCTGATGCCTTCCGGGAGCAGAATCACATCGGCATTGACGGGGACGGATTTGGCGATGGTTTCGATGAATTTGGCCACGCTCTCCTCGCGGCCGGACGAATTGCGAGGGCGCAGATTCACGGTGGCGACGGTGACCTTCCGCGGCGCCGGTTCGGCGATGCGCTCGAGACTGATGTTGTCCCACCACACGGTGCCCTGCGGCGCATTGGCCAAGAGGAGTTCGATGGTCACGGCATCGGCGCCGGCCGGGGCTTGCGCCTCCAGCGAAAGCTCATTCCAATCGCCGGCGCGCCGGGCCCACGGGACGTAGTCCGGCTCCCCGGCGCGCTTGTCCTTGGCGTCGCGCCAGTCCAGGCGGGCCACTACCTGCCAGTTCTCCGCGGCGACATTGTCGGCCTTGTAGGAGGCCTTGAAGCGGACCCATTCGCCGCCCTTGACGCCCGCCACCTGACGCTGCCAGCCGCCGTAGGCCGCCACTTTGCTGGCGCCGCTGACGGCCAGCGACCCGGCATCGCCGAGGGAGACCTTGGTATCGACAAAGGTGCGGGGCAAGGTGTCCTCGCGATGGCTCCAGGGGGTCCAATCGCCGTCGCACCCGCAGAAGCCGGACTGGCGCAACAGCACCTGGCCCGGCGCGGCCGTCAGGCTTAGAACGAACAGCAGCAAACGCCTCATGCCCCCACGCTACTACATTTCGGAACCGCTGGTATCCTGTTAGTTTCGGAGTTTTCTCACTTTGTCTCGTATCGGAAACGCATTCAGCAGCTTCTTTGGAATCCTGTTCGGCGGCGAGCTGCCCGCCGAGGTCGCACAGGCTTTTGGTTATACGAAGGCCGCGGCCGCCAAGGCAGAACCAGCCAAGCCGAAAGCCCCGGAGGCGAAGCCCTCCGACGGCGCACTGCAGTTGCTTGGGGTGTTGCAGCGGGAGGCCCGGCTGGTGGACTTCCTGATGGAAGACATCTCCGCTTACAGCGACGATCAGGTGGGCGCCGCGGTGCGAACGCTGCATGAACAATGCGGCGCGGCGCTGAAACGCTGCGTAACCCTCACGCCGATTATCGACGGCGTGGAAGGCACCTATGCCAAGGCCGAGGCGGCGGGAGCGGACGCCAAGCAGGGACTGAAGTTTATCGGCAACGTTCCACCGGAAGGCCGCGCGGCCGGCGGTACGCTGCGCCACAAGGGCTGGAAGGCGTCGAGCGTCGATCTGCCAAAGCTGAACGCGTCGATGCAGGTCGCCGTGATCGCCGCGGCCGAAATCGAAGTCGAGTAACACGTGCCCCCCGGACGTGTGATCGGTATCGATCTCGGTACCACGAACTGCGCGGTGGCCCAGTCGGTGGAGGGAGAGGCGGTGGCCGTACTGGCGGTGCCGCAACTGATAGGCCCCGGCGAGCTGCGGGAGGAGAATCTGTTTCCGTCCTCGCTCTATCTCCACGGCGAGAAGGAGTTCGCGGCGGGATCGACGGCGCTGCCGTGGGATGAGTCGCCGCGCTGGATTCTGGGCGAGTTCGCCAAGCGCCGGGGAGGCGAGAACACGGCCCGCCTGGTGCATTCGGCGAAGAGCTGGTTATCGCATTCGGGAGTGGACCGGCAATCGGCACTACTGCCGGCGGCCGCGCCGGCGCTTTCGCCGGTGGAGGCGTCGGCTGCGTATTTGCAGCACCTGACGCACACCTTCGACGGATCGCCGCGAGTGTTCATTACGGTGCCCGCCTCATTCGACGCCGGGGCGCGCGCGCTGACCGAAGAGGCGGCGCGCCGGGCGGGCATCGCCGAGCCGGTGCTGCTGGAGGAACCGCAGGCGGCGTTCTACGCCTGGATTGAACGGCATCCCGATTGGCGGGAGCGCGTGGCGGCGGGCGACCGCATCCTGGTGATCGACATTGGCGGCGGCACGACGGACTTCACGCTGATTGCGGTTGGCGAGGCGAAAGGCGAACTGACGCTGGAGCGGGTGGCGGTGGGCGACCATCTGCTGCTGGGCGGCGACAATATCGACCTGGCGCTGGCGAGGGCCGTGGCACAGACGATGACGGCCAAGCTGGACGCGGCGCAATTGAACATGCTGTGGCAGCGCTGCCGCGCGGCCAAAGAGAAGTTGCTTGCGCCCGGCGCCACGCAGGCCGAAGAGGCGGTGACGATTCTGGGCCGCGGCACGGGATTGATCGGCGGCACGATCAAGGCTGCGCTGCGGCGGGAGACGCTGGAGAGCGTCCTGCGCGATGGGTTTCTGCCGGCGGTTTCCAAAGACGAAGAGCCGCAGCGGGCGCGGAGGGCCGCGCTGCAGGAGATCGGCCTGCCGTTCGAGAGCGATCCGCGGATCACGGCGCACTTGGCGCGATTCGTCCGTCAGGCGGGCGAGCCGACGCACGTGCTTTTCAATGGCGGCGTGTTGCACGCCCCGCTGGTGCGAGACCGGATACTCGAGAATCTTACGGCCTGGCTGGGACGGCCCGCGCAGGTGTTGAGCGGCGAGGACCTGATGCACGCGGTGGCACGCGGCGCGGCCTACTACGGGCTGGCGAGGCAGGGAAAAGGCGTCCGTATTCGCGGGGGCGTGGCGCGGACTTACTATATCGGCATCGAATCCTCCATGCCCGCCGTACCCGGTTTCCCGGCGCCGATGAAGGCGTTGACCGTGGTGCCGTTCGGACTGGAAGAGGGAACGTCCGTCTCCCTGCCGGCGGCCGAGTTCGGGTTGCTGACGGGAGAGGCGGCCGAGTTCCGGTTCTTCAGTTCGGTAGCCCGCCACGACGATAAGCCGGGCGATGTTCTGGACCCGATTCCCGCCGAGGTGGAGGAGTTGGCGCCGGTAGAGGTGGCGCTGCCCGCGGCCGCCGAACGAGTGGTGCGGGTGAAGCTGGAGGCGGAAGTGACGGAAACCGGCGTGTTGCAGATCTGGTGCGCCGGACCGGAAGACAAACGCTGGAAACTGGAATTTAACGTGCGAGAGAAACGATGAAGATCGGCATCGACCTAGGAACCACGAACTCGGCCGTCGCCTGGATGGACCCATCCGACGACGATTTTTCCATTCACGTCTTCGATATCGAACAGCATGTGACGGCGTCGCGGGTGGAGAAGCAGCGCACGCTGCCCTCGTTCCTCTACCTGGGCGACCAAACGTTCGCTGGCGCCTACGCGCGGGAACAGGGCGCGTTGACGCCGACGCGCTGCGTGCATTCGGCGAAGAGCTGGCTGTCGAATCCGGACGTCGACCGGACGGCGAAGATACTGCCGTGGGATACGCAGGAATCGGCTCGCGAGTTAAGTCCGGTGGCGGTGAGCGCGGCCTACATACGGCACATGCGGGAAACGTGGGACGCCTCCCACCCGGACGCACCGATGGCGGAGCAGGATATCGTTCTGACGGTTCCGGCTTCGTTCGACGAAGAGGCGCGCGAGTTGACGGTTGAGGCCGCGCGCGAGGCGGGGCTGGACAGGTTGACGCTGCTGGAAGAGCCGGCGGCGGCCTTCTACTCCTGGATCGCGAATCATCTGGCCGATTCGCGCAAGCAGCTTTTCGACGGACAGACGGTGCTGGTTTGCGATGTCGGCGGCGGCACGTCGGACTTTACGCTGATCCGGGTTTCGCGCAAGGACGATGTCGTGGAGTTCACGCGGACGGCGGTGGGCAAGCACCTGCTGCTGGGCGGGGACAATTTGGATTTGACGCTGGCGTGGTTGGTGGAGGCGAAACTGGGCCAGCAGTTGAGCCTGCGGCAACGCAGCGCGTTGCGCCGGCAATGCGCGTCGGCCAAAGAGAAGATGCTGAACAACCCGAGCATCGAGAAGGTGGAGATCACGGTACTGGGCGCCGGGTCCTCGCTGATCGGGGGTACGCTGCGCACGGAGATTACCCGCGCTGAGGCGCTGGAACTGGCACTGGAAGGATTTCTTCCAAGCTGTGCGTTGACCGACCGGCCGAGCGACGACAAGAAGAGCATTTTCCGGGAGCTGGGGCTGCCGTACGTTTCCGATCCGGCGGTTACGAAGCATCTGGCGGCCTTTTTGGAAGGGGCCGGGAATATTGTTCCGGACGCGATTCTGTTTAATGGCGGATTCTTCATTCCGGAGATTTTGCGCCAGCGTGTGGCTTCCGTGCTGGAGAGCTGGTTTGGGAAGCGGCCGCTGATTTTCGAGAACCGGGACCTGGATCTGGCCGTGGCGGTGGGCGCGGCCTACTATGCCAACGCAAAGACAACGGGCAGCGGCGTGCTGGTGCGCGGCGGACTGCCGCGCGCGTATTTCATCGAGGTCAGCGCATCGGAGACGGAACGCAAGACGGTGTGCCTGGCGCCGCGAGGCACGGAAGAGGGCGCGTCGTTGACGCTCGACGTGGAAGGGCTGCAACTGGTGGCCAACAAGCCGGTGAGCTTCCGCCTCTATTCGAGCCTGACGCGCACCGAGGACAAACTGGGCGACCTGGTGACGTTCGCGAACGAAGAACCCGAGCTGCACGCGCACGCTCCGTTGAACGCGCTGATCCGTTTCGGAAAACCGCAGGGCGAACGGCTGGTGCCGGTGCGGCTGGGCGCCACGCTCACGGCCGTTGGCACGCTGGAGATCTATTGTGACTCGAAGGTCAGCGAGAACCGCTGGCGGCTGCAGTTCGAGCTGCGCAAGCAGAAGCAGAAGGCGGCGGCGAAGCGTCCGGCCGCGGTGATCAGCGACGAGGCGCGGGCGAAAGCGCTGGAGCTGGTATCGGCCACGTTCGGCGCGGGAACGCTGACGCCGGAAGAGTTGCCGTCGCGCATGGAGCAAACGCTGGGACTGGGCCGGGCCAGTTGGCCGTTGGAGGTGATTCGCGCGCTGGCCGACCGGTTCCTGGAGCACGCCGAGGGCCGCAAGAGATCGGCCTCCCACGAAGCGCGCTGGCTGAACCTTTGCGGGCTGTGCCTGCGGCCGGGCTTCGGCTATCCGGGCGACGATCTGCGTATCGAACAGGCCCGGCGCATCTACGCCGGCGGCCTGACGTTTGGCAATCAGGTGCAGTGCGAGAGCGAGTGGTATATTTTCTGGGGACGGGTGGCGGGCGGACTGAACCGAAATCAACAAGCCGATATCTATCAGCGCGTGGCGCAGTATCTGCTGCCGAAAGGCAGCCAGAAACCGAAGCGGATCAACTCCAGCCTGCACCGCGAGATGTGGCGGGCGATTTCGAGCCTGGAGCATCTTCCAGCGGGCACGCGCACGGAGCTGGGCGACGCGCTGGTGAAGCGCCTGCGTGCGGGCGACGGCGGAGCATCGGAGGCATGGTGCCTGGCGAGGATCGGCGCGCGCAAGCTGTTCTACGCGCCTATCAATCAAGTGCTGCCGCCTTCGACGGCCGCGCGGTGGGCCGAGCAAGTGATCAAGACGGCGCATGTGGACGAGACGCTGGCACGGCTTTGCCAGAAGACCGGCAACGTGACGCTGGACGTGAATCCGCAGACCGTGCAGCTTGTGCGCGGCCGTCTGGGTGAGGATCCGGAGCTGCTGGCTGTGCTGGACGGTGAGTCCGCCGGCAATATGGACCGCGTGTTTGGCGAGGAGCTGCCGGGCGGCTTGGTTTTGAGTTAGCCCGCTTACCCGTTGGAGGCCGCGCGCAGCATCTGTGCTGCGTGCTTCAGCGCCTCCGGCGTGAGATTCTGCCCGCCCAGCATGCGGCCGATTTCGCGGGTCCGTTCGTTGGCGTCGAGTTCGGTGACTTCGGCGACGGTGCGGCCAGCCGTGACCCGTTTCTCCACACGGAAGTGACTCTCCGCGCACGAGGCGATCTGCGCCGAGTGGGTGACGCACAGCACCTGGTAGCCGCTGGAGAGTTCCCGGAGGCGCTTGCCGACGGCCTCCGCCGCCTGGCCGCCGATGCCGGCGTCCACTTCGTCGAATATGAGCAGATGCTGCGAGACGCTTGGCTTTTCGCGTTCGATGCACGTCTTGAGCGCGAGCGCGATCCGGGAGATTTCGCCTCCGCTGGCGACCTTCGCCAGTTCGCGCGGCTCCTCGCCTTTGTTGGCGGAGACGAGGAACTCGACGGCATCGAAACCGGCCGCGCTCCAAGGAGCCTCGTCGAATGAAACGGCGAACGACGTGCCCGCCATGGCCAACGACGTCAACTCTTTCTCGACGCGCTTTTCCAACTTCTTTGCGGCGTCCCTTCGCGCCGCGCGCAGTTTGGATGCCGCGGCTCCATACTCCTTGCCGATCATGACGCGGCGCTTCTCGATTTCGGCGCGGCGTTCGCTGGCCGTCTCGACGGTGCGCATCTTCTCCCGCAGTTGATCGAGGAAGCGCAGCACGTCGTCGATAGCCGGACCATACTTCCGTTTCAACCGGTCCATGCCGGCAAGGCGGGACTCCACGGCCTCCAACCGGGCGGGATCCGCCTCCAGACGGCTCAAATAGTCGCGGAGCGTGCGGCCGGCCTCTTCGAGGGCGATGACAGCGGGCTTCAACAGATCGACCACTTCCGTCATACCGCCGTCGATGCGGGCCAACTCCTCCACGCGGCGCTGGCCGGCGCGGGCCTGGGCGAGCGCGGAGTCCGGCGCGTCGTAGATCGCGGTGAACGCCGCTTCGGCGTTTTCGGCGAGGCGGGTGACGTTTTGCAGCACGCGCTTTTCGTTTTCGAGCTCGGCGTCCTCGCCGAACAGCGGCGCGACGGCTTCGATCTCCTTGCGCTGAAAGTTCCAGAGATCGGCCAGCCGGAGCTGCTCCTGCTCCCGCGCGGCGATCTCCTCCATTTCGCGATCGCAGGCGCGCCACCGGTCGAATAACGAGGCCGTGGCGGCCGACAACTCCGCGGCACCCGCGAACAGATCGAGCATGGCACGTTGCTCGACAGGATCGTGGAGTTGCTGCTGCTCGTTCTGGCCGTGGATGTCGCCGAGCCACGGAGCCAGCGCCTTCAAAAGTGCGACCGTCACCGGGCGGCTGGCGGCGAAGGCGCGCGACTTTCCGCCGGATTGAATCTCCCGCTCAATCAGAATTTCGTTGTCTTCCAGCTCGATGCCGGCGCCGGCAAGCACGGCCCGCGCGGCGGCGGGCACTTCGAAGATGCCGCTGACCCGCGCGCGATCAAACCCGGTGCGAATCATTTCGGCGGAGGCCCGGCCGCCGAACAACAACCCGAGGGAATCGACGATGATGGACTTGCCGCTGCCGGTTTCTCCAGTTAACACGTTCAGGCCCGCGTGGAAACGGAGGCGCTGGCGCTCGACAACGGCGAAGTTTTCGACATGGAGTTCAACGAGCATGGGGCACTATCCGGCTGCGTTCGAAAATGCGAGGACTCATTGGGGCCGCAGCGCCTCCGCGATCTCGCCGGTGGTACACAACGCTTTGGCTGCGTCGACGATACGCGGCATCACGTTGCCGCCTTCCCCAACTGCCGCGCGCAGGGCGGCGAGCGCGGCGGCGCTTCCGGCCACGGAGCGGGACGCGCGCAGCTCGCGCAGGCGTTCCACCTGTTGTGCTTCGATCGCGCTATCGACACGGAAGACCGGGATGGCAGCCTTTTCCGCTGACGAGAAACGGTTGACGCCGACCACCACCTGCTCTCCGCTTTCGACGGCGCGCTGATAGCGATAGGCCGCGTTGTGGATCTCGTTCTGCTGAAAGCCTTCCTCGATGGCAGCGACGGCTCCACCCAAGGCGTCGATGCGGTCGATGTAGGCGCGCGCCTCCGCTTCCAGCGTGTCCGTGAGCGCTTCGACCACATAGCTACCCCCGAACGGGTCAGCATGCGCGGAAACACCCGACTCATACGCGATGACCTGCTGCGTGCGCAAGGCCAGCGTCGCAGCGCTTTCCGTGGGCAACCCGATGGCTTCGTCCATGGAGTTCGTATGCAGCGACTGCGTGCCGCCGAGTACGGCCGCCATGGCCTGCAGCGCGGTGCGCACGACGTTTACTTCGGGCTGGCGTGCTTGCAAGGTGGACCCGGCGGTTTGGGTGTGAAAGCGCAACTGGCAGTGCGAGGAGCCGAAGCGTTCGCGCATGATCCGCGCATAGAGACGCCGCGCGGCACGGAACTTGGCGACCTCTTCAAGAAAATCGTTGTGCGCGTTGAAGAAGAACGAGAGGCGCGGCGCGAAGTCATCGATCTTTAAGCCCGCCGCCAGCGCGGCATCGATATAAGCGATCGCGTTGGCCAGTGTGAAGGCGATTTCCTGCGCTGCGGTGGAGCCCGCTTCGCGGATGTGGTAGCCGCTGATGGAGATGGTGTTCCATTCCGGCGTCTCCAGGCGGGCCCAGGCGAACAGATCGGTGATGATGCGCATGGAGTGCCGCGGCGGGTAGATTTGGGTGCCGCGGGCGATGTACTCCTTCAGAATGTCGTTCTGAACGGTGCCGTTCAAACGCGTCCGAGGGACGCCCTGGCGGTCCGCCACCAGGACGTAGTAGGCCAGCAGCGTCGATGCGGTGGAGTTGATTGTCATCGACGTGGACACCGTGTCGAGACGAATGCCGTCGAGAAGCAGCTCCATGTCACGGAGCGAACAGATCGAGACGCCGGTGCGGCCCACTTCCCCGGCGGCGAGAGGGTGATCGGCATCCATGCCCATCTGGGTGGGCAGATCAAACGCGACCGACAGTCCCGTATTGCCCTGTTCCAGGAGAAACTTGTACCGCCGGTTCGATTCTTCGGCTGATCCGAAGCCGGCATATTGGCGCATCGTCCAAAGACGTTTGCGATACATGTCCGGATAAATCCCACGGGTGTATGGGAATTGTCCGGGATTTTCGGAGGGCATGCCGGCCATGAAAATGTTTAGGACCGCGAAATTTTACGAGCGCGCCAAAACGAAGAGAGTCCGAAGCCGAGCATGGTGCCCGTGAAGAGAACGGTCAATAGAAGACGAAACAGCTTATCCGGATCGCCGTTGAAGTCCCTGTACGCCTGAAAGGTCTTGGGGATTCCGATCACCGCAACACAAAGAAAAATAAACCCGATCATCTCATTCCAGAGAATCCGGAGCGGGCGCATGATCCCTGGGATCACGTGAGAGAGAAACTTCTTACCTACGGCGAACATCGAAATGGCAGCTGCTTAAATTATATGCGAGGGCATGCAGGAAGCTATGAAAAGTGACGATAGAATCGGCAAGGGCGATGCTATCCTGAGAGTGCCCCCGAAGTAAGGAAGGTATTTTTGGACGACCGGCTCAAAGAACTGATGCAGGATCTTGGTAACGCGATCAACGAGTCTCTCTCCGACTCCGATCGCATCGCCGAAGCCATCGGCGAGATCAAACGATCCGGCTACGATGTGTTCCTCATCCTTGAGGCGACCATCGGTTTTAACCGCCGCGAAGACGGTGCCAGCGACGACGACAACGCCCTGGACGAAATCGACGAAGTCGAGACCACCGAAAAGCCCAAACGATTAAAAGCATCCTGGACGTCCCAGGATCAGAAGTTCCTGCGCGCCCTGAAGATCTCGCTCGACGACGACTCCAAGTAGCGGCCGTCAAGCCAGCGACCGGTAGACTTCCCACGTCTCATCCACCGCGCGATCCCAGGTGAATCGCGAGGCCCGTTCTTTTCCGCGCGCGGCCAGATCGCCGCGGAGCCCAGGCGACTGCATGAGGGTTTGCAGGGCCCCGGCAAGCTCGTCCACACTGGCGGGATCGACATGCACGGCGGCATCGCCGGAGACTTCGAGCAAAGCGGGCCGGTCCGACGTCACGACCGGCAGGCCGCGGGCCATCGCTTCGATGACCGGAATGCCGAAGCCCTCGTCTAAAGAGGGGAACGCGAACACGGAAGCCGTGGCATAGAGGCGGGCCAGCTCTTCGGCGCCGACGTACCCGGTAGCGGTGATGGACTCGCGCCTGGGCGATGCGTCAATCCGCTCCAGGATCTCGCCGGCTCCGTAACCGGCGGCGCCGGCGAGGATCAATCGCCATTCGGGGCCGGCCGCGCGCTCGAACGCTTCCACCAGACGCGCCGTGTTTTTCCGCTTTTGAATGGAGCCAACGGTTAGCACGACGGGCTCCCGTGTCAGGGCCGGCAGGGTTCCGGTACGTACACCGTGATGCACCACATGGAGGCGGCTGCGCTCCACCCCCAAAAGCGACTCGACTTGAGAGGCGGTGAAGGCGGAAACGCAGACGATCGCGTCCGATTTTTCCGCAGCGGCCCGCGCCTGGCCCTCGAAACGCTTCCGGAAGTCAGGCGTCGAGTACTCGTTGGTCAGAACGAAGAGGTCATGGAAGGTTGTGACGACCCGGCGAAAGCCACGCGACGGGGCGCGCTGGTTCAAACCATGGAACAGCGGAGCGCCGATTCCGATGCCGGAATCGGTGAGCAGCCTGCGCTTGGCTCCGGGCGGCAGCGTCTCCCGCATCGACTTGAGGAACCGGTTTGAGCGATAACAAAACTCAAGAACGGCTTCCGGCTGGCGCCGCGCGAGCCCTTGCAAGATCTCCCGCGAGTAGACGCCAACGCCGGTTAGTTCCCGGCCAAGCGAGTATGTGGCGTCCAGAGCAATCCGCACCGGCCTATTTTCGCACTGCGGCCGCGGCGGCCTTCGCACTCAGCATGCTTTCCAGCGACACATCCCCGGCGCAAAAGACCTCTTCCGAACAGAAATACTCAAGCGGCAGCGGGTGCCCTTCCCTTGGCGCGCGCGCCTTCAACCAGGATTCGACCCTCATTTCGAGAGGCCGCTCCGACTCCGCCGGCCCTATGGACAGGGCGGCGAACTCGGTGACGCCGGTGCGTGCGAGCAGATCAGCATCCTGCAATAGCTCGCGGACCATTTCCGCGGTTTCAATCAATGCGAGGTCGCGGGCCTGGGCGCCGTAAACATCCTGCATCAGTTTGTAGCCGGTGAGTTGGACAGTGGACAACCGCGCGGGCTTGGTCCAGCGCGCGGCGATTTTCAGCGCCATTTCACCGAGATACAAGAACCCGGCGCGTGTGTGCAGCCCGGTGAGTTCGTCGGTATGGGGCGATTCCTCACGGCTCATCAGCGCCTGATGGCGCTCCAGCGCGGACCGCAAGGTGCGGGCCAGGGGAAGACAGTCGATGTCCTCTTTCAGCATGTATCCGGCCGCGCCTTCACGCATCCCGGCCAAGGCCAGCGCCTCTTCTTCCCTGGGAATCAGAAGAACGACGGGTGTTTTCGGCGCCGCTTCGCGCATTTGCAGCATTGGTTGCAGGCCGCAGGCGCCCGAGAGCAGAATGAGGTCGTAGCTTTCCGTGGTCAGCGAGGTGAGGGCTTCGTCCAATGTCTCGGCGTGGAATAGATCCAACGGCCTGGGCAGGAACCGCTCTTGCGGACGTTCTTCCAGTTCATCCAGGGCCTCCTGCACGAGCCCGGCTTCCCAAGCGTCCTTTTCGACCAAAAGCAGCCGCATACAAATTAGTGGCGGCGGGAGGCGAATCCTCTCACACCGCCACTTGATATTCTTTCAGTTTCCGGTACAACGTAGTTCTTCCGATACCCAGAAGGCCAGCCGCCATCAACCGGTCGCCCTTCGTGAACGATAACGCGTTCAAAATCGCCCGCCTCTCCATTTCCACCAACGGCAAGATGGGTGCGTCCGAAAATCTCGCGTCCGTCCCGGACTCCACATCAGCCATGGGAGCCGTGTAGGAAGCGGGGACAAAGACGTTGGCCGTCGCCGCCAGCGCCAGGCCGGGACCGCGCCGGGCAATCATGGAATTCTGAATGGGCGACGGAAGATCGTAGACATGAAGCAGCGGGCCGGTACGCATGGCGACCATTTGCTGCATCATGTTTTCCAGTTCCCGCACATTTCCTGGCCACTCGTAAGCGAGCAGCGCCTCCATGGCTTCGGCGGTGAACGAGTGGTTGCTCCCGAACTTGTTTAGAAAATGCTGGATCAGGAGCGGAATGTCCTCTTTGCGGTCCCGAAGAGGCGCCAGGCGCACGGTCACGACGTTCAACCGGTAGTACAGGTCGCGCCGGAACGTGCCTTTCTCAACTTCTTTCGCCAAATCGCGGTTCGTCGCCGCCACGATTCGAAAATCAGAACGTTTCGTTTGAATCGAACCGACCGGCCGGAACTCTTTTTCTTGCAGTACGCGCAGGAGCTTCGCCTGCAAATCCAGCGGCAGCTCTCCGATTTCGTCGAAGAAAGCCGTCCCCCCATTCGCTGCCTCCAACAAACCCATCTTGGCCGCGAACGCCCCAGTGAACGACCCTTTCGCGTGGCCAAAGAGTTCACTTTCCATAAGCGGCCCTACAAATGACGAACAATCGATCGTCACGAATGGCCCGACTGGATTCGCGGCATGGATGGAACGCGCAACCACTTCTTTCCCTGTGCCGGTCTCGCCTAGGACTAGCGCCGGCCATTTGCCTTGGGCTAATTTGTCTACCATCCGCTGTACGTTTCGCAAACGGGTGGAATTTCCGACGAGAGTAGGCTCCGGCGGCAGTGAGTTCTGGTGGAAGATTGGCATTTTCTTGGGTTTGGGCTTCCCGGACGAAGGCTCACCAGGTGCCCATACTTAATTAGTGTGTTGGCGTACCCAATAATCTACATGGCAATGAAAATTTTCTATAGACCGCCGTGGAGGTATGACAATGTAAACGATGCGGTGGGGCAACCCCCCCCATTGTGGGTGGCGTTCGGAGATTGGCGTCTACCGCCAGGCGGGGGATCACTGGGCGTCCAACGGTACTACAAATGCGTTAGGAAATCGGCCGCGTAACCGCTGGAGAACTTCCCTGGCTTGTTTGATCGACTTCTCTTTGCCGACCAGGACACGCCACACCGCAGGGTGGCCGCCGGCGGCGTTCGGCTTGCGGTAGCGGACGGCAACCTCTTTATAGTCGCGAGCGAGCGAACGCCGGAGTTGTTCGGCGCGATGCTCTTCCCGCAGCGTACTCACCTGCACGGAGAACTCGCGACCCCGCTCATATGCGCGCGGAGGTTCGATCACTGTGACGCGCACCTTCGCGGTACCGTCGCGAATCATATCGATGTTCTTCGCCGCAGCGCGGGAGAGATCGATGATGCGTCCCTTCACGAACGGACCGCGATCGGTGATTCGAACGTCGGTCTCTCTCTTGTTCGAAAGATGACGCACACGCACCCAGGTTTCGAAGGGAAGCGACGGATGCGCTGCGGATGCGGAATCCATGTCGAACGTTTCGCCGTTGGCCGCGAGCCGTCCGTGATAGGGATCTCCATACCAACTCGCGATGCCTTCTTCCGTCATGCCAACGCGCGCAACCGGAACGCGCGCGGGCGCCTTTCGCGTTCCACACGCGGAGAAAAAAAACGACAACGCGAGAACGCATGAGAGCGCCGCGAAGCGATTTGCGCGTGCGATTCGCCACTTTGCAAAAAAATTTTTTTCGACGCATTTGGAGTCCGTGCGCGGGACGTCCCGCGAACGCTCAAAAAATTGGAGCATCGTTCGCATGCCCGTATTTATTAGCGCAAAATGCACTCGCATGATAAAAACATTTTCCCTCATCTTCGTTTTTTTGCAAAAAAGCCCTTGCACGTAGAGTTCCAACGCGTGCGTGTGTTGCATTTTTCTCTTGACTTGAACGCGAAAGGATTTTATATATGGGACACGCTGCGATCTCATCAAGGGATCGCGAAATTCTGTTAGGGAGAATCAATCAATGAAGTACGCTACCGCAAAGAAAGCAGCCAAGAAGGCGGCGAAGAAGGCTCCGGCGAAGAAAGCCGCGAAGAAAGCCCCCGCCAAGAAGGCTGCAGCCAAGAAGAAGTAACAACGCCTCTCCGATAGGAGAAAGCGAATAGCCAGTAGTAAAGAATCGGCCCCGGGCATCCGGGGCCGATTCGATTTTGTAGCACCGTTTCCGGGCATGGTGATTTTCACGGGCCGCCGAACGCGATATACTTCTTCGCCATGCTTCCTGCCTACATCGAAAAGACGGCCGCGAATCCCAAGTCGAATCGCGCGCCCTGGTTCGTGAACACCGCGCCGAGCTACGCGGGCGTATTCCTGTGGATCGTTTTTTATCAGACACTCGCGCAAAACACGATCGATCGCGCCAGCCTTGGCGTATGCCTCGCGGCGCTCGCCGTGGCCGGTGTGTTGAGCTATGCGCTGTTCTATTACGTGCCGGGCATGCTCGGAATGAAGACGGGCTTGCCTTTGTACGTCGTGGGCAGCTCCACGTTTGGAACCGCGGGCGGATATCTGATGCCCGGATTGCTAATGGGCTTGCTCCAGCTCGGATGGTTTGCGGTTGGCACCGCGACGGCGACGCAGTTCATATTGAACGCGGCCGGCTCCACGGCGGGCCCGGGCTCAATGCCCTACATCGCAATCGCCATCACGTGGGGTTTGGTGATGGCCTACATCGGCGTGAAGGGAATCCAGTACGTCGCGCGCGCATCGATGTTTCTGAACGCGATTCCGTTGTTGATGATTCTGGTGGTCTTCGCGCAGACGCAGGGAGGCATCTCGTTGCATAAACCCACAGGCGACGATTCGCTTGGCGCATTCCTCACGATCGTGCAAACGGTCATCGGCTTTTTTGCCACCGCAGGCGCGGCGGGCGTGGACTTCGGCATGAACTCGCGCGACGCAAACGATGTGAAGATGGGCGGGCTCACGGGCATCACGCTGGCAATTCTTATTGCCGGCGGACTGCCGTTGCTCTCCGTCGCCGGAGCGCGCGCATTGAATCCGGCCATTACAGGCTTCACGTATGAGGGCGTTATCAGCGCGCAAGGCGGTGCACTGGCCGCTGGAATGTTCGGGCTATTCGCTATCGCCTCCATCACACCGGCGTGCTTCTGTGCGTTCATCGCGGGCAACAGCTTTTCGACGATGATTCCCGGCGTGCCGCGCATGAGTTCGACGATGGTTGGAGCGGTGGTCGCTATCGCGCTCGCGGTGACGGGCGTGGCGAACAACCTGGTCGCGGTGTTCGGGTTGGTCGGCGCGTCATTCGGACCGATCTGCGGCGCGATGGTCGCCGACTACTTCCTGAGCGGCTGCGAATGGTCCGGCCCCCGGCAAGGGATCAATTGGGCGGGCTACGGTGCGTGGGCCGTTGGCTTCGCGGTCGGCATTCAATCGACCTATCAGCCCGCCGCAGTATTGAGCTTCGTCGCCGGTCTGGTGGTCTACACCGTGTTGGCGAAGGCAGGCTTGCAGCCGAAGGTTGTGGAAAAGGCCAACGCCGCGGCGCGATGATGACACCGGAAATGGAGGCCACGGCCGATCGCGTGACCGGCAAGGCTTTCAACTCCGGCTTGGAGTCGCTTGACGCAGACAGTTCTTCGCACCCGGCGGCGGGGAACGCGAACTCGAAGCGATGCGGGAGTGGTGCGGATTGCAGAACTGAGTCCGCCTACTTCCGCCGTTTCTCCTTCTCCTTGGGCTTCTTGCCTTCGAACGGATTCTTTGAGAACTTCGCCTTCACGATGATAGGCGTTCCTTTGAATCCGAACTCATTGCGGATCTTGTTTACCAACTGGCGCTCCGCCGAAAAGTGCAGTTGATTGCGCTTGTCGGGGAAGACGATGAAGGTGGGCGGCCGGATCGAGGCCTGCGTGATGTATTTGATCTTGGTGTCCGGCTCCAACTCCAGCGTGGACGAGAACCGGTTCAACTCGCCGGTGCCCACGCGGTGGGAGAACCACTTGTGCGCCTCGCGGATCATCTCGAACAGCCGGCCGACGCCTTGGCCGGTCTTCGCCGAGACGAAGGCCACCTGTGCGTACTCCAGGAACTTCATCTCGTCGCGCAGGTTTTCCTCAAAGGCCTTTTTATCGGCCTTGCCCATGGCATCCCACTTGTTGACGACGACGATGAGCGCGCGTCCGCCTTCATGGGCGTAGCCGGCGATGGTCGCATCCTGCGAAGCAGGCCCCTCGACGGCGTCCACGACGAGCAGCACCACATTGGCCATCCGAATGTGACGGCGAGCCATCATGACACTGAGTTTCTCGGCCATCTCATGCGTCTTGCCCTTGCGCCGGATGCCGGCGGTGTCCATGAAGATGTAGTCGATCCCGCCTCGCGTAATCTGCTCATCGACCGTGTCCCGCGTGGTTCCCGCGACCGGCGAAACGATCGCCCGTTCCTCGCCGACCAGCGAGTTGATCAGTGTCGATTTCCCAACATTCGGACGTCCGACGATGGAGATCTTGATCGCCGGCCGCCGTTCGGCCGCAGGCACGGCATCTTCCATCGGGAACGACTGCGTGACGTGGTCTAGCAACTCGTACAGGCCTACTTTGTGCTCGGCTGAGACGGGGAGCACATGGTCGATACCCAACTCGTGAAACTCGTGAACCAATCCCGCGCTCTTCTGCGTGTCGATTTTGTTGACCGCCAGCGTGACCGGCTTGTTCAAACGGCGCAGGATTTGCGAGAGTTCGCGATCGGCCGAGGTGATCTCGGTTCTTCCATCGATGAGGAAGATGATCTGCGCGGCACCCTCCAGCGCGACACGGGCCTGTTTCAGAATTTGCGACGGGATCCACTCGCGATCGTCGGGGATGATGCCCCCCGTGTCGATGATCTCGAAACGCCGGCCCGCATGCACGGCGATTCCGCTAATGCGGTCCCGCGTTATGCCCGGCTCATCTCCAACGATCGAGCGCCGCGATCCGGTGATGGCGTTGAACAATGTGGATTTCCCCACATTCGGCCTGCCGACGATCACAACGCACGGCAGAATTTCAGTCGCAGCCATGAATTTTCAGGATATCAAAGGGCTTCTGGCGCTTGATGTGAGAAAATGCAAGAGTTTGCAGTCTAACAACCCTTCTTCTTTCATTCGCAACATTGCCATCATCGCTCACGTCGACCACGGAAAGACAACCCTAGTCGACTCCATGTTCCGCCAAAGCGGCATCTACCGGGATAACGAAGCGCAGACCGAGCGCGCCATGGATTCCAACGAGTTGGAACGGGAGCGCGGCATCACGATTCTCGCGAAAACGACCGGCGTCCAGTTCAAGGACTATAAGATCAACATCGTCGATACGCCTGGTCATAGCGACTTCGGCGGGGAAGTGGAACGCGCGTTGAAGATCATCGACGGCGTCATTCTGCTTGTGGACGCCAGCGAAGGGCCGCTGCCCCAGACCCGTTACGTGCTGAGCAAGTCGCTTGAAGCCAAGCTCACGCCGATTGTCGTGGTCAACAAGATCGACCGCCCGGACGCGCGTGTCCAGGAAGTGCTCAACGAGGTCTACGATCTTTTCATCGACCTGGATGCGACCGAGGATCAACTCGACTTCCCCGTCATCTACACCAACGGGAAACTTGGCATCGCCAAACGCAGCCTGGAGGAGGAGTCCGAAAACCTTCTGCCATTGTTCGAGACCATCATTCAAACCATTCCAGCGCCGAAAGGCGAACCGGACGCGATTCTCCAACTGCTGGTGGCCAACCTCGACTATTCGGATTATCTGGGGCGGCTGGCGATCGGCCGGGTGTTTAACGGCCAGTTAAAATTGGGCGACGATGTTTCGATCTGCAAGCTGGACGGCAGCATTCAGAAGACCCGAATTACGAAGATGTACTCGTTCCAGGGTCTAAAGCGCGTGGAGGAATCGCTGGCCGTACCCGGTGCGGTGCTGGCGATCGCCGGCGTGGAAGGCATCACGATCGGCGAAACGGTTTCCTCGGCGGAGACGCCGATGCCACTGCCCAAGATTAAGATCGACGAACCGACCATCGCGATGAATTTCACGGTGAACGCATCGCCGTTCGCCGGGCGCGAAGGTCAATATGTGACTTCGCGAAACATTCGCGACCGCCTGGACAAGGAACTCCTCACCAACGTATCGATACGAGTGGAGGAAGCCGGCGGCCCCGACAGTTTCAAGGTGATGGGCCGCGGTGAGCTGCAATTGGCCATTCTGATCGAGATGATGCGCCGCGAAGGCTATGAGCTTGCCGTGGGGCGGCCGGAGATTATCACGAAGAAGCTGGACGGCGTCACCATGGAGCCGCAGGAGCAGCTCACGGTGGATTGCCCGGAGTCCTTCGTCGGCGTTGTGATGGAGCGCATCGGAATGCGCAAGGGCAAGATGTCCAAGATGGTCAATCATGGCTCCGGCCGCGTTCGCCTGGAGTTCCTGATTCCGTCGCGTGGACTGATCGGCATCCGCGGCGAGTTGTTGACCGAGACGCGCGGCACCGCGATCTTGCACTCGCTGTTTCACAACTATATCGAGTGGCAAGGCGATATCGAGAGCCGCCCGACGGGTTCGCTGATCTCCGACCGCCCCGGCAAGACTACGCCGTACGCCATCTCGAACCTGCAGGAACGCGGCATCATTTTCACGCAACCGGCCACTGAGGTCTACGAGGGGCAGATCATCGGCGAGCATTCGCGCGGCAACGATCTGGACGTGAACATCGTCAAGGAAAAGAAATTGACGAACATGCGGTCCTCAACGGCCGATGAAGCCGTGCGTATAGTGCCGCCGAAGGTGTTGAGCCTGGAGCAGGCGATCGAGTTTATTAAGGACGACGAGCTGGTGGAGATTACGCCGCAGTCGATTCGCTTGCGGAAGAAGATTTTGAAGGCGAATATGCGGTAACGTCCCTAGATGGGACAGGCCCCTCGTCAGGCGGATGCGGCCGTGGAGATCCTGAATGTGATCGAAACCAGGCTGATCAACGACACGACCTTGATTCCGTCTCAAGGGATTAGCGCAGTGGATACGGCGGAGTGCTTCTTGCCGCGGACGCAAGAACAATTGCGAACGCTCCCAGAGCGAACGGGTGCATGCTTTCCGGCATGCAGGTCTGGTGGAGGGTCCCGCGCAAGATTGTTATGACAGACCCCTCGACAGAAACAACGTGGCAACGGATCTGCGGGTCGACTTGGGTGTGACCCGCCGGCTCCTTTGTGTCTTCGCCGACGCGGCAAGCCCCTTAAACGGGATCGCGGTGGCCGATCTCTTCGTGTTTGCCGGAGACCGCCGGCTTTCGGACGCCAAGCGCGAGACTTTCGTTTTTACGTATCAAGAACCGGTTGAGTCCGTCGTCCACCGCTACGACCGATGGCTCGACACTCAAATTCCTCGCGCCCTTAGCGCCATCTCCGAATCTCTCTAGCCCTCCAGACCATTTGGTACAGTAACGCTGATGCTATCCCGCCGCCAGCTTTTCCCCGCGCTTGCGGGCGCCGCCTTGCGGGCCCAGCCCAAGCGTCCCAACATCATCTTCATCATGTCCGACGATCACGCCTCTCATGCGATCTCGGCGTATGGCAGCAAGATCAACAAGACGCCGCACATCGACCGTCTGGCGAACGAAGGCACGCGGTTCGCCAACTGTTTCGTCACCAACTCAATCTGCACGCCGTCGCGCGGCGTTCTGATGACGGGGCTCTACTCGCATCTGTCCGGCATCAAGACTCTTTCCGATAAGATTGACCCCGACAAGCCGAACACCGCAAAGTACATGCAAGCGGCCGGCTATCAGACCGCGATGATCGGCAAGTGGCATCTGGTCACGAATCCCACCGGATTCGATTTCTGGAGGATCTTGCCTGGCCAGGGGCTCTACAACAATCCCGTCTTCATCGAGATGAACGGCGAGCGCAAGAAATATGACGGCTACTGCACCGATCTGATAGGCGACTTCACGCTGGATTGGCTTTCGAAACGGGACAAGTCGAAGCCCTTTTTCGTAATGTGCCATCACAAGGCGCCGCATCGCGAATGGACACCGGGCCCCAAGTACAAGGACCTCTTCAAGGACGTGACGATTCCGGAACCCGATACGCTCTACGACGAGCATAAGGGCCGGGCCGGCGCGGCCGAGCGGTCGCGAATGCGGGTTGGCCAGGACAACACAAAGACCGACCTGAAGATGGACCCGCCGCCGGGCCTGGAGGGCAATGCGCTTCGCAAATGGGCGTATCAGGTCTACATCAAAGACTATCTTCGCTGTGTGCAATCGGTGGACGACAACGTTGGCCGCGTGCTCGACTATCTCGACAAAGAGGGTATCGCTAACGACACTATCGTCATCTACAACTCCGATCAGGGGTTCTTCCTAGGCGATCATGGCTGGTTCGACAAACGCTTCATGTACGAAGAGTGCCTGCGTACTCCGCTGCTGGTGCGCTGGCCCGGCCATGGCAGGCCGGGAACGGTCAACAAGGACATGGTGTTAAACCTCGACTTCGCGCCGACCTTCGTGGACTGCGCTGGCGCGGCGAAGCCCGCGGAAATGCAGGGCGAAAGCCTAAAGCCGCTGCTGGAGGGAAAGACGCCTAAGAATTGGCGCCAGGACATGTACTACCGCTACTGGATGCACCTTGGCGGCGGACACAGCGTGACGGCGCACTATGGCGTTCGCACGCACCGTTACAAGCTGATCTATTATTACGGAAAAGCGCTGGGCTCGGCCGGAGCGGTGGATCAGGACACACCACCCGAGTGGGAGTTCTACGATATGCGGAAGGACCCGAAAGAGCTGCGCAACGCCTACAGCGATCCGGCGTATCAGAAGGTCATCGGCACGCTGAAGAAACGGCTGGCGCAGTTGCAGGCCCACTACAAAGACACGCCAGCCTAGGCCAGCCCTGCTAACCTGAAAGCAGTACCATGCGAATCCTCCGCTACGAGACGAAAAGCGGGATCGCCGTCAGCCGCACTACCAGCAAGGCTCCGTATCGCCGGGGCCTAAAACCGTTGTTGCGTAAACTTGATCGCGTCCGCGGCTTTTATCTTTCCTCGGGATACGAGTATCCCGGGCGGTACTCGCGCTGGGATATCGCGGGCATCACTCCGCCGTTGGAGATCATTTCGCGGGGCCGGCGTGTGGAGTTCCGCCCATTGAACATGCGCGGAGAGATGCTGGCCCAGATGTTCGGCGCGTTTCTGCGTAAGAAGGATTTCTGGGAAGAGTTCAACGGCACTTCTGGAATTCTAAAACCCTTGCCGGAGCTGTTTCCAGAAGAGGAGCGCTCCAAGCAGCCGTCCGTCTTTTCGGTCCTGCGGGCGTTCGTGGAGGAGTTCCAGCACCCCGACGATTCCAAGCTGTCGCTCATAGGGGCCTTCGGCTACGATCTACTCTTTCAATTCGACCCCATTCAGCTCCGGTTGCCGCGCGAAGACCGTAAAGACCTGCACCTGTTCTTCTGCGACGACATCTACTACATGGACCGCAAGAAGGAAGTCATCGAGCGGTATCAGTACGACTTCGATTTCGAAGGCCTCTCCACCCTGGGACTGGACCGCACCGGCGCCGAGGTTCCCAAGCAGCCAAAACGCAAGCCGGAGCCGATCACCAGTAACCATACGCCGCAAGAGTACATGGCCAACGTCGAGCGCTGCCGCGCCGGCATGAAGCAGGGCGATTACTACGAAGTCGTTCTGCGGCAGACCTTCCGCACGACGTACTCGCAAAGTCCGTCCAAGCTCTTTGAGACGATTCAGCAGGCGTCGCCTTCGCCCTATGAGTTCATACTGCAACTGGGCGAGGAGCAATTGATCGGCGCATCACCGGAGATGTTTGTCCGCGTGGAAGGGCCGCGCGTTGAGACGTGCCCGATCTCCGGAACCGCCCGGCGCACAGGGGACCCGATGGTGGATGCGGAGAGCATCAAGCAGCTTCTGGTGTCGGCCAAGGAAGAGTCCGAACTGACGATGTGCACCGATGTCGACCGCAACGACAAATCCCGCGTCTGTGTGCCGGGTTCGGTGAAGATCATCGGCCGCCGGCTGATTGAAAGCTATGTTGGCCTGTTCCATACAGTGGATCATGTGGAAGGCGTCTTGAAACCGGGGTTTGACGCGATCGACGCCTTCCTGTCCCATATGTGGGCCGTGACTCTAATCGGTGCGCCGAAGAAGGCCGCATCGCAAATGATCGAGAATTTGGAGAAGGACGCGCGTGGCTGGTACGGAGGCGCGATCGGGGCATTGTCGCTGAACGGGGATATCAACACCGGCATCACCATTCGAACCGTTCACTTGAAAGACGGCATCGCCTCCTATTCGGCGGGCGCAACTCTGCTCTACGATTCCGACCCGGCGGCGGAGGAGCAGGAGACCCGCATCAAGGCCACTGGCTTCTTCCACGCGCTGTCGAGAAAGCGGAAAGCCGTTTCCGGCGAAACACCGGCGCCGGTTGGCGCTGGACTGAAGATGCTGCTTGTCGACAACGACGACTGCTTCATCCAGACGCTGGCCAACTACGCAAGCCAGACGGGCGCGGAGATCGTTACCTATCGTTCCGGAATTCCGGAGTCGTTGATTCAGAAGATCGATCCGGACCTGATTCTGCTCTCGCCCGGCCCGGGCCGGCCCGCCGATTTCGGCGTGCCGGCGCTGGCCCGCTTTGCAGCCCGTGCCGGTTATCCGCTGTTCGGAGTCTGTTTGGGACTGCAAGGAATCGTCGAGGCGTTTGGCGGTGAGCTCGGCGTGTTGCCCTACCCAATGCATGGGAAGCCGTCCAAGGTTCGCCATTTCGGAATCGGAGCGTTTGCGGGACTGCCGGAGACTATCAATGCCGGCCGCTACCACTCCCTGTATGCGATTCGCGAGAAACTGCCGCCGGAATTGGAGATCACGGCCGAATCCGAGGACGGGATCATCATGGGCGTCCGCCACCGCGAGTTGCCCATTGAAGCGGTCCAGTTCCATCCCGAATCCCTGTTAACGCTTGAAGGGAACGCCGGCTTGAAGCTCATCGAGAACATGATTCGCCTGCATGGGCGATCCAAGGCTGTCCGTTGCGCCGTCCGATAGTCTGGGCCCTCTTCGCGGCCGTGTTCCTGTTCACCGCTGGGACGTCCATCAATTTTTGCGCGACACTTTTCCGGTGCGGCTGCCAGGGTTTGTGGGGAATCGGCGCCGATCACTGCAATATCCACCACCGAGTGGGACCCCATTGTCCGTGGTGTACCCACGGTGGTTTCGGTTTCGCCGTCAGTATGGTACCGGTGTTCGTGGTGCAGGGAATCGCCGTGTTCCGGAACAGCGCATGGTCCTTATTCGTCAGAGGCTTAGTTGCCCTGGCCGCATACCCGGTCGTTGGCGGACTGCTCGGATTCCTTGTAGGATGGTCACAAGGGTACTGGGACCATTAGCAGTTGCACGGCTAGATCTCAGGTTCCATACTGGATCCCGAGGCTAGCACTTTCATCATGGACTTTTCGGATCTCATCTATATCGCGTTTCTGGTCATCTGCGCCGCGTTGGCGGCCGGCATTTCCAGCGGCGGCGGTGGCGGACGGAGATCCCGAATTCCCGCCGCCTGTTGATGACAGACGTCGTCGTTATTGGCGGGGGACTGGCCGGGCTTTCCGCCGCGGCTGCACTGGGAGGCGCCGGTTTTCGCGTAGAGTTGCTGGAGGCGAGGCCGTTCTTCGGAGGCAGGGCCACCTCCTACGGGCTCCCGAATGGCGAGGTCATCGACAACTGCCAGCACGTGCTTTTGCGCTGCTGCGTCAATCTGCTCGATTTTTACCGGCGGCTTGATGTCGATTCGAAGGTGAAGTTCTATTCAGAGATTCCATTCCTGGAGCCAGGCGGACGGGTTTCGATCTTCAAGCGCGGAGTGTTGCCGGCGCCGCTGCATTTCACCGAATGTTTCCTACGACTACCGTTCCTCACGTTGGCGGATAAGGTAGCCATCGCCCGGGCGTTCGTGGCGATCTTGATGGAATCCGGCCGGAAGGACCTCGATGACATCTCGATGCTCGATTGGCTTCGCGCGCATGGGCAGACGCCGAACGCCATCGAGCGCTTCTGGCGGCAGGTTCTGGTGAGCGCCATCAACGAAGAGTTGGACCGCATGGCGGCTTGCCATGGTTTTCAGGTGTTCCGGCTCGGATTCATGGCCGCGCGCGACTCCTATGAGATGGGCGTTCCGAACGTTCCGCTTGGCGAGTTGTACGGCTCGCCGGCGTGGTCCGCCATGCCCGAAGTTTCGCTGCGCCCCCGCACTCCGGTGGAATCGCTCCGATTCGGCGGTGGCCGTGTCGATGCCGCGATGTCCGGCGGCGAGCCGGTGGCCGGAAGGGTCTTTATCTCGGCCGTGCCGTTTGAGAAGGCGGGTGCGCTGTTGCCGGACCTCGACACGAGCGCATTCACCCACTCCTCGATTACTGGCGTGCATCTGTGGTTTGATCGCGCCGTGACGGAGATGGAAAACGCAACGCTGCTGGACCGGACGATTCAGTGGTTCTTCAACAAGGAAAGAGGCCGGTACCTGCAAGTGGTGATTAGCGCCTCCGCGCCGTTGCTGGAAATGCCGCGCCAAGCGGTGATCGACCTCGCCGTGAAAGAGCTCGCCGAATTTCTTCCGCGCGCCGGCGAGGCGAAGCTGGAAAAAGCGCACGTCGTGAAGGAAGCGCGTGCGACATACTCGGCGCTGCCTGGTCTCGCGAAGCACCGGCCGGAGGCAAGGACCCGGTACGAAAATCTCTTTCTGGCTGGCGACTGGACCGATTCGGGATGGCCCGCAACGATGGAGGGCGCAGTCCGCAGCGGCTATAAAGCGGCGGAGTTTGCATCGGCAACGTTGGGGCGGCCCACGCGCTTCCTGCTTCCCGACATAAAATAAAGGCTATGCTGTTGCGCGCCGTGTTCCTCACTTGCTTGTCCGCTGGATTCCTGTTGGCCGACCCGCCGATGACGAGGCTTCGCATCGAGGTTCGAAAGGCGGTCAACGACAAACCAGTGGACCGCGCCAGCGTGATCGTGCGTTTCGTGGAAGGCCGCTCGGTGATCAAGCTCGGCAAGAAGATCAACACGTCCTATCAGCTCCGGACGAATCAGGATGGCGTGGCCTCGATTCCGCCGATTCCGCAAGGGAAGATTCAGATCCAGATCATCGCCAAGAACCAGCAGACCTTCGGCCAGATCTTCGACGTGGCCGAGGAAGAGAAGACGATCGAGATCAAGTTGAACGAGCCGCAAGCGCAGTACTCCGTGCACACACAGAAGTAGGGGCGGCCCGAGAGCCGCCCCTGCCTGGCGGTTAGCTTGCCTTACGGCAGCAGCCCAGTCCGTCGCAGCAACCCAGCCCGCAGCAGCTTTCCACTGCCCAGGCGCCGATTGCGAACAGTCCGAGCGACATCAATGCTTTTGCAAGGATGCTCATAACAGTTCTCCTTTCGTGTTTGGTCTGGAATTCGGAAACAACCCGTTGTTTCTAGATCCGAAGAACACGCAGCCGGAGATGCAGGCCGCTCGCGTGATGCCAATCCGGTGTATCGAGAACGGAATGAGCGGCAAACGAAGGCGGGACAAAAACGACGGAGGGCGGCAGAGCCAAAAGAGTTCTGGCGCTCAGCTCCAGCGGGCTCTTGTCGCCGTCAAAGAATTGGCAGTTGTCGATGGCGGGCTTAAAGGGGCAGTGGACCGCCTTGCTCTTGCAGTGCGACTTCGCCGGGCAGGCGAGGGCGAAGGCGCCGTCGAACAAGCCGAGGAGCAGAAGAGTTAACAGAAGCGATATCGCTTTGTGCCTCATGGACCGGTACCAGTATGCGCCCGTTGGTATACTAATTCAAGATGCAGTATTGTTCCTTTGCACGCCGTAACCAATGCGACTAAGCGTGCCTATGCCACAGGGCATAGAGGCCCTGTACGGAACCCGCGACGAGAACATCCGCCTGTTGGAGGCCGCTCTGGCGGTGCGCACGCGCCTGGCCAATAGCGCCGTGGAAGTGGAAGGCGTTCCCGAGGGCGTGGAGCGATGCGGCCGGATACTCTCCGACTACGCGGAGTTGGTCCGCGAGGGCGTGGTGATTTCCAGCGGAGACATGCACAATTTCCTGCGCATCGTCAGCGGGGACGGCGACGTTACGCTGCGCGCGTTGGTGGCCAGCGGGCGGCAGCGGAGCTTTGGCAAAAAAGTGCTGACGCCGAAGACGATCAATCAGAGACGGTATCTGGAAGCCATTGAGCGCAACGATCTGGTGTTTGGCGTGGGCCCGGCGGGCACGGGCAAGACCTACCTGGCGGTGGCGATGGCGATCTCCGCGCTCATGTCGAAACGCGTATCGCGAATTATCCTCACGCGGCCGGCCGTTGAAGCGGGCGAGAAGCTCGGATTTCTTCCCGGAACCCTGCAGGAAAAGATCGACCCGTACCTGCGGCCCCTCTATGACGCGCTTTTCGATATGCTCGAAGCGGAAAAAGTGGAAAAGCTGATCGAACGGAAAGTGATTGAAGTCGCGCCGATCGCGTTCATGCGCGGGCGCACGCTGAACGACAGCTTCATCATTCTGGACGAAGCGCAGAACACCACGCCCGAGCAGATGAAAATGGTGTTGACGCGCCAAGGCTTCAATTCGAAGACCGTCGTAACGGGCGACGTAACGCAAATCGACCTGCCCAACGCGCGGCGCAGCGGGCTGCTGGAAGCGATCGAAGTTCTGCGGGGTACGGAAGGCATCAGCTTCGTCCATTTCGACGACATGGACGTGGTGCGCCATAACCTTGTGCAACGCATTATCAAGGCCTACGAAAAGTGGGGCGACAACGGCACCAATCGCCAGTTGACGCTTCGCCTCAATGAGGCCATGGCGGACGCGGTGGCCAACGAGCCCCAGGCGCCTCCGCCCACCGTTAACGCCTAATTGGAGCCTATGTCGCCAGAAGGCAGTACTTTGTTATTCGAACGCGCGCCGCGAGGTCTGGACCGGAAACGCCTGCGCGCCTTCCTCACTTCGCTCACACGGCGTGTGAGCCCCGGCAGACCGGTGACCTGCCTGATCACCAACGACGCCGCTCTACGGAAGTTCAACAACGACTTCCTCGGCAACGACTACGCCACCGATGTGCTCTCGTTCCCGGCCGCCGACGGGTCGCTGGGCGAAATGGCCATCTCCGCGCAGCGCGCGGCGGAGCAGGCCGGCGGATTTGGACACAGCGTGGAAACGGAGATCGAAATTTTGATGTTGCATGGGTTGCTGCACTTGCAGGGACACGATCATGAGTCCGACCGCGGTGCGATGAAGCGGTTGGAAAAGAAGTGGCGGCTGGAGCTGGGGCTGCCGGCCGGCCTGATTGAGAGGGCTCGCGCGTGAGTGTCGCGTTTTTCATTACGCTGGCCGTCTTCTCCTGCCTGCTAACACTCTCGGCAGTGGCGCAGTTGCTGTACCTGGAATCGCTGCGCTTGCGCGCGCGCGAGTGTGAAGCGCTCGACTACTTCAAGGAAAACATCGAAGCGCGCCTCGGCATGAAGATCGAGCGGGGCTCGCTGACCTATTCCCTGATGAAACACGCGTTGATCGCGCTGATGGGCATCTTCGCCCTGGCACTGCTCGGCAGCGGACGGGAGCGATTCTGGTATGCCATCGCGGAAGCCGCCGTGCTGGCGTGGGGCCTGTGCACGGTGTTCGCGCACATCTTTCCGCAGATTCTATACCGGCATACCAGCGGCCGGTGGCTGTTCGCGTTTCTGCCGGTCTTTGTCGCGATGAAGTGGGTGATCTCCCCCGTCGTCGTCACATTGAAGTTTTTCCAGTCGCTATCGGAGTTGAAAAACGGCGCGGAGGAAGCGAACGGCGAATCGGTGGAGGCGCTGATCACGGCGGGCAAGGAAGAGGGGCTGATCGAAGAAGAGGACCGGAAGCTGATTCAGTCCGTCGTCGAGTTCGGCGACAAAACGGTCCACGCGGTGATGACTCCGCGGCCGCGCATCGTGGCCATTGAACGAAACCGGTCGTTCGGCGATCTGCGCCAACTCGTCATCAACGAGCAGTATTCGCGAATCCCTGTCTACGATGAGTCCATCGACAACGTCGTGGGCTTCGTCCACGTTCGCGACATGTTTGAGCGTAACGCCGACGAAAAGAACCGCAAGGTTTGGGAGTTGATGCGGCCCATTCGCATCGTGCCGGAGCAAAAGAAGGTCACCAGCCTGCTTCGCGAGATGCAAAGGGACGGCGCCCACATGGCCGTGGTCGTGGACGAGTATGGCAACACGGCGGGCCTGGCGACGATGGAAGATCTTGTCGAGGAAATCTTCGGCGAAATTCGCGATGAGCATGAGCCGGTGGCCGATGTCGTACCCGACGGCGACGGGTGCTGGCTGGTATCCGGGAGTTTCGATCTCGACCACCTGACCGAACTCGTGGACTTCCGCCCCGACGACGAAGTAGAATCCACAACCGTTGGCGGTTTGGCGGCGGAGTGGCTGGGACGTGTGCCGCGCGCCGGCGAAAGCGTCGTGCGCGACGGCATCCGGTTGGAAGTCATCGCGGCCAACGACCGCCGCGTGGATCGTGTCCGCGTCATGCGCGCGGCACCAGCGCCGGCCGAGGAGACCGAAGAAAAGAAGGCCAATGGCTAAAAGGAAGTTTCGAGCCGGCAGCGCGTCCATTATCGGACTGCCCAACGCCGGAAAGTCGACGTTGTTGAACGCCCTGGTGGGCGAGAAAATCGCAATTGTCACCGCCAAGGCGCAGACGACGCGAACTTCGCTTAACGGCGTATGGACGGGGCCTGCCGCGCAGATCGTCTTTGTCGACACACCCGGCATTCACAAATCCGACAACGTCTTCAATCAGCGAATGATGCGAGCCGTGCGGTCGGCGCTGGAATCCATCGACGTGCTGGTCTACGTTTGCGACGCGACCAAGCCGCTGCCACTACCGGCCGCCGAGACACAGGCTGTCGATCTTGTGAAAAAGACCCCGGTGCCCGCTCTGCTGGTGTTGAACAAAGTGGACGCGGTGAAGAACAAGGAAAAGCTCCTGGCGGTTATCGATTCCTACCGGGCGCTCCATGAGTTTGCCGCATACATTCCGGTATCGGCCCGCAAGGGGGAAGGCCTGGAGGTGCTGCGCGACGCAATCATCGAACGGCTGCCGGCCGGCCCGGCTATCTATCCCGAAGACCATTTGACGGAGGTGCCCTCGCGCTATCTGGCCGCGGAGATGATCCGAGAGAAGATCCTGATTCTGGCGCGGCAGGAGGTTCCGCATTCTGTGGCGGTCCTGGTGGACAAGTGGGAAGAGACGCCGGGACTCACGCGAATCATGGCGACGATTTTCGTGGAGCGGGCCGGCCAAAAGTCCATTATCGTGGGCGCCGGCGGCGCTATGATCAAGAAAATTGGAATTAGCGCCAGGAAAGAACTGGAAACTTTTTTCGCGAAGAAGATTCACTTGGAGCTGTTCGTGAAGGTGAAGCCCGATTGGCGGAGTCAGCCGGAGTTTCTCAACGAGCTCGATTGGCGCACAATGGTAGGTGGAGCGAGCGATGAATAGAAGAGTTGCATTTCTGACGCTGAGTGGCGCGGCCGTGTTGCTAGCGGACCAGAAGCAGGACGACGATATCTACGACAAAGTCCGGCTGCGTCTGGCGGGCGATCCGGACGTAAAAGGCGGGGCGCTGGATGTCACCGTGAAGGACGGCGTTGTGACCATTCGCGGCATCGTGCGCACCGGCAAGGGGAAGGCTAAGGCCGAGAAGGTGGCTATGAAGGTGAAGGGTGTAACCAAAGTAGTCAACGAGTTACGGGTTTCGCCCACCGGGAACTAGCGGGCCCCGGCGATTTGTACCAGCTCCCGTTTCGAGGTGTCTTCGAAACGCAGAACCTTCATCGGGCAAACCGTGACGCAGATTCCGCACCCGATGCACGAGCTATTCGCGTTGTTCAGCTCCTGCTGCAGCATGGCGAAGCGCATTACGTCGATTCCCACCTGGCAGTTGCGGGTGCATTCTCCGCAAGCGATGCATTTGTCGTTCGCCGTGATCGCGAACCGGCTCCAGCGCATGCGGGTGAACCAGGCGGAAAAGATCTCCATCATCTTGGCAAGCGGGCACCAGTAGCGGCACCACACTTTGCCTCCAAGGAACGGATACAGCCCCACCGGGAGGATTCCCACCAGCCAGACATCCGCGAAGAGGTGGTAGTATTCCAAACCGGTTTGCGCGGGTTTGGACAGGACCTTGTAGACGTCCGCGCCCAACAGCAGAACGGTCACTATCACCGCGGCGGCCAGCACGGCCAGGTTCATGCGTTCCCATTTGGCCGCCGTGGGACCTTTCGGCGCTAAATGGCGCCACCGGTCGCCAAGGGTCTCCGCCAAACCGCCGCATCCGCATATCCAGGTGCAGTAGCGTTTGCCGTAGAGCAGGACGAAGATTGGAATGATGCCGAAACTGAGGATGAGGCCCCAATAGATCCAGACCTGATGCGGGTTCCCGATGAACGTATAGAAAAACAGCGGCCACGCATAGATCAATCCGTAGGAGCGCCAAAGATTGTTCGTGAACTGCGGATCGGAGGCCAGCGCCTCGCCCACCCATTGATTCCGCACGGCAATCTGAACCAGGTATTCCGGGATCAAAAAAAAGAAGATCCACTGGAAGCTAATCAAACTGATATAGCGCCAGATCTGAAACCTGTCTTTGTAGTCGATACCCCACCGCTTCATCGCCTGCACTCCAAAGACCGTCATCACGCCCGTATACAGCACGGTGTACCAAAACGACCATGGCTTCCCCCCGAAGCTGACTAGCTTATGCCCCCAGCCGGTAAATGGCCAAAATTCGTTGCCGTCGCCGCCCTTCACCGCGTAGATGGTGTAGCTGACAAACATCACAACGGCGAGATAGAGCCAGCGCCGCCAGTCCCACTCGTTCTCCAACCGCAGGCCCAGTTGTTTGAGAAAGGCGGCCGGTGGATCGGCTCCGATCAGTACGAACGCCCTGTCGCAGGAGATGTGTTCGCCGTTCAGCCGGCACCGGCCCTCGCCGAACTCAGAGACGTTGCTATTCAGCGCCAGCTTCACTTTAGAGGCGGCCAGTTTCTTCCGGTTCGCGCTGAACAGACGGTGCAGTTCGGCCCCTCGATAAGAGAGCGTCACTTCGTTCCCGGCCTCGGAGAGCGCGATAGCCGCCTCCACAGCGGAGTTGCCTCCGCCCACCACTACGATTCGCTCCCCGTGAAAGTGGGCCGGATTATAGAGCCGGTTGTGCACGTTGGCGCGGTCTTCGCCCGGAACCCCCAGCCGGCGCGCCTCGCCGCGCTGGCCGGTCGCGATCACCACCTTGCGAGCCGTAAGGGTGCCCCGGTTCGTCTTGACAGTCAGAAACCCGGGGCCGGGAACAATCCCCGTGATCGCCTCGCCAGTCCGGATTTCCAGTTCGCGCGCCGCTTCGCCCCACTTTTCCAGGAGCTCCTCGCGTGTCGATTCTTCCAGCCAAAGGCTCCCGGCGGTTGCGCGCGAAACCGGTTCGTCGTAGACGATTTTGCCGATCGGGAATTCGTGAATCGTGTTCGCCAGAATGTTCTTTTCGAGCACGACGACACGCAGCCCGCGCTCTCGCAGTGTTAGCGCGCAGTTCAAGCCGGCGGCGCCGGCGCCCGCGACGACGACATCGAAATCCGCCGCGTTCTCCACACGTTGGCCGGCCAGATATCCGGCCAACTGGTGGCCCTGCTCTATGGCCAGCTTAACCACCGGCGCCCCGGCCAGGTCGCCGACGATGTGTACCCCGGGGATGCTGGACTCAAAGTTCGGCCCGAGGCGCGGCCTGCGGGCCGGCATGTTCGCCGATTCCAGTATTTGGCGGAGCATCCCGCAGACATTATGCCAGAGGGGCTTAACCGCGCGGTTTTCGCACGGCGAAACGCATGCCGCTCCAAGTCTCGTCGATCGCGCAAATCTTAAAGTCCACCAGCCCGATCGAGAGGCAGACTTCGCGAACGACATTCCCGTTCAGCCCGTCCTTCCGCCCCTTCGGCCAGCAGATCCAAAGGCCGCCCATTTCGGCACAAGCCTTCATCCGGGGGAGCGCCTTTTCGAACTCGCCGCGCGTCTCGACAAACCAGATCGTCAGCGGGGCCTTCGCGGCGACTCGAACGCCGGGCAAGCGCTCGGCGAATCCGGCCGGGGCTCCAGTCAGCGCCACCGTCTCCTTCACGCCGAGTTTTTTGACGAGGGGAGTTGGCGAGTCGAAGCCTGAAAGCGATTTCGGCACCACGACCTCTTTGGGCGCGGCGCGCAGTACGTCCTCCAGTACCGGGCCGAGCTTCGCGTAGACCGTGTAGCGGGCGTCAGGAAGGACCGACTGCACTCTTTCGACTTTCTCGGGAAGTCCTTCGACAAATACCAGCGGTATGAAACGCGTGGCGGGTGACCGGCGGAGCGCGACACCCACCTCCTGGCCGTGACTTGGTACCCGTGAAAGGTCGATCACCAGAGCCGCCGGAGGGTTCTCCCGAAACTCCTTAAGCGATGACGAGCCCAGGGGGCCGTCGTCGACCGGATATCCGAGAGCCTCGACGATTGCCCGCTTTTCAGGGTCCGGTTTTCGAAGCAATAGCCGTATGCGTGACGCCACTGCCATATAATAATGGGTTCACCCCGCTCGAGGTGCATTGCCATGTCTGAACCGAAAGAAATTACCCGCCGCGACGCCACGAAGATCGCGGCCGGCGCCACCGCCGCCGTCATTACCGGAGCGCCCTGGATTCAAAAGGTCAAGGCCGCGAATAACCAGATCCAGATGGCGATCATCGGAACCGGTGGACGCGGTCAGTACCATATTCAGCACATTAACGGGCTAGACGGCGGACGGCTGGTCGCCGCTTGCGACATCTTCCCCACCAATTTGGACAAAGCGGTCGGCATCTCCAAGGACAAGCCGAAAGGCTACAAGGACTACCGCGAGATTCTCAACCGCAACGACGTGGACGCTGTCATGATCGCCACGCCGCTGTACACCCACTTCCCCATTACTCGCGATGCGTTGCTGGCGGGCAAGCACGTGTTCTGCGAAAAGTCGCTGGTCCACAAACCGGAAGAGGTGCACGCGCTCAAGAAGCTCGTCACGGAACGGCCCAAGCAGGTGATGCAAGTCGGCCTGCAGCGCCGCTACAGCCGGTTCTACCAGACGGCCCGTCAGATGGTGGACAAAGGGCTGCTCGGCGACGTGACCAACGTTTACGCGCAATGGCATCGCAATCTGATCAACGTTCCATCGAACACGTGGACGATGAAAAAGAACGATCCGCGCGGCGAAGACGGCAACTGGCGGTTACTGTCGAAGTTCTCCGGCGGCCTGGTGGCGGAGCTCGGGTCTCACCAAATGGACATCGCAGACTGGATGTTTGGCAGCCACTTCGACACCGTTTCCGGCGTTGGCGGGATCGATTATTTCAAGGACGGCCGCGACGTCTTCGACTCCGTCCAGTTGATCTTCCGCTACCCCAAAGGGCAGCGCCTGCTGGCTTCCTACATCTCCACGAATCAGCACTGCGCATTGTTCGGCGGCACCCGCGCCCAGTTTGGCGAAATGATCATGGGCACCGAGGGCACGATCCATATCACCGTGGGTACCGACGAAGAACCCGCCTTGGGCATCTGGTATCGTGAACCGGCCAAGAAGAACCCAGCGCCAGGTACCGCGAAGGCCGCCGTGGCCAGCGCATCATTGGCCTCAACAGGCAAGGGTGCGAAGGCGCTGCCCATATTGCTGAGCAAAGACGAGGTGACCGATCAGGACAGCTTCGTACAGAAGGAACTGAAATTCGCGCGGCGCTGGCTGTATTCGAAGGGCGTGATGGTGCCCGAGGAAGACCGCAACCCGGTGGATCAACAGCTCATTGAGTTCTGGGATTGCTGCCGGTCCGGCGCCAAGCCCAAGGCCGATTTGGAGATTGGCCTCTCCGATTCGATCGCTGTGATTTTGTCGAACCTCTGCATGAAAGAGGACCGCAAGATCAAGCGTGCCGAAATCGAAACGATGGGCAACCCCGACGCGAAGGCTCCCGCCAAGAAAGCGTAACAGCGGCGGCGCGGCCGTGGGGCGGAGTCGATCGAAAATCCCGCTTTTCGCGCGAGCGCTTTGGCCGGCTGCATGGCCCACCGGGTTCTCGGCGCAGGGCGCGCGATGATAGAGCGACGAGGGTTTTTCGGTACCGTGCCTTTCGCCGGGTGCCGGTCCAAGCGATGATCCACGTGAAGTACAAGGCGTTCGCGCGAAGCGCATCCGCTCCACCCAAGGAGTTTGAATGAAGTGTCTCAGCCTTCTTCTCGCCGCAATGGCGCTTTTCGGCCAACAAACCGTAGTCCGCGCGGCCCGGCTATTTGATGGAAGGTCGGCAACGCTCCAATCGCCGGGCCTCGTTGTGGTGGAGGGCAACAAGATTGTAGGCGTTGGACCGTCGGCCGTGCTTGCCCCGAACGCCAAGGTTATAGATCTGGGCGATGCGACTCTGTTGCCCGGCTTCATGGACGCGCATGTCCATCTGGGAATGCAGTTCGGCTTGGACCGCCGCCAGGAGGTGCTGGACGAGCAGGCGCGCACGCCGGCTGAAATCGCGCTGCGGCACGCAAAATACGCCCGTGCAACTCTGGACGCCGGCTTCACGACGGTGCGAAACCTAGGCGACTGGAACGGTGTGGACATCGCGCTGCGAAACGTGATCAACGCCGGTGAGATTCCCGGCCCGCGCATTCTGGCATCCGGCCCCGGCCTCGGTTCGCTGGGTGGGCACTGCGACATGACCAACGGCGCGCGACCCGGCTTTCGCGGACGTGAGCCGGACTGGCGGGACGGCGTCGTGGACTCCGCGGAATCGGGCCGCCAGGCGGTACGGCACAACATCAAGTACGGTGCGGATCTGATAAAAATCTGCGCCACGGGCGGCGTGTTAAGTCTGAACAACGACGTCGATTCGCCGCAATTGACGCAAGCGGAGTTGGACGCGATCGTCGACGAAGCGCACGCGAAGGGCAAGAAGGTCACTGCCCACGCACACGGCGCCGCCGGCGCCAAACGCGCGGTTCGCGCCGGGATCGATTCCATTGAGCACGGCAGCTTTCTGGACGATGAGGCGCTCACGTTAATGAAACAGAAAGGGACGTTCTATGTACCCACTCTGCACGCGTTGTGGGCCCTGGATCAGGTGGAGAAAAAGGGCGGCGTGATGGATCCGCGGACGCGGGTGAAGATGCAGGCGGCGGCGCGCCGGCTGGACGAGACGTTTCGCAGCGCCGTGGCGCGCGGCGTGCGTATTGCGTTCGGAACGGACGCCGGCGTTGGCCCGCATGGCACCAACGCCGAAGAGTTCGTGCTTCTGGTTCAGAAGGGCCTTTCGCCGATCGAGGCCTTGAAGGCCGCGACGTCGGTGGACGCGGAGCTGTTCGGTGTCGCCGATACTCTCGGCACGCTAGAATCGGGGAAATTGGCCGATATTGTGGCCGTTCCGGGCGATCCGGTAGCGGACATCACAAAGACCCGGACCGTCATTTTCGTAATGAAAGACGGACGGGTCCACAAGAATTAGGGAGGTTCGTATGCGGTGCTTCATTCTGCTTTCGCTCGGCGCGGCGGCCCTGTGCGCGCAACAGACGGTGATTAAGGCGGCCCGTCTGTTCGACGGCCGCTCGGACTCCTTGCAATCACCCGGGCTGGTCGTTGTAGAGGGCAACAAAATTACCGGAGTCGGCGCCAGCGCTGTGCTGACGCCGAATGCCAAGGTCATCGACCTGGGCGATGCGACCCTGCTGCCCGGTTTTATGGACGCCCATGTGCATCTGACCAATGAGCGCGGCATGGACAGCCGGCAGGACCGGCTGGACAACCAGGCACGCTCGACTGCAGAGACGGCCCTGCGCGCGATTAAGCACTTGCGAGCCACATTGCACGCCGGCTTTACGACGGTTCGAAATCTGGGAGCCAACGAGTTTGTCGACGTGGCCATGCGCAATGCGATCAACGCCGGCGAAGTGGAGGGCCCCCGCATTCTGGCGGCCAGCAAAGGGCTCGGCTCGCTGGGCGGTCACTGTGACGGGATGAACGGCCAGCGCCCGGGGTTCTACGGCCGCGAACCGGACTGGCGGGACGGCATCGTGGATTCGCCCGAGGCGGGCAGGCAGGCCGTCCGGCACAACGTGAAGTACGGGGCGGATCTGATCAAGATCTGTGCGACAGGCGGGGTTCTCAGCTTGAATAACGATGTCGATTCTCCGCAACTGACACAGGCGGAGCTGGACGCCATCATCGACGAGGCGCACGCCAAGGGCAAGCGGGTCGCCGCGCATGCCCACGGCGCGGCCGGCGCCAAACGCGCCATCCGTGCCGGCATCGATTCGATCGAACACGGAAGTTTCCTCGACGACGAGGCGCTCACCCTCATGAAACAGAAGGGCACCTTTTTCGTTCCAACCTTACACGCGTCCTGGAGTCTGATGGAAGCGGACAAACAGGGCAGCGTGATGGACCCGAGAACGAAGCTGAAAATGTTGGCCGCCGTCCGGAGAGTGGATGAAACAGTGCGCAGCGCCATCGCGCGCGGCATTCGCATCGCGTTCGGGACGGACGCGGGCGTAGGTAAGCATGGCTCGAACGCGGAGGAGTTCGTGTTGATGGTCAAGCTGGGTATGAAGCCGATCGACGCGTTGAAGTCCGCCACCTCCGTCGACGCGGAGCTGTTCGGCGTCTCGGACACATTGGGGACGCTGGATGCCGGCAAACTGGCCGACATCATCGCGGTACCCGGCGATCCGGTGGCGGACATCACGCGGACGCGGAGCGTTCATTTTGTAATGAAGGATGGAAGGGTCCTAAAGCAGAGCCGGGTAAACTAGAAGAAGGACACGAATGAAACTGATTGCAATCACAGCGACCGCCGCGGCTTTACTCCTTACAGGCTGCTCCCAGGCGCCGAATCAAGCAAAAAAAGCGGAGGAACCCAAGAAAGCGCCCGAAGCGCTTGGAGGCCAGAGCGCCTTCTTTAAGATGTACGTTTCCGCCAGAAGCTGGGCGCCCGACGCACAGATCCTGATGGTCAACAGCATTCAATTGGACGAGTTGAAAGCCGAACCGGGCAAATCGGCCGCCTGGCAGGCGGTGTTCGTGTCACCGTCCAAGTTGAAGACGAAGACCTACACCTGGTCGGCCGTGGAATCGGCGGGCAACCTCCACGAGGGTGTTTTTGGCCAAGTCGAGGACGGCTACAATGGCCGCGGCAAACCGATGCTGACCGCGGCGTTGAAGATCGACACCCCGGCCGCCTATAAGATCGCCGCCGAGAAGGCCGCGGAATACGTGAAGAAAAACCCGAACCAGCGAGTCAATTTTCAGTTGGAAAAATCGGACAAGCATCCGAACCCGTCCTGGCGAGTCTTTTGGGGCGATTCGGTGAGCGGTTCTCCGCAGTCGGTGTTTGTCGACGCCACGCTTGGCACCTGGCAGGAGACGCGCCGCTAACCATGACAGCCGCCGACGTTCACGCCGCCGCGGAGCGAATTCGCGGACGCGTTGTCCGAACACCCGTCGTCCAGGCCCGGCTGGGGGAACGCACCCTCTTTCTGAAGTGCGAGAACCTGCAGGATGCCGGTGCATTCAAGCTGCGCGGCGCAACGAACTGGGTACGGTCGCTCGACACGGAAGTGGTGCGGAGGGGAGTTATGGCCTATTCCAGCGGCAATCACGCCGCCGGTGTGGCCCTGGCCGCGCAGCGGGCGGGCGTCAAGGCCCGGGTCGTCATGCCGCACGACGCACCCGCCGTGAAAGTGGCGAACACCAAATCGTTCGGCGCGGAGGTCATTACCTATAACCGTTTCACCGAAGACCGGGAAGCGATCTGCCGTGCCATCGCGGCGGAAACGGGTGCGACCGTCATTCCTCCGTTCGATCATGTTCTGACGGCCTGCGGCCAGGGCACTGCGGCGCTGGAGTTGCTGGAAGACGTGCCGGACCTCGACGCTCTCATAACGCCTATCGGCGGCGGCGGGCTGCTGGCCGGAACGTGTCTGGTGGCGCGCGACAAATCCGGGTCCATCCGGTTGTTCGGCGCCGAGCCGGAGCTCGGAAACGACACGTGGCTGTCCTTCCAATCCGGCGAGCGGCAGCAGATTCCGCCCTCGGAGACCATTGCTGACGGTCTGCGCTCACCCATGCCCGGCGCGCTTACGTTCCCGGTCTTGCGCGCGCATTTAGAGTCCATCGCGCTGGTCAGCGAAGCGGAGATCATCGAGGCTGTTCGCTGGCTGGCGAACAAAATGCATCTGGTTGTCGAACCCAGCGGCGCCGTTCCTGTGGCGGCTATTCCGAAGCTGCCGGACTCGGTGAAACGGATCGGTGTGATCCTGTCCGGCGGGAACGTCGAGCCGGCGCAACTGGCCGGGTATTTGGCCGCTTAGCGGGCGCCAGGCCCGCTCAGATCCCGAACGATTCGGGCCGCTTCGGCGGCGCGCGATTCGGGCGATGCAAGGTCCAACCGGGACCGGTCCACGACGTTGATCTTTCGCCCGGCGGCTGGGTCCACCATGTATGCGGTGGCGCGCAAGCCCTCCGGTTCCCGGCGAACCGCGATGACGAGGACCCGCGAGGCGCCGGTTTTTTCGCCGATAGTCTGAACGCTGACGCTGCCGGACGCAAAGGACTGCAGCGTTGGCCAGTCGACCGTCGCGGTTCCGCGGAGGGCCATTTCGGCGGCGATCCGCTCCGCCAGGTCGGCGTCTAGAACTTCGCCGGTGGCGTCCTCCGCCGGCCAGACCCACCGGGCCGGCACGACGGCGACCTTTTCCGCGGCGGTTGGCCGGCCAAAGTAGACGCCCGCCAAGCCGAGCGCGAGAATGGCGGCCGCAATTGGCCGCCACGGGACCGGCCGGCTGCGCCCGGTCTCCAATGAAGGGGCGTAGGAGCCCTTCGGGTACGAAAGCCGGATCGGTTCGGAGCTGCCCGGCCCTGCGTAATACTCTTCCAGCTTTTTCCGCAGCCGACGCGCTTCGACGCGGACAATTGGATCCAGACGCGGGTCGTAGTTGTCGTTTCGATCGAAGACCTCCCGGCCGATCGCGTACTCCTTGATTTGACCCGCATTGCCCGCCAGCCACTCGGTTACGGTAAAGCGCAGAAACCGGCACAGCCGCTCCGACTGCGCGAAACCGTCGCTTGCTTCAATCCGGCCCACCAGGGCGACAATGGCTTCACGCTCGGCGGCGGTCATTCCTTTGAATCTCCCACGGAACCCCATTCTTTTCAACGGTGCAAAGCGGTAAGCTTACCGTAACAACCTCGCGTTTTCCAGATCGCGGCCCCAATATGGTGGCCAAGGAGAACTCACAATGTTCAAACTCTTTTCCCTCTCTCTTCTAGCGGCTGCCACGGTCCTGGCCGGCCCGCCGCTTATCTGCGATTCTTTCGAAACCGGCGGCGCGAAGTCGTTGCCCTGGCGGAACGTCAACGGCTGGGACGGAACCGATCCGGCCTACCGTACCTCGCAGTTGGTCGATGATACGATGCGGATCCTGACCCCTACCGCGCCCCTAAACCTTCGTATGGAGACCCTCCGAAGGGCCGCCATCTACGCCGCCAGGGACGCCAGGCTGGGGTCATCGCTGAGCGCCCGTCTGATGGAACGGATGACGGATCACCCGAACGACGCCTGGGCTTTTTTCGATGGCGGTTTCTTCGTGGAGGCGGTCCGGCAGACGGCGTTTATCTATCGTTACGAGATGCTGTCGCCCGCAGAACGCGAGACGTGGGTCCAGCGCGGAGAACGCCTGGGCCGCGACGGCCTGCCCTGGCTCGACAAGGCCCGGCAGTTGGGGATGAAAGGGCTGGACGGCGTGTACGCCAGGATCGAGGCCTACCGGCTCGCCGACCTGAAGCACCACGGCGCCCGTTGAGCCTTAGTGCTTCCGCATCGCGCCAACGATCGCTTCCAGGTGGTCGAGATACTTTTCCAGCGCGGCCCGGCCGGCGCTGGTCAGCGTGTACTCGGTGCGCGGGAAGCGATCCTTGAACGATTTTTCCGAAGCGATGTAACCGGCGTCTTCCAGCTTGCGGGTATGAACGGCCACATTGCCGTCGGACGCTTGCATCAACTCCTTCAGGGCGTTGAACGACATCGGGCCGCTGGCGGCCAGGGCACTGACGATGCCCAGGCGCGACTTTTCATGGATCAGCCGGTCCAGCGCCTGTACTTCCTTTGAAGCCGCGGTCACCGCGGCGGGCTTGAGAACTGTTGCCTTAACGGCCGCGTTTGATTTAGCCACCGAACCTCCTTGCGATAATCAGACCGAACAATATATGCAGCCCGCCGAAGCCGCCGGCTAGGAACCAGTTGGCCCAGGCGGGCGCGAATCCGAACGAGAACGCGCCGAGCGTCATGAAGCACAAGCCCATGATCGGCACCACGCGCACCGAAAACGTGCCGCCCGTGACAATGCCGGCTCCGTAGAGCAGCAGCCAAAGTCCAGGCAGTACGGCGACATGCCCGCTTTGATAGAGCATCCAGGTCAGCAGCGCGCCGGCCACGACCGGCGGACAGAAGCTGAGGAAAAAGCGCCGGCCCGGCTCCATGAAGGCGGTCTTGTCGCCGTTGCGCGCTTTCCAATAGATGGCCGCGCCGCCGATCGCCGCTCCGGCCATCGCTTCCCAGACCCAGATCCGGCACCATCGGAACACGTCGGTTTCGCCGGCCGCGAACCACGCCGCGGCGAACGCCGATAGCCCCATCGCCACGCCTCCCCAGCCGGGCACCGCGGTGAAGGAGCTGGAGCGCTCCATCGTCTCGCGGATATACTTCAACTGCTCAAGGGCGTGATCGGTGATCGCGACTGGTTTGGCGGGACCCATCACCCTACATTGTGCTCCAAAGTACTTTCCGCCGGCAAGCGGTTTGTAGCCGGTTAATCCGAATGCAATTCTTCCCGAGGGTCCCGGCCGGCCGCCGCCCAGGCGGGCACGAAGGCGGAAAACGCGGCGATTCCCATCACCAGGCAGGCGGCCCCGCCCAGCACCGCCGGGTTTCCGGGAAGAACCTCGAATAGGACCGCCTTTGCCGCGCTGCCCAGCGCAAACCCGGACGCCGCGCCGAGCGCCGAACCCGCGCCTACAACGAACAGCAACCGGCGGGCGGTGTCCCGGGCCAGCCGGCCGCGCGTCGCGCCCAGCGCCATTCGGATGGCAATCTCCTTCGCCCGCGCCGTGACGAACTCCCGCGTGACGCTGTGAATGCCGGCCGCAACCAGCAGGATCGCCCCGATGGCAAACACCGCCAGAATGCGCAGCAGGAACCGGTCGCTCGCCGTGTTGCGGTCGATCAACTGGCCAAGCGTCGCTTCCCCGGCCACGGCCTGGTCCGGCGCGATCTCCTTCACCGTTTTCCGCACCAGCGCCAGCAACTCGGCCGGCGGGGCGCTGCCGGCGATCACCAGGTAGTTTGTCGGCACGTTCACCTGCCGGTAGGGCACATAGACATCGTGGCCCGGCTGCCGCATGCCGCGAAACCGGACATCCGCCACAACGCCGGTCACCGTGCGTGTGTCGTCGAATACGCGCATTCGCTGGCCGAGCGGATCGAGCCCCGCCTCCCGAAAACGCCGCGCCACGGATTGGCTGATGATGACGACCTTGGCCGTCTCCGCCGAATCGCGCTCGCTGAAGTCCCGTCCGCCGAGCATAGGCGTTCCCACGGCGTCGAAATAGCCCGGCGTGACGACTTCGAAGTTCGCCTTGAGAATCCGGTTCGGATCCCGCTGGCCACCCTCGAACTCGTAGGTGTATTCGGTGTCCCAACCGATGGGACCCTCCAAGGGGCGCAACAGCACGCCGGCGGCGGCACGGACACCGGCGCTGGAACGTAGCCGCTCGAGGATCCGCGCGTAGGTCTCGCGGTACAGGGCCGGATTCAGCTTGGGCCCGCGCAACCCCAGATTGACCGTCATCGCATCTCGATTCGCCACGCCGGCGTCGGTCCGCAAGATGGCCCGATTGCTGAGGTAAAGCAGCGCACAAGCCGCCAGAATTGTCACCGTCAGCGCGGCCTGAGCCAGGACAAACAGCTTTTGCAGCCTGCTGCCGGAGCGCGACCCCGCCGCCCGGGGCCCTCCGCTGCGCAACAAGCTCTCCAGGCTGCGGGTGCGGAGTTGCAACATGGGTCCCGCGGCGCAGGCCGCCGTTGCGGCAAGCGCGGCCACGGCTGCCGCGGCCAGAACGGTGGGATTCCAACCGGCCGCGTCAACCCGGGGAATGCCGGCCGGCGCCCATGCGGCCAGCGCCCGCGCGACAACCGCCGCCAGTCCCGCGCCCGCCACCGTCGCTATCCCGGCCGCCACGGCGGCCTCCATCCAGCATTGTGCCAGCAGTTGCCCGCGCGTGGCGCCCAGCGAAGCGCGAACGGCCAACTCGCGCCGCCGGGCCAGCGCTCTCGAAAGAAAGAGATTTCCGGCGCTGGCGCAGGCGGAGAACAGCAGCAGAATGGACGCCGCCAAGGACAGCAGCAACTGCGCCTTGGAAGGGCCAACCAGAAACTCGTCGAGCGGAGTGACTACCGCGCGCTGGGTGGGCGAGTACTGCTTCGGAAAGTCCGCCGCCTGCATTCGGAAAGTGCGATCGGCAGCGGCGTGGAGCCTCCCGGCCGGCACACCCGGACGCAGTCGCACCACCGCCTGCAGCCATGTCATTGGCCGTTGCGAACTGGCGGGCAGGTTTACCCATAGGCCCACGCCGCGGGGGAAGTCGAACTCGGGCGGCATTACGCCGATCACGGTGTGGTCGCGGCCGTTCAATCGCACCGGCCGGCCCACTACATCGGGGGAGGCGTTGAAATGGGCTCGCCAAGCCCAATCGGCAAGGACAGCTACGCGCGCGGCGCCCTTGGCCGAGTCCTCCGGCGCGAAGCCCCGGCCCATCGCGGGCTGTATGCCCATCACGCGGAAGAAGTCCGGCGAGGCGGGGCAGGCTTCCAACTGCACAGGCTCATTCGAGCCGTGCTGAAGGATGCGGCCGTTGCCATAAGGCGCGGCCGGAAAGAGCGCGACCGCTTCGGCTTCGGGAATGTTGGTCCGCAGGTCCTCCAACTCCGGGTAGGCCATCTCCCCAACCAGATGCGCCTGGCTGGCCGGATCGGTCTTCTAGATCATGTGAATCCGGTCCTGTGCCGGATACGGCAACGGCGCCAGAACCACCGCCTCCACGACGGAAAACAGCGCCACGCTCAGGCCGATGCCGAGGCTCAGAATCGCCGTTGCCAACATATACGCCCCGCCGTGCCGCCCATAGGACCGCAGGGCGAAGCGAGCGTACCGCGCGGCCGATTCTCCCCTGTGCCGCAAGCTCTGCCCGCGAACCTCCTGCCCGATGGCGGGGGCGGGCCCCAGCTTCCAGCGGGCATGGCGAGCGGCCTGTTCCGGCGTGTCGCCGGCCTCCAGACGCTCCTGTCGAAGCAGTTCGAAATGCTCTTCCAACTCCCGGTCGATCGGATCCCGCCGTAAGGAACGCCACAGAGCGCGGAACTTCATGCGTTCCCCATCACACGCTCGATCGCGATTCGGGTGGCCGTCCAGCGGGATCGTTCCCATTCGATCCGCGTCCGGCCTTCGGGCGTCAGCGAGTAGTAGCGCGCCTTCCGGTTCGTGGGCGAGGTCTCCCATTGGGCGGAGATCCAATCGTTGGCCTCCAGGCGCCGCAGGGCGGGGTAGAGCGAACCGTGGTCGACGATGAGCGCATCGCCCGAACGTTCTTCAATCTGTTTTGCGATCTCATACCCGTTGGCCTTGCCACGGGAAAGCACCTGAAGGATCAGCATGTTCAGAGTGCCCTGCAGGAGTTCGGTTTGTTTCGAGGAGTTGGGCATGCTCCTCTGAGTTTACACTAATCTACCGGTAGATAAGCTACCTGTTGCCGTTCTCGCCGAGAGTGCAATACCGAGCCGGCGGCGAAGGCGGCCGCAAAGCTCAGGAGCGGCGCGGGGTCCTTGCCGTGCATGGCGTAGGAGAGGATCGTCACTGTCAAGCCGATCAGCCACGAAAGACCCACACGCAGCGGTGCGGACACAACTCTTCGCCAACGGGCGGCCGCAAGAGCGCCGAACAACGACGGAAACGCGGCCGCCGTTGGAAACATATAAGAGTCGTTCAATGGGTGGGGAAGAAATACCATTCCTACCGCGATCAGGGCAATCAGGTACCAGCGCCGATAGGGGCCGAAACAGTCGCCGGTCCAGGTTCCCAGGCAACGAATGAGCGGAATGGAAGCAAGCAAAAGCAGAAACGCCTTGCCCTCTCGCAGTTTTTCGGTCCCGCCAATCGCTGCCCCATAGAACCCGGCCATTTTTGGAAAAACCGCGCCAGCAGCCAGACCCAACTCTGTAGTGAAGCACGCTATGAGACACGCGACCGTCAAACAGCCGGCGCTGATATTGGCACGTCCGCCCAAAAAGACCATCGGAAAGAACCACAACAATATCCGCTCAACCAGCGGAACAAATCCCAAGAGATCGGGCCGCTTCGCAACGTCCGCCCAAACCTTGGGCATTTCGGCCCAGTAGGCCAAGGGGGCGGCAAAAACGATCCCGGCCGCGGCCTTGGCGATCCACTGGGGACCGCGAACCTGCCAGGCCCCAGCCACTACGAAAAGCACAATCCAAGGGCCATGGCAGGCGAGAAAAGACTGCGACAGATTGTTCTCCGGCCGAAACACGAAGTAGGTCTGGCGCCCATTCATCTCGAAAACTTGGTGTGACATTTGAGCCAGCCAAAGCGGAATCAGGACCCATCGGACGACCCGTTCCGACCAAGGCCCAAGCTGATTCTCCCCCTCCTCCGGCGCACCGGCGCGGAGGATGAACCCCGCAACGGCGGGAGCCAGGAGCATGGCACCCAGGCCCACTTCCGCCCAGTTCGTCCTTGAAATGTACTCGAGAAACCCAAAATAGGAGACGAGCCCGGCCGCCTGCCACTGCATGGCATCCCTGGACGCTTCTCAGATCCGCAAAGTTCCCTACGCCTGACGGCTGTTCTTGACGGCCGCCTTTTCCTTGCCCTTATCGGTCATCGCAAAGCTCCGTGTCATGGTCTTAATAAATTCGACCCGCCTGAAACGGAGTGCCGACCAATCCTCGTCGATAGCGACCATTCGCACGCCTTCGAACCCGTGTGCGCCAAGCCGGTCCCAGCCGTTGTCGCGGTTAAATTCGCATTTGTAGCGTTTAGAGGTCCCTTTGGGATAAACCATCCAAACGATGGCGTCGCCGGAGGTTGCCCCGGCCGCCCAGTCGGCGAACGCGTCCACTTCGTGTTTCTTGGTCGCGAATGCGATAGCGAACGAGACGTTCTTCGCTTTGCCAGTTTTCGTTCGAACCTCCGCGGCGGCGCGCATCCCGTTCATCTCCGCCGCGAACGATTCCGGGGCGTTCAGAACGTAGATCGCGGCCTGGTCTTTATAGTTGAGTTTCTTCAGCAGGGCGCTCACGGCGAAAGTGTAGCACCGCGCCGGCGGCGAATGCGGCGGCAAAGCTCAGGAGCGGCGCGGGGTCCTTGCCGTCCATAGCATAGGAGAGGATCGTTACTGTTAAGCCGATCAGCCACGAAAGACCCGCGCGCAGCGGCGCGGACACCACTTTCCGCCAACGGGCCGCGGCCAGCGCGCCGAACAGCGAAGGAAACGCCGCCGCCACCGGAAGCATACGGGAGTCGTTCCATGGGTAGGGAAGGAAGACGATTCCCACCGCAACAGGGGCAATCAGGTACCAGCGCCGATAGGGGCCGAAGCAGTCGCCGGTCCAGGTTCCCAGGCAACGAATGGTGGCAATCGAGGTTAATAGCAGAAGAATTGTTTTGCCCGTCCTCACCTGCTCCGTTCCGGCGATCACCGCGCCCACATAGCTGCCCATTTTGGGGTGCACTGCGCCCGCGGCCAAAGCCAGCTCCGTGGTAAGGAACGCCGAGAAACAAGCGGCCATCATCCAACCGGTACTGCTGCTCGCGCGGCCCCCAAGGTAGACAATCGGAAGAAACCACAGCAGGATGCTCCCAATCAGACGGATAAGATTCTCCAGAACCTGCCGCTGCGCCAGCAGGGCGGCTACGTTTGGCAATTCGGCCCGATAGGCGAAGGGCGCGGCCAAGAGTATGGCCACCGAGGCCTTGGCGATCCACTGCGGTCCCCGGACTGGCCGGATCGCCGCCAGGACGAAGAAAATCAGCCAGGGCCAATAGTTGGCTCTGCGGGAGTCCGGCGAAATGCCCGAGAACCGCTCGTCGGGCTGGGCAACGAGAGACGTGAGGTTCGCACTAAGACTAATGACGTCTTGGGAAAATTGGAATAACCAAAGCGGAACCAGAACCCATCGGATAAACCGTTCTCCCCACCGTCCCAGCGGGTTCTCGCCCTCTCTTGGCGCGCCAGCACGGAAGATGATTCCGGTGATGACCGGCGCGAGCACCAATGCGCCCACTCCAGGCCGTGACCAGGCGGTGAGATGGTCGAAAAACCCGAAGTAGAGGATGAGTCCGGCCGCTTGCCATTGCATCCCAGCATCAGACGCCCGCTGCCTCCCGATTGTTCCCAGATGAGCATTTGACCCACGCCGGCGGCAATGGTATTCTGAAATGACGAATTAGTGTATGGCAAATCACGTATCAGCATTGAAGCGGGTTCGGGTCACCGAGCGCAGGACCGAGTTTAACCGCGCTCGTAAATCGCGCCTTCGCACAGGCATCCGCAATATCCGCCGCGCGCTGGAAACCAAGGACGTTCAAGCCGTCACCGCCGCTCTTCCGGGCACCTTCTCCATCATTGATCGCGCCGCGAAATGGGGCGTTATTAAAGAGAACACCGCGTCCCGCTACAAAGCCCGGCTGGCCGCCCGTCTGCGCAAGCTCCAGGCCGCTTAACAAGATCTACTCCGGACCCCGCACAACGAACGGCTCGCCTCCCGGCGGGCCGTTCGTCTTTCCGCGTGGCACAATAGCTAGTGCTATGTCGAAAAAATGGTACGAGTATTTCGTCTCCGTCGAAGGCGAAGGTCAGCCGGAGCCCCCTGGATCCGCGCCGCGTCCGCCAGCCGCGAACGAAGCCGCTCGCGCGATCGCCGAGATCGCAGCCACCGTAGCGGCCCCGCCGCCGCCGGCCAGGTTCGATAAGCCCGTTGCCGCGGCCGCCGCAGGCACGTTGACGAACTTCGACGAAATCTACTCCGCCGCCGACATCCGTTCGGTCGGCAATGGCTTTTCCATATTCAAAGTCGCCGACATGCTCTCCAGCGAGCACATCAAAGCGATGCCGGCAGAGATGAAGAAGGGCTCCGTGATGCTCGCCCTCGACGCGGCCGGCGTGAAGATTCACGATATCATTCAGGACGCCGTCCGCCGGGATCAGGCTTTGGACGCCTTTGAACGCGTGCATCAAAAAGCGGTTGACGATTTAGAATCCCGCAAAACGCAAGAGAATCAGAAGCTGCAGGCGGACCTGGATAAGTTCGTCGCCGAGCAGAAGGCGAAAATGCAGTCCACCGGGATTTCCATTTTGGGTCTCCCGGACCCCCACAGTATACACCAACGCCTCACTCCCGTGCCGGATTTGATCAGAATCCCCTTTCCGAGGGCG
>VFZO01000011.1 GCA_016871155.1 Acidobacteriota bacterium | reverse complement strand
TCTTGTAATGTTCCAACGCCTGGTCCAGCATCTTCTGATTCAGCCCGCGCTGCTGCGGGTCGCCAATCAGCCGCGATGAGATCCGTCCAAGTACCCGGCGCGCCGTCAGATCGTTCGGGTTCGTCTTCAGGATGTCTTCAAACTCGCGGACCGCCTCCCGCAGCCGCCCGCCCTGGATGTACAGCTCGGCCAACTCCTCGCCGATAAACCCGGCCGCCGGGTCTTCCTTCATCGCGCTCTTTAAGTGGTCGATCGCTTTGTTGATGAACTCCGAACGCGGTCCCTGCGCTACGCCGAGCTCGGCGTACAAGTGCCCCATCGCGTAGTTGAAATAGGCGGATGATTTTTCCGAAAGCGCAGGCTTGGCGCTCTGCGCGCAGAGCGTGCCCATGGCGAACAAACCCGCCCCCAGCCATCGGAATACGCGATTCGAGTACATGTCTCGGTGTCCTTCTTCCCGTACGCAATGAGACGCCGGGCTATTTTGCCTCTTAGTATACGATTCCTGGCGCCTCGAATTGGTTCCCGATTCTAAACTGGAGAGAACGATGGCCTCGCTTCCCCTCATCGCCGTCGCCGGACCCACTGGCTCCGGCAAGTCTGACGTTGCCCTCCGGATCGCGGAAACGTTCGGCGGGGAAATCGTGAACTACGACTCCGTCCAGGTCTTTCGGGGCTTCGACATCGGCTCCGCGAAACTGCCCCGCGCCAAACGCCGGGGTATCCCCCATCATCTCCTCGATATCCGTGACCCGCATCAGACCTACACGGCCGGCGACTTCGTCCGGGATGTCAAGGCCCTCCTGCCCTCCATTCCCGTGCCCGTGCTCTGCGGCGGCACCGGGTTCTATCTGCGGTCGCTGCTGCAAGGTCTCTCGCCCAGTCCCCAGCGCGACGACGCCCTTCGCGCCGATCTGGAGCGCCGCGATGTTCGTAAACTGCTCGAGCGTCTGGACCCCGATGCCGCGCGCCGCATTCATCCAAACGACAAAAACAAATCACTCCGCGCACTCGAACTTCGCGTCCTGGCCCGGCGGGGCCTGCATTCGCACTTCTCCGAGAACCCGGTCGCGCCGCTTGAGGGCTATCGAACCCTTTTAATAGGTTTGGATCCGCCCCGCGCCGAACTCTATCGCCGGCTGGACGCACGTTGCGCAGCCATGTGGAGCGGCGGGTTGCTCGAGGAAGTGCGGTTTCTTCTGGAACAAGGCGTCGATCCGTGCGTGAAGCCGTTCGAATCGCTCGGGTACAGGCAAGCGCTCGCGCCCTCCGTCGAGGCTCTCGACGAGATGAAGGTAAAAACCCGGCAGTACGCCAAACGCCAGTGGACCTGGTTCCGCGCCGAGCCTGGGATGGAGTGGTTTCCCGGTTTCGGCTCCGAAACAAAAACACAACACCTTGTATTGGAGAGGGTTGCGCGGTTCCTGGAAAAAAACTGAACGAGCCCGGAACATTTTTGAGCTTCGCCCGTATATCAGTACAGAACGCGGCGCAAACGAGTCAGCGCCGCACCCCACAAAACTGGCGGCGAGCCACAAACGGTATCGAAATCGCGCCGTTCAGTAGAACAATCGAGTCGAAGGCGAACGCCTTCCAGAAGTACAGGAGCCTCAAGTCCATGAAGAAGCTATTCGTGTTGTTTGCCGCGTCCATTACGATGGTTTTCGCCGGCGCAATGTCGTCCAAGGTCACGCTGTTTCAGCCGTCCCTGCTGAACGGCGTCGAACTGAAGCCTGGAGAATACAAGATCGAGGTCGACGGCGACAAACTCGTCCTCAAGAGCGGCAAAACCAAGGCCGAAGCTACCGTGAAATCGGAGCAAGGCGACGGTAAATTCGCCCAGACCTCCATCCGTTACCAGAACGGCGACGGCAAGTATCGCATCACTGAAATCCGCATCGGCGGTACCAACACCAAGTTGGTAGTCAACTAGATAATCTCCTCCGAAAACCTTCCACCGTCCCGTCCGGCTCCGCGCCGGCCGGGACGTTTTTTGTCGCCGTTGCCGCAAATCTGGAACGTTCCTTCAATACAATGTGGCAATGCGCATTGTTCTTGCAATAGCAGCCGGACTCACCGTTATCGCCCAAACGCCGGATCGTCCCGTTCGCGCGGTCACCGATCCCGGTGTCGTAACGACCCGTCAAATGGTCACTCCCGCCGGCGTTCCCACGGTCTTTCAGGGCCGCGTCTATGCAGTTCGCTTCCATTCGAACGACGAGATTTATGCGCTAACCGGTGAAGGCCTATATCGCATGGATTGGCGGCGCAATCTTGTGGAAGGCCGCGTTGCCATGCGCGGGCGCGGCGGCATTCAAGCCCTGGATGGCGACACGCCCGCCTGGTTGTTTCAGCGCCAAAACAAAGTGTGGCTCCACCGCGGAACCGACACCAAGGGCGTGGAGATCGGCCGCTTTCAAGCCGGCGCGCTCCGCGTGCGCGGTAACCGCGCCTTCGCCGCACTGGCCTTTGAAAATCAGCTCGCTGTCATCGGCGCGTCGGGAACGGTCGAAGCGCGCATCCCTACCGGCATCGCGCCTGTCGGCCTGGCCGTCGACGCCGCCGGAACCGTCGCCTATGTCGGCAACTGGGGCGGCCGCGTTCCCAAGGAGGGCGAAGTCACAGCGCCCACCGGCATGGCGCCCACGGCGGACAAAGTGCTGGTCGACGCCCGCGGCGTCGCGGCCAGCGGCACCGTGTCGCGTGTCGATGTCGCCGCTGGAAAAGTGACTGGCACCATCGCCGTGGGCCTTCACCCCACGGCGCTCGCCTGGGACGAAGCCCGCGGCAAGCTATACGTCGCCAACACGAATTCGGACTCGATCTCGGTCGTCGACACCAGGACCCTCGCGGTCACGGCCACATGGCCCCTTCAACCCTTCTCGCGCAAAGTGTTCGGCATCGCGCCCACGGCTCTGGCGGTGTCCGCCGACGGCGCCCGGCTCTATGTGGCCTGCGGCGGCATCAACGCCGTGATGGTTCTTCGCACCGCCACCGGCACAATGGCCGGCGCGATCCCGACATATTGGTATCCCTCCAGCCTGGCCCTCAGCCCCGACGGGAAGCGCCTTGCCGTGGGTGCGCTGCTAGGCGTTGGCTCCGGCTGGCAGGACAAGCCGGAACGCCGTTTCGTGCACGCAAACCGGGGTTCCGTGCAGGTCGTCGACCTGCCCGCCGAGACGCAACTCGCGTCGTATACGACCGCCGTTCTCGAGAACAACCGCATGGCCGGCGCCGCGCGGCCCATGGCTCCCGCCACCAAGCCCGTCGCAATTCCCGCACGATCGGGCGATCCGTCGCTGATCGAGCACGTCGTCTACATAATCAAGGAAAACCGCACCTACGATCAGTTGTTCGGCGATCTCCCGCGCGGCAACGGTGACCCCGCCCTCGTGCTCTTCGGTCAGGATGTGACGCCCAACCAACGGAAGATCGCCCAGCAGTTCGTGCTCCTGGACAACTTCTATGCCACCGGCGGCAACAGCGCCGACGGTCACCAGTGGGCTACGCAGGCCAATGAGACCGCCTACTGCTTGTGGCCCGGCTACGACGGCCGCAGCTATCCCTACAATGGGACCGACCCGCTGGCGTACTCGTCCAGCGGCTTTCTGTGGGACTATGCGCTGGCCCGCGGCCGTTCGGTGAAGGTATATGGTGAATACGCCGGCGCGCTCGGCAACGATCAGACCCTGCGCAAGAATCTGCTCAACGAATGGCAGGCGGGCGGGAAGTTCCGCGGGCGCTGGAATATCAAGGCGCCCATCGCCAAGCTGAACACCGTGCTGGCCCCTTACTTCCCGCCGTACTCGCATGCCGTGCCCGACGTCGTGCGCGCGGACCTTTTCGTCGAGGACCTGCAGCAATGGGAAAAGGACGGCAAGATGCCGAACCTGTCGATCCTGTTGCTGCCCTGCGACCACACGGAGGGCACCCGCCCCGGTTCGTCGTCACCGAAGGCGATGGTGGCCGACAACGATTTCGCCGTCGGCAAGATCGTCGAGGCGCTTTCAAAATCGAAGTTTTGGAAGAAAACCGCCGTCTTCATCGTGGAGGACGACGCGCAGAACGGCGTCGATCACGTCGATGGGCATCGCACGGTCGCTCTTGTCGCCAGTCCTTATGCCAAGCGTGGCCATGTCGATTCCACGTTTTACTCGCACCAAAGTATGTTGAAGACAATCGAACTGATTCTCGGCCTTCCCACCATGTCGCTGTTCGATCTGATCGCCAACGAAATGCGCGAATCCTTCACGGAATCTCCGGACTTCTCGCCCTTCGTCTCCGAAGCGCCGAAGCAGTCGCTTTTCGAAGTCAATCCGCCGCTGCAGGCCTTAAAGGGCAAGGCCCGCCAAGCCGCCCGCGATTCGGCGAAAATGCGTTTCGATGTACCGGACGCCGCGCCCACCGAAAAGCTCAACCGAGCCGTGTGGGGCGCGATCAAGGGCTGGAACGTGCCGTACCCAACGCCGCCTCGCGCCGTCTTCGCCCCCATCACCGTCGAAACCGATGAGGAGGAGGAAGAAGAGCGCGCCGAGCGGGCGGCCAGGAAGTAACCTATTTGCGGCTGGCCTCGATGTCCAGCGTGATCGTGATGATCTCGCCGACGGTCACCCCGCCGCCTTCCATCACTTTGTTCCAGGCCAAGCCAAAGTCCTTGCGATTGATCTTCGCCGTCGCCGTGGCTCCGGTACGGAAGCCGCCGTCGGGCGCCTTCACTTCCGGAGCCGGGCCTTCCAGGTCGAACACAACGCTCTTCGTCACGCCGTGCAAGGTCAGGTTACCGGTCACCTGAACCCGATCGCCCTCTTTCGACCACTTCGTAGACTGGAACGTCATCTTCGGAAACTTCGCGACGTCGAAGAAATCGGCCGAGCGCAAGTGGTCGTCGCGTTTGCCGATACCGGTATTCACGGTCGCGGCGTCGATCGTCGCGTCTACCTTCGAGGCGGCAAGATTCTTCGAATCGTAACGAATTGTCCCCTGTAAGCCGGCGAATTGTCCGCGAACGTTGGTGACCATCATGTGCCGGACCGAAAAGCTGACCGAGCTGTGCGCCGTGTCGATCGTGTAGTCCGCGGCAAAAACGCTCGCCGCGGCGAAGATCAGGATCTCAAGTTTCATTCGTATTCCTCGCCGGGGCTTTACCCCTTGTTGTAATAAAAACGCTCTTTCACGACCTGGCCGCCGGCCCAGGTGCGGACGGCCACTTGCGCCATGGTAACGCGCATGCCGCCCTGGAAAGTGACATCCATCTCCCATTCGCTGAAACTGGTGTCGCCGTTTACGGCCGAGGCCAGCACCCGCGCACCGTGAAACTCCTGGACCGCCCCTACGAATTGCACCTCCCGCTCGCGGTTTGCCGCCTTGCCGGCCACCGGCGGTGCGGAGTTCTCCCGCATCTCCACGTTCTCGGCGTAGAACCGGTCAAAGGCGCCGAGAATGTCGCCTCCAAGCACTTGATCGTTCAACTCTTTGTCGAGTTCCGCAATATTCATGTTCCTGACTCCTTCGGACGTTCCGGATGACGGATACGGTCCAACAAATCGATCAGTTTGTAAATTTCGCTTTCGCTGAGTGCGGCGAAGAGCGATTGATTCGCCTGTTCGGCTGGCTTGTCCAGCGATTTCAGCAACGCTAGCCCAGTCTCAGTGATGGAGCACAACACCTGACGCCGGTCATGGGTGCATCGCACTCGGGTCACCAGCCCCTTCGTCTCCAGCTTGTCCAGCAGCCGGGTAATCCCCGGATTCCGCTCCAACAACCGGGCCGCGATGTCCAGTACCGGCATGGGAGTGCCGCGCGAACCTCGCAGGATCCGCAGAACGTTATATTGCTCCATGCTGATGCCGCTCAGATCCACCATCTCGCTCGCCCGCCGCCGCACCTCGTCGACGGTGCGAATCAGGGCCAGCGCCGCGGCGTGGCTCGCGCTCTGAAAGGGCTTACTCTGCCGAATCTCTTCCCGGAGCCGCCGGACCGAGGTCCTTTCCATACTGCAACGTTAGCATCTTTATAGTTGACATGTCAACTATTGACTAGTAATGTAATGACATGTCATCCAAAATGAAGCTGTGGACCGGTTGGACGCTCTCCGGTGCGCCGGCGCTTATGCTGCTGGGCAGCGGTGCCATGAAGCTGGCGGGCCCGCCAGGACTGGCCGAAGGCTTTAGCCATCTGGGATGGCCGCTCAAACTCGCCACGCCGCTCGGGATCGTGGAAATCGTCTGCACGCTCCTCTATCTCGCTCCGCGCACCTGCGTCCTGGGCGCCATCCTGCTCACCGGCTACATGGGTGGCGCGATCGCCACGCACATGCGCATCGGTGAGCCATTTATCGTCCAGATCCTCATAGGCATGGCCATATGGGGCGGGCTCTGCCTGCGCGACACACGTATCGAGCAACTCATCCCGGCCGTTCGCGAGACGCGCTAACGAGCCGCCAGGTATTTTTCAAACCACGCCAGCATCGCCGTGCGCGCGCGGACCTCGTCCTCGCCCCGGAATCCGTGGCCCGCGCCTGGTATGACAATCAATTCCGCCGGAACGCTTTTCTCCTTGAACGCCGCCAAGATCTTCTCGCTGTGCTCCAGTTTCACCAGCGTGTCCTTGTCGCCGTGAATCAGCAGCGACGGCGCGTCGTCCGGTGTCACCTGCAGCAGCGGCGAACAGTCCGGGGCCTTGGCCGGCGAAAATCGCAGCGCCGGGTAGTTCGTGTTCGCATTCGGATCCTCGCTCACCCAGCCGCGCAGGTCGGTCGGCGGAAAGTACGCGACCACGGCCTGAACCCGCGTGGCCGCATCGCCCGTGGTGCCTAGCAGCAGCGACAGGTGGCCGCCGGCGCTGCCGCCGTAAACGCCTAGCCGGTTCGCGTCGTACCCGTACTTGCCCGCGTTCGACTTCACAAACCGCGCCGCCAGCTTCACATCCTCGACAATCTCCGGAATCGAGAACTTCGGGCTCGATCCGTGCCGCACCGCGAACACCTGAAAGCCCTTGTCGACCATCGGCTGAAAGAAGGCGGCCGCTTTTTCCGGCGCCGTCCAATTGGACCGCCATCCGCCGCTGACCATAAACAGCAGCGCTGCCCCATTAACATTCGCTCTTGGCTGAAACAAATCCATCGTCAGCGCCATGCCCATCTTGTGGCCATAGACGATGTCGGGGGTGATCAACGGACCGTCCGCCGCCCCAAGCGTAAACAGTCCGGCCCAAAGGAGTGCTCGCATGAAGTCACGATACCGCAGATTTTGCGCCCTCCGTGGCGCCGGCGGCATCATACCCTATGTGTTGTTTCGCATCCTTTTCGCCACCGCGCTGCTGGCCGCGCAGGACACCGGCGGAGTCGGCTCCATCCAAGGCGTTTTGTTGAACGGGGGTCCAGGCGTCCAGGTCTGTGCGGGTGCGCGTTGTGCCGACACCGGGGAAGGCGGGCGCTTCCTCATCGTCGACGTGCGTGCCGGGCGAGTCCGTCTCACCGCCAACGGACAAGACATTGGAGAGGCCGAGGCCCGGGCCGGCCTGGAGACCAGGATCGAAGTGGAAATGCCGAAGGTCGACGCGGTGCGCAGTGAAATTACCGTAACGGAAAGCGCTTTTGTCACCCCGGAAGAGGTGAAGAACTCCAACTATCTGGTCTCCCGCCGCGATATCTCCAAAACCGCAGGCTCGCTCCAGGATGTTTCCCGCTATGTGCAAACGCTCCCAGGAGTCGCCATCGGCTCCAACGACTTCCGGAATGACATGATCGTCCGGGGTGGCAGTCCCCTGGAGAACCTCTTCATCGTCGACAACGTCGAAATTCCCAACATCAACAACTTCGCCAACTTCGCCTCGGCGGGCGGCACCATCAGCATCCTGGACTCCGAACTCATTCGCGATGTCAATTTCATGACAGGCGGCTACCCGTCCCAGTTCACCAATCGCCTCAGCGGCGTCTTGCAAATCGCCCAACGGGAAGGCAGCCGCGAAAAGCTCTCCGGCCGCGCCACCGTCGGTTACGCCGGAGCGGGAGTCATTCTGGAGGGTCCAATCAACAAGGGGAAAGGCTCCTGGGTCACTTCCGCGCGGCGCAGTTTCCTCGACCTGGTGACTGAGGATATAGGCTTTGGCGGCGTGCCGGTCAACTATAGTTTCAACACGAAGGCGCTGTACGACCTTTCAGCCCGGGACCGCATTTGGGTGGTGAACTTCACCGGTATCGACAACATCCGCCTCGGCCCTACGGCTAAGCGGAAGCCCGATAACGAACTCGCCACGCTCGATATTCGCTATGAGGGCTGGCGAGCGGCCACCGGTTTCAACTGGCAACGGCTCATCGGCGACCGCGCCGTCGGGTTGCTCGGCTTCACGCATTCAGACGCGTCGGTGACGACACGCGTCAAGGATCTCATCCGTTTTGGTACGACGGGGGCCAATGTTGACGATCTCATCGCCCACAGCCCGCTCGTTTACTCGGAGGATAATCGCGAGGCGGAAACAACCCTCAAGTACGATCTCACCGCCCACGCTCCTGTCTTTGACAAGATCCAGGCCGGCGGCAGCTTCAAGATGTTTCGAATCCGCTACGACGCCAGCCAGCCACTTGGCAACGACAATCCGTTCACCGTGAGCCGCAACGTTGACACCTTTGCTATTAACCAGCGCTTCAACGCCTTCCAGGGTGCGGGCTACTTCCAGTCCTCCCGCAACATCGGTTCGCGGCTAAACTTCACCTGGGGCGGCCGCGTCGACAACTACGAATATCTTTCTGCCACCCGCTTCAGCCCACGCGCCGGACTGAGTGTCCGGTTGACCGATCGCCTAAGCTGGCGCACCAGCTACGGCACTTACTATCAGCAACCCTTCTTCCTATTTCTCGCCGCCTTCCCTGTCAACCGGGGCCTGGCGCCCATTCGCTCGGACCACTATATTACTGGCTTCACGCTCACGCCGTCCGCCACTCTGCGAATGACGCTGGAAGCCTACCGCAAGGATTACTCAGCCTATCCTGTCGCCATTTTCTATCCCACGTTTTCGCTGGCGAACGCAGGCGACACCTTTGCCGTCCGGAACCTTCTGTTTCCAATGGTTAGCGCCGGCAGGGGTCAATCGCGCGGCGTCGAATTCTTCCTCGAAAAACGCTTCAGCGATAAATGGTTTGGCCAAGCGAACCTGGCCTTCCAGCGCACTCGCCATGCGGGCCTGGATGGCGTTCTCCGGCCCGGCTCTTTCGACTATCCGTTTTTGTTCAACGCCGTCGGCGGCTATCGCCTGACCTCCAAGTGGGAACTCTCGACCCGCATCTCCTATCTCGGCGGCCGCCCGTACACCCCCTTCGACGAACGTCTCAGTACGGAGCAGCGCCGCGGCATCTTCGATCTCTCGCGCGTCAACGGAGTTCGAGCTCCGGACTACTTCCGCCTCGATTTCCGCCTGGACCGCACCTTCACCGTCCGGGATAAGCCTCTCCTGGTCTGGCTCGGCGTCCAAAACGTGACCAATCGCAAGAACTTCGCCGAGGCATCCTGGAATCGGGAAGCGAATCGTCTTCGCATTGGCGATCAGCTCGGTCTATTCCCGCTCGTCGGCATGGATTGGCGATTCTGACCGGGCCGGAACCGGTAGCATGGTAGGTTGATCAACGCCCGCGCGGGATTCACCCTTTCTCTGCTCACCGCTATCTTGTGGGGTAGTTTGCCAGTCGCCCTGCGGCCCATTCTGGAGCGGTTGGACCCCGTCACCATCACCTGGGTCCGCTATGTCGCGGCGGCGGCGGGCATGGCCATTTTCGTCGCGCGCAGCCGTGCCATTCCCAACGCCGCAAGCCTATCGCCGCGGCATTGGCTGCTGCTTGGCGCTGCGTTGGGCGGCTTCCTCGGCAACAACTTCGGCTACCTGATCGGCCTTCGCAACACGTCGCCGGCCGCAGCTCAAATCCTCATCCAGCTTGCGCCCATTCTCGTGATCTTCGGCGCGGCGTATCTCTTCAAGGAGCCCTTCGGCCGCTGGCAAGTGGCCGGCGTCACGCTGCTGGCCGCGGGCGTCCTGCTCTTCTTCCACCACCGCTTGGCCGCCTTTACCGCGGGCGCGGGCGGCGCCTATTTCACTGGCGTCGCAGCGGTGCTGTGTGCCGCGGCCCTGTGGGCCATCTATGCGCTGGCGCAAAAAGAGTTGCTGCGGTCGATGAGCTCCATCGCCATCATGGCTTTTGTCTACTGCACCGGCTCGGTCGCTATGCTGCCCTTTGCCACACCCTCCAGCCTTCGCAACCTGGACGCGCCCACCGCCTGGCTGCTCGCCTATTGCTGCCTCAACAGCCTGCTCGGCTACGGCTTCTTCAGTGAGGCACTGGCCCGCTGGCACGCGTCGCGGGTCAGCGCCGTCGTCGCCTTGGCGCCCCTGTTTACCGTGCTCTTTCAGTTTGCCGCCTCGCGGCGTTTCCCGCACCAGGTCACCGTCGAGCACTTTGACCTGGGCAACATCGCCGGAGCCCTCCTTGTGGTGGCCGGTTGCATGGCCACGTCGCTCGGCAAAAGCAAGCCGGCGGCGGATTGATATACTCTTTGCAAATGGCGGACAGCGGGGAGGTAACACGGCTACTCAACCGGTGGTCGTCGGGAGACCGCAAGGCGCTGGAAGAGGTTGCGCGCCTGCTGTATCCCCAGTGGAGAACCATGGCCTCCGGCTACTTCCGGCAGGAGCGCTCCGGCCACACCCTCCAGCCCACCGCCCTGATCCATGAAGCCTACCTACTACTCCAAAAGGCGAATCCGCGCGGGTTCGACAGCCGCAAGGAGTTTCTCGGCTTCGTGGCGCAACTAATGCGTCAAGTCCTGGTCGACCATGCCCGCCGGGTCCAGTCCCTCAAGCGCGGTGGCGGCCAGAACCGCGTCGAAACCACCGATGTAACCGCCGAGGAGATCCTCTCCGCCGAAGAGTTCCTCACCATCCATACCGCGATCGACGAGCTCGCGGAAAACTCCGAACGCAAGGCCCGCGTCATCGAACTCCGCTACTTCGGCGGCTATAGCCAGGAAGAGGTGGGTGATATTCTCGGCATCTCCGCCGCCACTGTTCACCGGGAACAGCGGATGGCCGAAGCTTGGCTGAACCGCGCTCTGCAACGCGCCGTTTTTCAATGAATCCCGGGCGCTGGGCACGACTCGAGCAACTCTTCGACGCCGCCAGCGTTCTCGACGCGCCGGATCGCGCGAACTACATTGCGCGGGAAACGGACGGCGATCCCGAGATGCGGGCGGATCTCGAGAGCCTGCTCGCGCACGACGGGCAAGCACGGGGCGCCGGACAGATCATCGGCGATTTCCGCTCGGCGGCGGAACCCTACTGGATCGGGAAACGGATTGGCGCCTATTGCATTGTCCGCGAAATTGGCAGGGGCGGCATGGGGATCGTTTTCGAGGCGCGCCGCACCGGAGACTTCCAGCAAACCGTGGCCCTCAAGCTCTGCGGGCAAGGCGCGTTTTCGCCCGCTTTCCGGGAACGTTTCGAGCGTGAGCGCCAAATCCTGGCGGCCTTGAACCATCCCTACATTGCCCGCCTGCTCGACGGCGGCGCCACACCGGAGGGCGTGCCCTACTTTGTTATGGAACTCGTCGAGGGCCAGCCGCTAAATCGATTCGAAGGCGACAAGCGCAAGTTGTTCCTCAAGATCTGCGAAGCGGCCAGCTACGCCCATGGCCACCTCGTCGTCCATCGGGACTTGAAGCCGTCGAACATTCTGGTCGACTCGAACGGCACACCCAAGCTTCTCGATTTCGGTATCGCCACACTCACCGGCGACACCGGCGGGGTCACCCAGACCGCTCTCGGCCCCGTGACGCCTGACTACGCCGCACCGGAACAGCTTCTGGGCGGCCTCATTACCGTCCGGACCGACGTCTACCAGCTCGGCCTGCTGCTCTACGAGCTCTCAACGGGCCGGCGTGGACAGCAAACCGACTCCTCCTCGCTTGGCGCGCTCGAACGGTCCATCTGCGAGACGGAGCTGCCCAACGCCGGCCTCGACGCCGATCTGTCGACTATCCTTTCGACCGCCACCGCCAAGGACCCCGCCGCCCGCTACTCCAGCGTCGCCGCACTCGCCGCCGACTTCACCAACTACCTCGAAAACCGCCCCATCGCCGCGCGCCCCGCCTCCGCCGCCAGCCGCCTTCGGAAGTTCATCGCCCGGAACCGCCTGGCGACATTGGCGGTGGTTGCCGTCGCCGCCGCTATCCTCGCCGGAACCGTGTCCACGCTCTACCAGGCCCGCCGCGCCGAACGCCGGTTCAACCAGGTGCGCGGCATCGCACGCACTCTCATGTTCGACGTGCAGGACTCTGTCCGCCCGCTCGCCGCTTCGGCGGGCGCGCAAAAAATCGTGGTCAAGAGCGCGCTCGACTACCTCAACGCCCTTTCCGCCGAGGCCGGCGCCGATCGGGCCCTCCGCACCGAAATCGCCGAAGGCTACGCCCGAATCTCCGAAATCGAATCCAGTTTTCTGGAGCCGTCCCTCGACCAGCGCGAGACCGGTGCCGCCAGTGCCGGTAAGGCCCAGGCGATGTTCGAGCAACTGCACCAGGAGGACCCGGCCGGCGCCCAGGTCGCCATCGGCCTCGCCGGAGTCTATCTCAGCGGCGCGGAGGGCGCCGTCCGGTCCGGCCGCTTTAGTGAAGGCCAAGCCAAAATCGAGTCGGCCATCGATATCCTGCGCAAGACTGCGCAGTCGAACCCCGGCAACCGGGACGTGAAGCGAAAGCTCGCTCAGGCCTATGCCCGTTTCAATCGCGACATCGGTTCCCGCTCCAAGCCAACTCTGGAATACGCCCTCGCGCCCATCGCCGTTCTCGAGGAAATTGTCCAGTCGGATGCCGCGGCGGAGCCCGAACTCGCCCAGGCCTATAGCGCCGCCGGCGCGGTGTATTTCAATCTCGGCCAGGCCGCCCCAGCCGCGGAGCAGTTTCGCAAGGCCATCGCCATTCATGAGCGCCGCCTGGCCGCCGAACCCGGCAACGTGTCAACGCGGAAGAGCCTCATGCTGGTCTACGCAAGCCTTGGCGATGCGCATTGGGGATTCAAGCAGAGTCTAGGCGACCGGCCAGGGGCCCTGATATGGTTTAGCCGAATGTCGGCCGAGGCGCGGCGTCTGCTCGATGCCAACCCCGCGTCGCCGGTCAGCCGTTTCGACTACGCCATGAGCCGGATGCGCCACGGCGCCGCCCTGGCCCCGCGCGATCCGGAGGCCAAGCGCATGCTCGCCGAGGCCACCGGAATCGTCGAGGCCCACGCCGCCGCCGACCCGCAAAATACCGGTGCCCGCCGCCAGTTGATGGATCTCTACCTCCGCTTGGCCGCCCGCCACCAGGAACTCGGCGAATTCCAACCGGCACTCGCCGCCTGGCGCAAATCGGCGGCTATCGGCGAAGCCATGCGCGCAGAGCCGGCTAATCTCGGCGCGCGCACCTGGCTCATCCGCACCTACCTCGCTCTCGGCGACGAACTCAACAAACGCGGCAACAAGGCGGAAGCCCGCGCGCTCGCCCCAATACTGGAGTCACTAGCCGATGAAATCGAGAAACTCGATAACAAAAATACGGTCGTGATCGACCTCTACAACCGCGCCCGCCAGTGGGCCAGCGCTACGCGCAAGTGATGGACAGCGATCAACTCTTCCTCCAGCATGCGCGTGTGCGCCCCGCGGACAGCGGCAAAACAGGCCCGGGCCAACAGAGCGGTCGCCAGTCCGAACGGCACGAACCACAGCGCCGAGGCTAACGAGAAGGCAAGGCGCGCAAACGCGTGTTCCCTGGATCCGGTAGTGCCCATAAATGAGCCGAGGATCCCAAAGACGGTTCCCAGCAACCCGAAAAACGGCGCCGTGCCGGTAATAGCTGCCAATGTTCTCACCTTTGTTCCTGACACCGTGAACAATCGAAAAGTTCCGCGTGCCTCCTGCCGATATGATGGAAATAGGGATGGATTTCTCAATCAAGCGCTTCCTGCCGGAAGTCTTCGGCTTTGTGTTGGTTGTCATCAGCCATCGAATCCTCGGCCGGCGTTTCGCTAGCAAAAAACTGGTATTGGCCAGCGGGATCTTTTCAATTTCCACGCTGCTCCTCAACATCCCGCCCCTTTGGCGGCACCTTCCGCCCGGTTTGGCCTATGAATGGGCGCGAGGTCTCGGAATGTTATGGGCCATGGCCGCCGTTGGCACGGCACTCCTCTTGGAACTTTTCTCTCGGCTATCGCCGCCGGTCGACGCCGCCCGAAGGCAGGTGCTCCAAACCGCTTCCATGGCGGCGCCGGCCCTGCTGCTCGGCTATGGCTCGCTCTATGAGCGAAACCAGCTCGTCCCCAAGCAGGTCGATATCTCCATTCCCGGCCTTCCCAAGGATCTACACGGCCTCCGTATCGCCCAGATTTCTGACATCCATATGAGCGGCTTTTTCGGTGAGCGCGACCTGGTCCCGGCCATCGACATGGCCAACAACTTTCAGCCCCACCTGACCTTCGTCACGGGCGACCTGATAACCCGGGAAAACGACCCGTTGGACGAATGCCTCCGTCAACTGAAGCGCCTGAGGTCCGCAGCCGGCGTCTTTGGTTGCATGGGCAATCATGAGATCTATGGCAATTGCCTGGAATACGTCGAGCGCGAGTCTGCGAAATTCGGCGCCCGTTTCCTGCGTTCTACCGCGGAATCGCTGCGGTTTGGCAACGCCCGGCTGCGCATTGCCGGAGTCGACTATCAACGCGTAAGCCATCCCTACCTGGCCGGAACGGAATCGTTGCTGGACAAGGACGCGTTCAACATTCTGCTTTCGCATAACCCCGACGTTTTCCCCACCGCTGCGGGGCAGGGTTGGGACCTGACGGTGGCCGGTCACACACACGGTGGTCAAGTCACGGTAGAGTATCTAAACCAGCACCTGAATTTGGCAAGGTTTATCACTCCCTACGTGTACGGCACCTACCAGAAAGAAAGCTCGCATCTCTATGTCACCCGTGGCATCGGTACGGTCGGCGTCCCCGCCCGCATCGGCGCGACGCCGGAGGTTGCCTTGATCCGCCTGTGCGCTATCTGATCGTCAGCGATATTCACGCGAATCTCGAAGCGCTCAACGCCGTCGTGGCTGCCAACGCCGGTCTCTACGACCAGATCCTCTGCTGCGGCGATTTCGTCGATTACTGTGCCAGTCCGAACGAAGTCTGCGATTGGGCCCGCGACAACTGCAACGCTGTGATCCGCGGCAATCACGACAAAGCGTGCTGCGGTCTGGACAATACCGACGACTACAACCCGCTCGCCCAGGCAGCCGTCATCTGGACCATGAAAACCCTGACTCCTTCCAATACGGAATGGCTGCGGGTTCTTCCAAAGGGCCCGGTCTGGATTGAGGACGCCTTCCAACTCGTGCACGGCTCTCCCTTCGACGAGGACGAATATCTCCTCGACGTTCCGGAGATTCTCCGCGCCCGTCAGTCGATGCAGGCGCCGCTGGTATTCTTCGGCCACACCCACTTGCAGGGCGCGATTCAATTCCATGGCGACCAGGGTGGCATGATTCCGGCCGTCGCCCTGAACGAGTCGGCGCGCGTCATCCAGATCCAGCCCGGCGACTATTATCTGGTGAATCCCGGCTCTGTCGGCCAACCGCGTGATCGCGACTGGCGTGCCGGCTGCGCCCTCTACGACTCGGCCTCCCAGGAGCTCGTTCTGCGCAGGATCGAGTACGACCTCCCTGCCACCCAGCGGCGGATCGTCGAATCTGGCCTGCCCCCGGCCCTGGCCGACCGCCTCACACGAGGGCAGTGAGAATCTGCTAATCTCCCTCGGAGGAGAACGATCATGGTCAAGAAAATCGGCATCGGCCTCGCTGCCGTCATTGCCGCTCTATGCGCTGTCATCGCGATGCAGCCGGACAAGTATGCCGTCACCCGGTCGGCGACGATCCCGGCCTCACCCGATGTCGTGTTCAGCCAAATCAACGACTTCACCAAGTGGAACGACTGGTCTCCCTGGGCCAAGCTCGACCCCAACATGAAGACCACCATTACTCCCAACCCGGCCGGCAAGGGCGCCAGGTACGATTGGGTTGGCAACAGCGATGTGGGCTGCGGCTCCATGACCATACTCGATTCGAAGCCGAACGAGAGCGTCCGCATCGACCTGGAGTTCGTCGAACCCTTCGCCTCGAAAGCCCTCACGAACTTTACCCTCACGCCGGACGGCGCGGGCACCAAGGTCGAATGGGCCATGTCCGGCGAGAACAACTTCATGGGCAAGGCCTTCAGCCTGTTCATGAACATGGACAAAATGATCGGCGCCGACTTCGAAAAGGGCCTGTCGCAGCTTCAGACCGCGGTCAAGCGGTAGCTCTCTCGCGCAGCTTTACTAGTTGGCGCAGCATCGCGTTCACAGGCGTGGGAACGCCCAGTTCGCGGCCGCGCGCGGCCACGTAGCCATTCAGGGAGTCGATCTCCGTCCGCCGCCCAAACGCCAGGTCCTGGGCCGTAGACGAGATCGTATCTTTCATGGGAATAGCGAGGTCCAGGGCGAACTGAACCTGGTCGCCCTCCAGCCGGATGCCCTGCGCGGCGGCGACGGCCACCGTCTCCTCGACGGCGGCCCGCACCACGGCGGACGCCTCGGCTGCGATCCGTCCATACCGCGCGCCCGTCAGCGCGGAAATCGCGTTGTAGGCGCAGTTCAGCACAAGCTTGCGCCATAGCTCCACATCGACGTCTTCGACTAGGCGGCACGGCACGCCAAACGACGTGAAAAGCGCGCCCCAGTCGGCCGACGAGAGCGCCAAGTCCCCGCGCCCGGTGTGGACCACGTGACCATCGCCTCCCATGTAGGCGCCGACGTATACGACGCAAGCGTCGGCCATATGTCCGGCCGCGCGAAACCGCGCCGCGCCGTCCACGCCGTTCTGGAGCGTCAATACGCGTGACCCGGCCGGCAGCGCCGCCGCCAGCGAATCGGAATCGACCGTTTTCACGCAGGCCAAATACCGGTCCCCAGCCACCAGTTCCGTCGACGCACGCACGGGCACGGAAATGGTGTCGCCTCCCGTTTCAATCGACAACCAGCGCGCCTGGATCGCCTCCACATGCCGCGCCCTGCCGACCAGGGTGACGTCGCACCCGCCCCTGGCCAACAACCCGCCAATGTAGCACCCCACCGCGCCGGCGCCGGCAACAACGACGTGCATGGCTACAGCAGCTCCTGTTCGGCGGCGTGCATCGCCGGCGCTCCAGCCGCCACGTCGCATGGATCAATGCGGCCTCTAGCCTTCGATTCGGCCTCTCTGGGCAGGTTCGAAGCAGCAGGCGTGGAATCCCTTACCGCGGCCCGAGGCTCCCTGAGCTTCGCAGGGCCCACGCCTTCGAGTACAAGCTTTTTCAACACGAAACTATCGTAACAAGCCCTCCACCAGCAGCCCCTCGATCTCCACCGCCCGTTGCCAGCCCATCACCAGTGCGTCCACATACTCGTCCTGCAACTGCACCAGGTTCCGCTGCGTCTGCAGCGCGAACGGATACGCCGCAGCCATGCGCCGGTAGTTCTCCTTGTACATCGCGTGCGCCTTCTCCGCCGTGGGGATCATCTCGTCCCGGTAGGTCCGCGCCGCGACGAACGCGTTCGCGTACTCCCGGTGCGCCTCCGCCAGCCGCAGCCGTAATCCGGTCCGCGTACGCTCCACCGCCTGGCGCGCCGCTTCCCGCTCCGCGCGCGCCGCGGCCACGTTGCCCTGGTTGCGGTTGAACAGCGGCACCTCAACGCCGATTTCAAAGAACCCTTCCCGCCCCACTGGCCGCATCCCAACCTCCAACAGCTCCCGGTTGTATGCCGCCCCGCCGCGCACCATCACGTCCGGCACCGGTTCGCGTTTAGCGCGAGCCAGCGCCGCCTCGGCTCGCAGCACGCCGGAAGCAGCCTCCCGCAGCTCCGGGCTCTTTTCCAGTACCTCGGCGTCAAACGTAAGCGCGGGCAGCGCCGTCAAGTCGCCCGCCAGCTCCGCAACCGCCATCGCCGGACGCCCCAACAGCGCCGCCATCTGCCGCCACGTCCGCTCCTGCGCGTTCTTCGCCATGGTCAGTGACAACGCCGCTCGCTGCGCCTCCACCTCCGCCGCCATCCGGTCGGGCTGGTCCGCCTGGCCGACGTTCATGAGCTCGCGGGCGATCTGCACCGTCTCCACGGCAAGCGCCGACATTTGCCCGCGCACTTTCACCCGTTGCGCGTCGCCCATCGCCTGATAGAACAGAAGCCGGGCCGCGTTGCGCACCCGCTGCTTTTCCGTCTCTAACAGCGCTTCGCTTACCGCGCGGTCCCCTGCGGCCACCCGTTTGCTCAGCCCCAACTTTCCGCCGGTGACGATGCGCTGTTCGAAGAACCCGCCGTGCTCGCCGCCCCGGATCACCGGACCCGCGGCGATCTCCTCGCTCGTCGCGCCCAGGACCGGATTCGGATACAGCCCGGCCTGTCTCTCCCTGCCGGCCGCCGCCGCCACATGTGCCTCGGCCTGCCGCACCGCCGGATGCGCCTCCAGTGCCATCCGTTCGAAATCCTCCACACGAAGCGCCTGCGCCAGGACAAATACGAATAGACCGTTCATCGCGCTGCCTTTCTTTTCTGGATCTCCTCGTACACCGCCGGCGTCACCACGCGCACCAGCGTCATCATGCCGCCCATCGCCGCGCTCCATGTTTCGCGCAGGCCGTAGTTCTCGGGCTTCGCCGCGTACGGTCCGTCGTCGGCCATCCACATGTCCTGCGGGTAACCCTTCACTTTCTTCTTCTCCGGATCGTTCTTCGGATACGGCTCCACCGGCCCGTTCATGTGGTGCGCGTGTTCACCGTGCTGAATCGGCCCAACCATCGAAATCATTTGGTTCATCATGTGGTGCGGCAGGTGGCAGTGCAGCATCCAGTCGCCCAGATACTTCGCTTCGAACTCTATATTCCGCGCCTGTGCCACACCCACCAGCACGGTATTCTGCGGATACCACATCGTCTCCGGCACACGCCCGGCCTCGGTGCCGGTCACCACGAACTGCATCCCGTGCAGGTGAATCGGATGATGATCCATTCCGATGTTGATCAGGCGCAGGCGCACCCGCTCTCCCTGCTTCACAATCATCGGCGTGCACGCCGGGCCCGCCTTGCCGTTGAAGGTCAGCCAGTTGAACTCCATCGCTAGCGAGTTTGGCACCGTGTTATTCGGCAGCAGCGCCCACTCCTGAATCACCAGCCCAAAATCCCGCTGCACGGCCGGTGTGTACGGCTTTTCCGGGTGCATGATGAACAGCCCAAGCTGCCCCATCATCTCCTGCATCGGAAAGTGGGAGTGATAGAAGAACGTGCCGTTCTGACGAAGCGTCCACTCATAGACGAACTTTCCGCCAGGCGGCACAGGGTCCTGTCCCAGCCCCACGCTGCCGTCCATCTCCATCGGCACCTCGAATCCGTGCCAATGCACCGCCGTCGGCTCTGGCAGTTTGTTTTCGAAGACCACGCGCACGCGGTCGCCCTCATTCACCTCTATCGTCGGACCCGGCACCGTGCCGTTGTAGCCCCATGCGTCCATCACGCGCCCGGGCGCCAACTCCACGCGCACCACCTCCGCGATCAAATGAAACTCTTTCACGCCGTTCACCATACGGTGCGGCAGTTTCGGCAGGTCCGGCGTCTCCACCGGCAACACTGCCTGCGCGCGCGCGGACGCCTGGGAAAACAGCGTGCCGCTCGCAACGCGGGAGAAAAAACTCCTGCGGTTGTCCATAGCAACTCCTCGTTAGTCAGAATCGAAATCGGGGCGGGGCAGAATCCCGGCGATCAGACTCGCAATGGAGGAGTGGGCGCTACAACGCGCGGCAGCGCCTGGAAACGGACCAGGCGCGCGGACACCGGTATCCAGACGAGCGCCGGCGCCGGTATCGCGGCGTCCACGACAATATCCTGGTCGACGGAGCACGTATTCGCCGTCTCATGGCAGGACGGAGGCACCGGAACGATCTCACACTTCGCCATGCACTGCGTCGAAACGGCGACTAGCAGGGCGACAAGAACTATCAGCGCGCGAGGCATACCGTTCTTCTCCATTCTCTACTCCTGGCGCAGCGCAGTCAATGGATCGATCGACGTGATCCGCCACGCCGGGATCAGACAGGCCGCCGCCGCGACGATCAGAAACAACACCGTCACACCCGCGAACGTCAACGGATCCACCGGGCTGACGCCGTACAGCAGCTTTTCCAAATAACGGGTCAGCGCCACCGCGCCGGCTATGCCCAGCACCGCGCCCGCGCAGGTCATCGCCAGCCCGTGGCCGATCACGCCCCGGATCACGCTCCCGTGCCCCGCGCCAAGCGCCATGCGAATGCCCAGCTCTTTCCGCCGCTGGCTCACCGAAAGCGCGATCACCGCGCCGATTCCACCCGCGCTGATGCCCGCGGCAAGCAGCGCGAACATTCCCAGCAGCAGCGCCGTCACCCGCGCCGGCGCCACAGACTCCTCGCGCATTCGTTCGATCGAGGACACCAGGTCCACGGCCAGCTCCGGGTCCACGCCGTGCAATGCCCGCCGCACCTCCGCCGCGACCGCCATCGGCTCGCCCGCTGTTCGTGCCACCAACCGGTTCACAAACCCCGCCTGCTTGTACGGTTGATAGAGCACATCGCCTACGTTCCGGCCCAGGCCGTACTCCCGCACATCGCCGGCCACGCCGATAATCTCGGTCCACGTCTTGCCTTGATCGAACGTTACGCGCTTGCCCACCGCACTTTCGCCCGGCCACCGGTGACGGGCCATTGTCGCGTTTACGATGCCCACCAGGGGCCGCGACGTGTCCTCATTTTCCGAGAAACCCCGGCCTTCCAGCACCGGCTGGCCGATCGTCGCAAAGTAACCGGGGCTAACGACAGTCGTATCTACAACGGGCGCCAGTTCGCCGCGCGACACCGGCCGTCCTTCGATCTGAAACTCGGTCGTCGAGGGTCCCAGCGCGATGCCTGTTGCGTCGAACGGCAGGCCGCCGGCCATCGCCGCGGCGCGCACTCCGCCCACGGTCTGCATCGCCAGCAGAATGCGCTCCGCCAGGTTCCGGTAGTCCGCGGGGGTCCGGTATTTCCGATTGTTCGCCGATAGTCGCATGGCCAGCAGCCGCTCGGTAGGAAATCCCGCCTGCACCTGCATTAATTCCAGGAAGCTGCGCAGCATTAGCCCGGCGCCGGTCAGCAGCAGGAACGAGACCGCCACTTGCGTCACCACCAGGCCGGTACGTAACCGGCTCCGCCCGCTGGCTGCGGAGTGCCGCAGCTCCGACGACAAATTTCGTCCCCACGCCAACGCCGGCGCCAGACAAAAGCCCACACCCGTCGCCACCGATACCGCCAGCGCGAACGCCACAACGGGCCAGTCCAGCGAAATCTCCGCCGCCCTCGGCGTCAGTCGTCCGGCGAATCGCTTCAGCATGTCGAGCGTCAGCGGCGCCAGCGCGACTCCGATCACGCCGCCGGCAAGCGCCAGGACTGTGCTTTCCGCCAACAGTTGCCGGACCAGCCGCCACCGTGTCGCGCCCAACGCCAGGCGCAGCGCCAGCTCCCGCTCCTTGCGCAACATCCGGGCCAGCATCAGATTCGCCACGTTCGCGCACGCGATCAGAAGCACAAACCCTGTCGCGCCCATCAATACCAGCAGGCCGGGCCGGGCCGCCGCCGTCAACTCCTCCCGCAGCGGGTTCACCGAAAGCGCGTACCCATAGTTGGCCGGGTACAATTCCGGGTACGCCTGCTGCGTTTGGCGGGCGATTGTCGAAGTCTCGGCCCGCACCTGCTCCAACGGCGCCTTTCGCCGCGCGAAAACCGTCATCATCCGCGCCGCGCGGTTCTCGCGAAAGGCCTGCGACGAACGCGTCGGGCAATGCGACGCCGGCATATAAACATCGGAGTCGTTCGGATACTGTGGAATCGGCGGCAGCACGCCGATCACGCGGTGCGGCCGGTTGTTCATCGCGAACGTCCTTCCGACGATGGCCGGATCCGCCCCATGCCGGGAGGTCCAATAGGCATGGCTCAACACCAGCACGCCATCGGACTCTGGCTTATCGTCGCTTTCGGCGAACATCCGCCCGTAGAGCGGCCTCACGCCCAGAACCTCGAAAAAGTTCGCCGATACCACCGCCGTCTGCACCCGCTCGGCGAAGTTCTCGCCCAGCAGCAGAAAAACCATCGAATGGTGTTCCACCACTCCGTCCAGCGTCCCCGTCGCGCCGCGGTAGTCTTCAATCTCTTTCACTGAAAACGGCACGTTGTTCAGGCCGCGGGCCGTCGCAGTCTGCCGGAGCACCACAAGGTCCTCGCCGCGGTCATACGGCAGCGGCCGCAGCAGTACGCCGTAGACGACGCTGAAGATCGCCGTGTTTGCGCCGATCCCCGCCGCCAACGTCAACGCCGCGGCCACGCTGTATCCCGGATTGTTGAGCAGTGAGCGAACGCCCACCCGCACATCGCGCCAAATCGATTCGAACAAACGGCTCAACCGGATCTCCTTCTATCCTCCAGTATCCGCCGTTCTCGCTGGATAACGTGGTATAAACGCCATGTGAAATTCTCGCTCGTCCTATTGGCCGCCGCCCTCTCCGCACAGACTTGGCGGTTCGACAATCTCAAGAAGATCGGCGGCCTGAAGCCTACGGTGGAAGGCAACCCCAAAGTCGTCCAGTCTCCAAAGGGAAAGGTTGTGCAGTTCGACGGCGACGGCGATGCGCTTTTCTTCGACGTCCACCCGCTGGCCGGCGCGGAGACGTTCACTTGGGAGGTCATCTTCCGGCCCGACTGCGATGGCAGGAAGGAGCAGCGGTTCTTTCATCTGCAGGAAGAGGGCTCCCAGTACCGGCTTCTGTTTGAAACCCGCGTGGGCGGCGGCGTCTGGTACCTGGACAGCTTCGCCAACTCCGCCAGCGGATCCAAAGCGCTGATGGACGCGAAGCTCACTCATCCCTGCGACGCCTGGTATCACGTGGCCAGCGTCTACGACGGCAAGGAGTTCTCCAACTACGTTGACGGCAAGCTGCAAGGCAAGGCCGAAGTGAAATTAACGCCGCAGAAGGCCGGGCGCACATCGGCCGGCGTCCGCATCAACCGGGTCGACTACTTCAAAGGCGCGCTCCATTCGGCCCGGTACAGCCGGACCGCTTTGACGCCCGCCCAGTTCCTGAAGAAGTGACCGATGCGCCTGTGGCTGCTGCTCCTGCCTGCGGCCCTGCACGCGCAGAATCAGCTTTGCGCGCCCTGCCACGCCGCCATCTATAAGCGCTACATGCAGACCGGCATGGCCCGCTCCTCCGGCCGCGTCGACGGCGCGGAGTCCTTCGCTTCGGCGAAGTTCACGGCCGCCAACGGCGCCGAGTTTGAGATCGACAAGAGTTATCGGATGCGATTCACGCGCGGTGAGGCGGCGGCTACGCGCATGCTGCGCTACTTTATCGGCTCCGGCCGCTTGGGCCGAAGCTATGTGTACGAGAAGGGCGGCCGGTTCTTCCAGGCCCCGGTGGCCTACTATGCGGCCACAAAGAGTTGGAATCTCTCACCCGGCTATGAAACCAGGCAGACTGTCGAGCTGACCCGCGCGATTGAACCCGCGTGCCTGCAGTGCCACTCCAGCCGTGGCGCGGAGATTGGCGGCGGCGTCACCTGCGAGCGCTGCCACGGCCCCGGCGCTCAGCACATTCGCACCGCCTCGCCCAAGCACATCGTCAATCCGGCGCGGCTGCCGGTCGAGGAGCGCGAAAGCGTCTGCGCGCAATGCCATCTGACCGGCGCGGTGCGCGTCTCCCGCAACACCCGGCCCTATACGCCGGGCGCAAAGCTTTCGGATTCCATCGCCATTTTCGTCGAGCGCGGAGGATCGAATGAGGTCCGCGCCACCAGCCATTTCGAAGACTTGGCCATCAGCGCGTGCAAGACCAAATCCGGCGGCAAACTCCACTGCACCACCTGCCACGATCCGCACGGCGGCGAGGTGACCAACGCCAAATGCCAGACGTGCCACCAGTCCTGCAGCCAGGCGGGGCCGAAGGGCGATTGCATCTCCTGCCACATGCCCAAGCAGCCGGGCAATGCCGGGGCGCATGTCCCGTTTACCAACCACGCCATTGGCGTGAGAACGCCCGTCTCCCATCCGTTGCGTCCGTTCTGGGGCGCTGTAAACGCCCGCGACTGGGCGCTGGCCGATCCCACTGTGGAGCGGTTGCGGGCCGTGCCGGCCGACGCCGCCATCAGCGCCCAGTTGGCCCAGGCACTGGACCGCGCCGGCGACGAAGCCGCCGCTGCGCAGGCCGCGCGCCAAACCCTCGTCTTGGACCCGAACCACACGCCGTCGCTGATCAACCTCGGAACCTACCAGATCCAAAAAGGCAACGCAAAGGAAGCGATGGCTCTTTGGCTGAGGGCGTTGGCCATAAACCCGTCTCTCGTCAACGCACGCTTAAATCTGGCCGCCGCACAGATTCAGGCCGGCGACACGGCCTCGGCCAAGGCCACGCTGCAACTGCTGTTCGACTACGAGCCCGACTTGCCCCGCGCCCGCCGCCTACTGCAGCTCCTTCAATAGCTCCATACCGCCCACCCGCGCCCGCGTGGCGGATTCCATGTCCAGCACACCCAGGTTGTAGCTTTCACCCGCCTCCCAGCGCCTGCGGCCCTCCGGCGCGGCCTGGCCCGCGGCGTCGTGGACCGCCGTTGCGCGCAATGTCAGCTCATTGGACCCGCTCAGATCGAGCGTGCCCGTGTAGACCCAATCCAATTCGCCTCCGTTCCGGAACTCCTCGATCGAAAAGGCGCCGTTCTTGGCGAAGAGCATGCGGAAGCGCGTGTAGGTGGCGCGGCCGCTCTTGAAGGTGCCGATCCGCGCGCGCCAAGTGCCGGCCAGCCGCTCAGGCGGAGCGCCCGCCAGTAGCGGCACGGCTGCGAGGAACAGTCGGCGTGTCATTTCCTTGATGTTGGCACAGCCGTTGCGCCTGTGCCAGGTGCCGCCGGTTGTGGGCGGCGATGATCAAAAATCCGGCGCCGGCCGTGAACCGGATCCAATGTACAAATGGGTTTCGGAATCGAATGCGGTTCAAATCCAGATCGGCCGATTCGTACAGCAGGCTTTCCACGGCCTGCTGGGAACGCAAGAACTCCTTGAGCGCGGCCGGCATGGCTGCGTCCCGGGCGGGTTGGACGCTATCGACCGCCCGGAACTGATTCCTGGTCCCCGGCTCCATTCGTTCGATAAACAGTCGCGACGGCCAGCCGGGCCGTATCGGTTTTCGCCCGGCCGGCCGGCCGAGATGCAGCACGGGGGCCACCGCATCGCGTATGGCCGCCGTGTAAAGAGTATTCGTCTTTGCCAGATGTTCCAGGCACTGGGGCGCGGTCCACGCTCCGCCGGTTGGCGTCACGAAGGTCTCCCGGCTTAGCAGCTCCGCCCAACGGTTCGCCTGGGCGAGTTGCTCGACTACAGACTGTATATCCGCGTGCATCTCACTCACTAGAGCGCAAAAAGCGCTCGCGTTTGCTCACGCACCCAGCCAACTTCGGCAAGCGGCGGCTCTTTCCTGGCTGACAACGACCGGTTCGCGGGTAGACGGAGTCAACTCTAGCATCAGCTTCCCCTTGCCGCAGGGCGCCAGGCGCTCCACGGCGTCCACATGTACCAGCCAGGCGCGGTTGGCTCGAAAGAACTCCCCGCGCTCCAGTTCCGCCTCAATCGCCGCCAGCGGCATGTCGACCAGATAGCGCTGGCCGGAGCGCGTCATGAGAAACACCAGCTTGTCCTCGGCGTGGAAATAGGCAATCTCTCCGGTCCGGATGACGTGGTAGCCCACGCCCTTGCGAACCAGGAACCGGTCCCGGCGCTTGGCGTTGTGATGGGTCACGTTGCGCAGCCGCGTCTGGTAGTCCGCCGCGAAGTGCTCGGCCAGCGCCCGGTACTTGCCAAGAGCGGCCGCTACCTGGGACTGCCGGATCGGCTTCAACAGGTAGTCGATGCCGTTGGACTGGAAAGCCTCCAACAAATACTCGTCGAACGCCGTGGTAAATACCACCGGGCACGGCACCGGCGCGGCCCGGAAGATCTCGAAGCTCATGCCGTCGGAGAGAAGGATGTCGCAAAACAACAGGTCCGGCGCGGCGTTGGATTGGAACCAGGCCACGGCCTCGGACACGCTGCCGAGCTTGGCGACGATTTCGGCGTCCGGCGCGGCCGCGGTCAGAAACGCGGCGAGCTTCTCACGCGCCAGCGGCTCGTCCTCGACGATCACTAACCGCATCGAGGGATTTTAGCGGGATTCGCACCGAAAAGCGAGTGGGCCCTTTTTGGATCTCCACGTCCTGGCGCAAGGTCAAGCGAACGCGCTCGCTCAAATTCTGCAATCCAACGCCGGGAGAGGGCCGCGGATGCTTCTTCGGCCGGATGTCGTTCTCCATCACCACGGCATCGTTCTCGATGCGCAGCGTGACCACCAGCGGCTCAGTGCGGCTGAACTCGTTGTGCTTGACCGCGTTCTCCAGCAGGATCTGCAGGGAGATGGGCGGCAGATACACGTTGGCGAAGGCCGTCCGGTCCGCCGGAATCTCCATGCGGAAGGCTTCCTCAAAGCGCAGCTTCAACAGAGCGCAGTAGCGGCTTAGGAAATCGAGTTCGTCCTCCAGGCTGACGAGCGAACGGTCCCGGTTGTGAAGGATGTAGCGGTAGACATCGGCCAGATTGTCGTTGAAGGCGACCGCCCGCGCGGGGTCGTTCTCGATCAGCCAACTGAGCGCGTTCAGCGAGTTGAACATGAAGTGCGGGTCGAGCTGGTTCTTCAGCGCTTCGAGCTCGGCCTGCACCTTGGCCCGTTCCAGCTTTTCGAAGGTGACCATGTCGGACTCGCGCTGCTGAATCAGGTACACGGTCTCGTAGACGTGAGTGATAAAGATCACGCAGATGACGGAGGTGGCCGTAGCCAGCCGGATCGCTACCCAGTCGACGGGCAGGCCGCTGAACCAATACCAGGTCCACAGCATCCCGGTCGAGACCGGAACGGTATAGAAGACTATCGCGGCCAGCATCTGGACGATGCGGCGGGCCGGGTGGCGGAACCAGTCGTTCGATTGCCGCTGCCGCAGGTACAGGTAGCGGTTGCCGTGCCAGATGGCCGAGGAAACCAGAATGAACCAGAGCTGGCCGAGCCAGAACGCCGGCTGTCCGATTCCGAACGAACCGTACAGTCCGGTGGCGAGCGGGATCGCCAGGCCGAATAGCGGAATGCAAAGGGACCGGATGCCGCCGTCACGCAGTTCGAGCGGCCGGATTTCCGGTTTCATGCTGAAGATATCCGGTTTGGGTAAGTTGATGGTGGCTGACACTGCAAATGGCCTCTATACTGCTCGGGTGGACCCCTCGAAACTGAACTTTCTCGCAATCGGCGCGGCGGCGCTCTCTACGTTCCTGATTGGCGGCTTGTGGTACTCGCCGGCGCTGTTCGGCAAAGTGTGGCAGGCCGAAACCGGCGAGGTGAAACCCGGCCATCCGGCGAAGGTGTTTGGACTCTCTTTCGTGCTGGCGTTGCTGATGGCGTTCAACCTGGCGGCCTTTATCGGCCCGGACGCGACGCTGAGCTTTGCCGTCGCGGCGGCCTTCGCCGCCGGCCTCGGCTGGGTAGCGCTGGCCATGGGTGTGACATACCTGTTCGAGAGCCGGAGCCTGAAGCTCTGGCTGGTGAACGCCGGATACCCTGTGGTGTCGTTTACAGTCATGGGCGTCATACTGGGCGCCTGGAAGTGAACCTAACACCAAACGGGGCGGCCAACAATAGGCCAGGGGTGAAACGTTTGTGGAAAGGGGTGGCCACGTACAAAAGGGGCAAAGCGAACCCACGCGGAATGAATCGTTTAGGCGTTCACCTGGAAGTTGGGCTACACTTTGGCTGTGCTTCGCGTTCTGGTCACGGGATTTGCGCTGGTTATCGTCCTGCTGCTGGCTTCCGGCTTCGCCGGGGTCCGGAATGCGCAGGAGATCCGGTCGTCGGCCGCGCGGCTGGCGAGCGAACAGGTGGTGACCAACCGGCTGATTGACGAAGTACACCGGGAGCAGACGGCGCTAAACGCGGTCTTCGAGAACCTGAACCACTCGGGCGACTCGATCGACCGGGACCAGATCCTGTCGCAGCTTAACGAGTCTGACCGGGCGATCGAACAGATTGTGACGACCGGACTGGGCACCAAGGATGAACCGCTGTGGAAGGAGCTGCAGAAGGCGACGGCCAGCTTTTCCGCCGAAGCGCGGCGGGTACTGGCGGAAGAGGACGACGAGAGCCTGTTCAGCTACGACTTGCTGGAGCGGCATGAGGCGGTAATCAACGTGGTGCGCGGGTTGATCGCCTCCGGTTCGGCACGCTCGGCCGAGGCGCAAAGGCTCCTCGAGCAGCAATCGGCGCGGCTGGTGCGGCAGTCGATGATGCTGGAAGGCGCCTGCCTGGGTTTGGCCCTGCTGATCGCGGTATACACGGTGCGGACGACGGCCCGGTTGTCGCGCGACATCGCGAATCAGGCCGAGGAGTTGAGCCGGGTGTCCTGGCACATGGTGGAGAACCAGGAGGTGGCGGCAAGGCGGTTCTCCCACGAGTTGCACGACGAGCTGGGCCAGTCGCTGACGGCGGTGAAGGCGAACCTGGTGGCGCTGGGCGCCGCCACGCCGCGGGTGAACGACTGCATCCATCTCGTGGACGAGGCGATCAAGAACGTCCGGGAGCTGTCGCAACTGCTGCGTCCGACGATCCTCGACGACTTCGGACTGGACGCGGGCTTGCGCTGGCAGTGCGAGAGATTCATGCAGCGAACGGGCATCGATGTTCATTTCGATTCCAACCTTTCTCTTCGGCTGCCGGACGAAGTGGAGACCCAACTGTTCCGGATTGCGCAGGAGGCGCTGACCAACATTGCCCGGCATTCCGGCGCGACGGAGGTCCGGATCACCCTTCTGCACGAGGGCGGCAAGGCGCGGCTGCGAATTAGCGACAATGGAAGAGGACTTCCACAAACAAAGACCTCGACGGGTATCGGCATGACCGCCATGAGAGCCCGCGCACGAGGCGCCGGCGGCGACTTGAGTATTCTTACGGCGCCCGCCGGTCTGACCGTGGAGGCCTGGGTGCCCGATGAGCAAGAAGATCCGAATCTTGTTAGCCGATGATCACGCCGTAGTCCGGCAGGGCTTCCGCATGATCCTGGGAGCGCAGCCGGATATGGAGATCGTCGGCGAAGCCGGCAACGGCCGCGAGGCTGTGTCTCAGTGCGAAGCGCTGCAGCCGGATGTGGTTGTGATGGACGTGGCGATGCCCGAACTGAACGGCATCGAAGCGACGCGCCGGATCGCGGAGAGCTCGCCGCAGACGCGCGTGCTGGCGCTGAGCATGCACAAGGACTCCGTGTATGTTCGCGAAATCCTCCGCGCCGGGGCGCGCGGTTACCTGCCGAAGGAGTCGATCGATGTCGACCTGCTCGCCGCCGTCCGCGCCATCGCGCGCGGCGAGGGCTATCTAAGCCCGGCGGTCTCGGACTCGGTGCTGACCGACTATCGCAAGCACGTGACCGATCCGCTGGATCTGCTCAGCAGCCGCGAACGCGAGGTGCTGCAACTGATCGCCGAGGGCAAGACGAACAAAGAGATCGCCGCCGTGCTGAACCTCAGTGTCTATACCGTGGACGCGCACCGCGGCCGGATCATGGAAAAGTTGAACCTCCACAGCACGGGCGAACTGGTCCGGTTCGCCGTGCGGAAGGGTTTGATCGATTAGAAGCTGAGCTTGAGCGCGAGCTGCACGACGCGCCAGGACTCGCCGTTCTGGTTGGTTGTCGAGGAACTCGCCGTCGAAAGCGTCACGCAGCAAGCCTGCGCGAACACGGGCGAGTTGATGGCCGGACTGCCTACGGAGGCGTCGCGCGGATTCCGGAAATTGGCGTGGTTCAGCGCGTTGAAGAATTCGGCGCGGAATACAGCCTTGACGCGCTCGGAGATCTGGAAGCCTTTCGCCACGCTGCTGTCGATGTTCCAGAAACTAGGTCCCTGGAAGACGTTCCGGCCCAGTCCAACGCCGCCGGGCTCTGGGAACGCGAAGGCATCGGCGTTGGCGAAGAAGACCGGGCCAACAATGCCCGCTGCCTCTTGCAATCGCGCTTTCGGCAGTTCGAAGCCGGGCTTCAACGCGGCGCGGGACTGGCCGGTGGAGTTATGGGTGAAGACACCGCTGCGGACGCTGAACGGTTCTCCGGACTGATAGGTATAGATCCCGTTGAGGCTCCAACCGCCGACCAGGGCGTTGGTAAAGCGGTTGGCATTGCCGGCGAACTTCTTGCCCTTGCCAAACGGGAGCTCATAGATCCCGGTCATATTGATGACGTGCCGCTGGTCGAAGTCGGAACGGGCGCGTTCGTTGCGGTAGTTCCGGCTATCGGCTGGCGTCCGGGCGCTGGTGGTGGTTAGGCCGCCACCGACGGCCGCCAGGACGGGATCGAGGGAGAGAACATCGATCGACTTGGACCAGGTATAGGCCGCATTCAGCAGCAGGCCGGAATCGAATCGCTTTCGCAGCGTGAATTGACCAGAATGGTAGTTCGAGTCGCCTCCGTTATCGATCAGCAGCGTCTGCGCGAACTGGGGATTCGCGCTCAGGTTCGCGGCCCGGGTCGTGTTTTCGATCCGCATGGCCATGTTGCCGGCGGCGTTCTGCTGCAGGTCCGTGCGCGAAGCGGCGGTGTTGGCGAAGGCGCCGTCGATAAGGCCGCGCTGTATGAAGGGCACCGCGGACGCGCCGGGACACGGAGTGTTATTCGCCAGCGTGCCATCCGCGCGGCAGTTGGCGATCGTCAAGTTCCGCTGCATCGCGAGGAACGACGGCAGTAGCGAGGTGACGTCGTTCTGATTGAGATCTACCGCGCGATAGAGTCGCGTGCCGCGGCGGCCCACATACGCGGCGGACGCCAGGAAGCCTCCCGGCAGTTCCCGCTGGATGTTCAGGTTCCACATGTGCACGGTTGGAAGCTGCAAGTTTTGATCGAAGACCCGCGCGGAGGGGGCGTTGCTGCGAACCTGAGACGGCGGCGTGAGGAACGAACTCGGCTTCACCGTGGGCGGGGCGGTCTCGTTCGGGAAACCGGAACCGAGACGGACATTCGGAACGGTGCTGCATCCGGGCGTGGTGACCAGCGCGCCGTTGGCGCCGGAGAACGAGCTGACGCAACGGAAGCTCTGTCCCGGAACCGCTGTGGCAACGGACGTGACCTGGAACGTGTTGAGCGCGTCAAACGCCTGGCCGTAACCGGCACGGACGACCATCTTCTGGGAGTTACCCGGCGCCCACGTAATGCCGAGGCGCGGCGAGAACGCTCCGAGATTGTTGTTTCGATACCAGCGATCTGCCTTGACGAAGGTCACTGGCCCCTCGGAACCGCTGATGTCCTTATTGGGTACGTACACGCGCCCGCCGGCTTCGGTGGGCGCCGTGTTCACTTCCCAGCGCAGGCCAAGGCTCATGGTCACGTTCCGGCGCATCTTCCACTCGTCCTGCGCGTAGAAGTGATACTGTTTGGCGCGTTGGCCTTGCGCCCACAGCGTTACCTGCTTGTCGCCGGTCTTGAAAGGTGCGTACGTGTCGGCGCTCAGGTCGCCGAGGAACACCTGCGTCAGGCTGGCGGGAATACCAAGCAAGTCGTTCACCATGCCCTGCAAGCGGTTCAGGTCGTTCGCGTTGATTCCGGGCGTGGTGGGCGTGGCGGCCGCGGGAAAGGCGATGCCGATCGGCACGCGCGTTGTGCGCGAGAGGGAAATGGCCGGAGTCAACGAGGTTCCGCCGACATCGCCGCGCTGATCGTTGTGTTGATAGAAGCGCAGGGCCGCCCCAAAGCGCATGACGTGCTTGCCGGTCAGGAAGCTCAGGTTCTCGACGATCTGCGGCGTGTTGACGGCGCGGAAGGTGCGCGGATTGTTCGTATAGTCGACGTCGGAGTTGTTGAAGGTAAAGCGTGGTCCATTGGGGAACACTGGGTTGGCTTCGCCTTGCGTGAAGAGGAACTGCCAGCGCGAGTAGCCGAGAGTCAGTTCGTTGACCAGCCGGGGCGACAATACGCTGCGGAAACCGACGGCGTAGTTCTGCGCGGGGCGGAAGACTTCGCCGCGCGGGGGGAAGCCAGGCAGGACGGCGGGACGGCTATTATTGGGATCGCCGCCCAGCGTCTCCTGCCGCGCGCCCAGATACCTTCCAAAGACTGTGTGCTTGTCGTTGATGGTATGGTCGATGCGCAGCATATACTGCGGTCCGCGGACACGGAACGGCGTGTTCCACACGTAGATGCCGGTGTTCAATCCGTCGCCGCCATTAAAGGAATTCGGCGCGGGGTACCGGCTCAGGACGCTCCGCACCGCGGAGTCGTAGCCAACGCGCGCGGGATCGTTCGCGAACACGTTGAAGGTGGCCACGCAGTTCATGTCGGCGCCGTTCGCGCAGGCGCGGACGCCTGGCGCGAAGTTCCCGGAGTTATCGACAAGCAACTGCGAGTTCTGGGTGATGCGCTGGCCGTTGACCACAAGAGGATTGCGCGGGTCGGCAACCCAGTAGCGGAACAGGCCGCTCAAGGCATTTGGCGTATACAGATCGACGGACTCGCCAAAGGCTTTGTCGACAGGGTCGGCAAAGTTGACTTTCTGCCCTTGCCAGCTTCCGAAAAAGAAGGTCCTGTTCTTGCGAATGGGGCCGCCGAGTTCGAACCCATACTGATTGAGCTGGATGATGGGCTTTTTCTGCGCCTGGGCGCTCGCGTAGAACTCCTGCGAGTTGAGCGCCGTGTTGCGGAAGAACTCGAAGGCGGTGCCGTGAAATTGATTGGTGCCGGAGCGGGTGGCGATCGAGATGTTGGCCCCGGAGTTGCGGCCCTCCTCGGCGGTGGCGTTATTGGTCGTCACCTTGAATTCCTGGACGTTGTCCGGGTTCAGGCGAAAAATATTGTTGGTGGGATTCGGGTTTGTGGACTCGTTGGCTTCGATACCGTCGATGGTGATATTGACGGCCGTGGACCGGGCGCCGTTTACGTTTACGGTGTTGCCGGACCGCTGCGTGACTCCCGGCTCATAGAAGAGCAGGTTAAGCGGATTGCGGCCGTTCAACGGGAGAGAGACGATGGACTTCTGCTCGACAACATTACCGAGGGTGGCCGATGATGTCTGCAAGAGTTCGGAGGCGGCAACGACCTGCACGCTCTCAGTGGCGCCGCCTACTTCCATTTGAACGTCGAGCACGGCGGGTGTGGAGACCTGAATGGTGATGGCGTTGCGCAGAGCGGTGCGGAAACCGGCCGCCTCCACTTTGATCGAATACCCGCCGGGCGGAATCGAAGGAAACGCGTAAACACCGGCGGCCGTGGTGGTCTGCTTCAGTGCGACGCCTGTCGCATCGTTGGTCAGGATTACGTTCGCTCCGGGCACGGTCGCGGCGGAGGAATCTGTAATCGTGCCAGAGATCTGCGACGTGGACGTCTGGGCGAACATCGCCAGCGACGCCGCGAGAAGCAGCGTCAGAATTCTTGCCATAACGACTCCCTTCGGTTGTTCTCTTCAGTATAGGGTCTTTGTTCCGGACCGGATGGAAGGAGTCGCCGCGTGGCTGGGACCCTCCGTCACTTTCTTAGCTTGTTGGTATGTCGTTGAGGAAGTGGACCAACTTTCCCGCGAGTTGGGACCTTCCGCAAAAAACAAGCCCCGGTTTACGGACGGGACTTCTCGCGTGGGCGCCTTGCGCTCCACGCCCTCATCATACAGGCGCGCACAAGGCTATTTGGTGTTTTCTGGGCCTGGATGGCTGGAAGTGACTGAAGAGATTGACTAAGTTTTTTTCGAAGTTCGGTGAACGCTCTTCCAGAACAAGCCCTTGTTGACGCAACCATGAGCCGGGCCGGCGCGATTTTCGCGGTTTCGGGTATTTTGCGCAGGCAAGTGGCGGGCCCGGATGCACTGGCAAGCTACAATCAGAACTTGCGCCGTTTTGTCGATACTATCGTCGCCTGGGGGCCTCCGGGCCTGCTAATTCTGGCCGCGACGGACTCCGCGGGGGTGCCGATTCCCGCCGCCGTGGATGCGATGCTGATGCTGCTTGCCGCCAAGTCGCCCGGGCAGGCCGTCCTTTGCGCCGTGCTTGCCGTGGCCGGCTCACTGGCCGGCAGCATGTTCCTTTACTGGCTCTCCCGAAAAGGCGGCGAAGCGTATCTGGCGCGGCATACCGTCACCGTGCGGGGGCAGCGAGCGCGCGATTGGTTCCAACACTATGGCCTGCTGTCGGTCTTCATCAGCGCGCTTTCGCCGATTCCGATGCCGATGAAGCTGTTCGTGATCTGCGCCGGTGCGCTGGGAGTCCGGCCCCTGGCGTTTTTCGCCACGGTGCTGGCCGCCCGGCTGCCGCGCTACGCCGCACTGGCCTACCTTGGGGCGCATCTGGGTGAAAACGCGGCCGGTTACCTCAAGGCCCATGCCTGGCACATTGGCGGCGTACTCGCCGGCGTGTTCCTTCTTCTTTTGGGCGCGGTGAAGTTCGTGGACGCCCGGCGCTTAGCCCAGGCGCGCGGATAGCGTCCGCAAGCCTTCGAGATTCAGCCTGAGCGCTTCCTCGGCATCGATCTCGTTTCGATGGCCGAGGATTCCGATGGGTCCTTTATACCCGCTTTTGATCAGCGTTCGCAGCATCTCGAGCTCCAGGTTGCCCTCGCCGAGCGGTAGAATCTTCGTGCCCTGCCTCATGCCATTGAGGTTGACAGCCAGCAGGCGGGACTTCATGCGTTCGAACATGGACGGAAAGCGCGGCACATGGTCGTGCCCGTGATGGAAGTTGTAGACGATGCCCGCGTTCTTCATACGAATCTGTTCCAGAACCTCCAGCTGATTTTCCGGTTCGCCGAACCAGCCGCCGTGGTTGTAGAGACCCACGTTGCAATCCAATTCCGCCGCTTGACGGGCGACGCGGAGCACGGCATCGGCCGCGGTCCGAATTTTTTCGGCCTCGGGCTCCAATTCGAAACCCTTGGCGAAACCCGGCGATAGCCAGAGTTCTGTCTTCAAACGGCGGCGCTTCAGCAGGTCGAAGATTTTGGGCAGTTGGCCCGGCCTCCCGGCGCTGGCCGGAAACGGCGTCCAGAAGCCTTGCAAGTGGATGCCGTGTTTTTGAAGCGCGTCGATCTCCGCGTCAAAGAACGGGATGTCTTTGTCGCGCCAATCGTAGACGAACTTCTTGAACCCAAGCCGCGCCAGCATGGCCGCCCGCGCTTCCGGACCGCGCTGCCTGGCGTCGAACGGAACGATGCACCAAGCCACCAGGTTTTCCATCCGGAACAGAGCCGGGGGTTTCGCCCAAACCGCCGCGCCGGCGCCCAGTAAAAACGTGCTTCGCTTCATAGTGCCTCCAACGACAATACAATAGCCGGATGCCCAGCATTGTCATCCGCAATGGAACTTTGATCGACGGCAACGGAACGCCGGGTGTTCCGGACGCCGCGGTTGTGATCGACGGCGACCGTATCACCTACGCGGGCCCGGCCGGGGCCGCGCCGCCCGCCGGGGAGGCGCGGACGATCGACGCAGGCGGCGGCACGATCCTTCCCGGTCTGGTGGAAGCGCACTATCACCCCACCTACTTCAATGTCGCGAATCTGGAAGACCTGGATATCAAGTACCCCGTCGAGTACGTGACGCTGCTGGCGGCGGCCAACGCCCGGCTGGCGCTGCAGTGCGGCTATACGGCCGCGCGCAGCGGAGGCAGCCTGTTCAACATCGACGTGTGGCTGAAGCGGGCGATTCAGGAGGGCGTAACCGGGGGACCGCGCCTGGCAGCGAGCGGACGCGAGATCTGCGGCGTGGGCGGCCTGATGGACTGGAATCCCGACTTCCGCCGCATCGGCATGGAAGGTCTCATCCTGCTCGTCAACGGTCCCAACGAAGCGCGGGCCGCCGTCCGGAAACTGGTTAAGGACGGCGTGGAATGGGTGAAGACGTATCCGACCGGCGACGCCGCGGCGCCCGACACCAACGACCACCACACGCTCTGCATGACGTTTGAGGAGATGCACGCGGTGGTTGCGACCGCGCACAACCATAACATGAAGGTCACCGGCCACTGCCGGGCCACCGAGGGCATCAAGAACGCGCTGCGCGCGGGTTACGACGCAATTGAACATGCGACGTTTCTGGACGACGAGGCCCTGGACCTGCTGCTGCAGCGCGATGTGCCGGTGGTCCCCGCCCTGCAATTTGAGTGGGCCAGTGTCGAATACGGAAAGCAGTGGGGCATGTCGCAGCGCGTGATCGACGGCCACCAGGAGACGCTGGAGGCCGGTGCGGAGAGCGCGCGGCGGATTCTGAAAGCGGGCGGGCGGCTGGGTATGGGGGGCGATTATGGTTTCGCGTGGACGCCGCACGGCACCTATGCCAAGGAGCTCACCTTCTTCGTCAACTATGTGGGCTTTTCGCCGCTGGACGTCATCCGGTGCGCGACCAAGAACGGGGCGGAGATCATGGGCCGCGGACACGAAATCGGAACGCTCACCGCAGGCAAGCTGGCCGATGTATTGATCGTCGACGGCGACGCGGTGCAGGACATTTCGCTTCTCGAAGACCGCCGCAACATTCTGGGCGTGCTGCAGGGCGGGGTGATGAAGGAAGGCCGGCTATTCAGCTAAGCGAATCCGTCCGAAGGCTTCCGGCGTGTGGAAGGAGGGCGAGTTGACGGGCCGCCAGGTCATGTATTTGCGGTCCGGCGGCGGGCCCTCGATGCGGTAGAGGTTCAAACGCAGTTCATTGCCGGCGCGCACCGGCCGCGCTTCGATGGCAGTCCAGGGAATAGCCATTTCGCAGAGCCAGACTTTTCGCCGCGTGTCAACCCGAGAAAGAAACTTGAAGTTCGAATTCCACAGCCAATCCACTTCCTTGCCCTTGCGGGCGCGGTCGACATCGAGGTCCACCCACTCGTTTTGAGGCGAGACCTCAAACTCCTTGTAGCGTTGGATGTTGTCGAGGTCGTGGCCGATGAACACCTCGACGACATCGTAGTCCCACAGACCCCAGGTTTCCTCCTTTCGGGATGCGGCGGGGCGCAGGTGCTGCCGCTCAAAGGGAGCGCGAAACAGAAAGTAGAGGTGGGTGGAGGTCCAGACGCTGCGCACCTCGGTTTGACCGGAGGTGAGCGGCTTTCCGAAGCGATCTGTGGCGATTCTCACCGGCGTGGCCCGCTTCCAATGCGATTTCGAAGTTTTCGCCGCAAGGGCAAAATCCGCCGCCACCCGCTGGCTGACCATTTGAGCGTGCATCGGGAGGTACAGCATCATCACCGCAAGGAGCTTCATTGGACCAGAGTACCCCGCTTATCCGAGTGCCTTCGCCAGAAGATTCCGCGTTATCTTCTGCACCCGCGGGTCGGGACCCGAAGGGCGCACCCAGTGAGACCACGGGAGCATGTGGCCGGGCGGCGACGAGAGCCCTTGCGCCCACCAGATGGTGGCCGCATTGAAGACGAAGTTCTTCTTCGGTCCGGGATAGATGGTGGCCGTCCAGTGCGACGGCTTCCGGCCGCCGGAGAGCGCGTCGCCTTCGGCGAGGATCTCCAGGCCGGGGATGGGTGCGGGGTCGCCGTGAAATTCCCAGCCGACTAGTCCTTCAATTGAGTCGCCTTTCTTCATGCCGGTGCCCTGAAACGCCCAATGCTCCGGTTTCACGACAATCCAATCGCCTCCGCCGTTGAACGGGTAGACCGAGTGCGCACCCATGAGCAGGTTCGCCTTGGGACCCTCCGTTGGAAACGGGTACTTGAAGAATTCGTCGAGGCCGCCATAGACACCGCCGTAGACGCCCTCCCGGCTGATGATCCGGTTCGGACGTCCGCTGGCCGAGGGCCGGAACGGCGTTACGCCCATGACCGCGTTGCCGCTCAAATAAAGATGCGTCACGCCCTGGCGGATGGATTCCATGGCCGCCTGGTATTGGCGAAGGTCCCAGTATTCGTCGTGCCCGACGCTTAGGAACACTTTCGCCCGGGTGAACTGCGCGGGGTCCAGCATGTCCGAGTTCGACGTGTAGGTGACGTCGTAGCCGTTGGCCTCCAGCCAATAGGCCAGCGGGAACTCCCAGAGGAGGAACTCACCGGAGCCGATCGAGAGCGGATGCTCGTAGATTTGGGCGTACTTGGCATAGGGACGGTCAAAAGACGCGGCGACGCTTGGGGCCCAGGAGTGGCGCGGGTCGGTGTACATCGAGTAGTCGTCCGGCCAGCGGTTATAGGCCGCCCACGTGTTGTCGCTGCACTGAAACAACACGTCGGCCTTGCGGCGATCACGCACGACGAAGACGACGTAGCTCTGCCAGGCGTGTTCGTGGCGCGCCTCCGGAACGCGAGTCATTTTGCCCAGGTAGACTCCGGAAGGCCAGTCATCCGGGATCTTGAGCTCCGTAACCGGCGTCCAGGCGCATTCGCGCAAACGGCCCGGGCCGACGGGCGGATCCGGCTGGGTTGGCGCGGCCAGCGGCCCGAGCGTGGCATAGAGCCGCGCACCGGCACCCCCGTAGTAGCCCATGCGGAAGATCTCGATCGTCACTTTCCGCGCCGGATTGGTGGAGACGAAAAACGAAAGCGTGCCGCCGGCTTCGACGCTCTGGTGCGACACGTAGCCCTCCACCCAGGCGGAACGAAAGCCCTTACCCTGATTGGGCCAGACCCTGTTCAATTGCCAATTCGTGGAGCCGGCTTTCCGATTCTCCTTCGAGAGCGCAAAAGCGGGCACCGCTTGTAACAGTTCACGCCGGCGCATGCCCGCTATTCCAGCACACTTATGGCCTTGCGCACTTCGGCGTCCGGGGGCGCGGTTCTCAGCACCGCCAACGCTTCGGTTCGCTTGCCGGTGTTGGCCAGCGCCATTCCGAGTTCTTTCGGGATGTAGGCCGCCGAGCGGCATTTGCCGCACGCCTTGGCGGCCGCGCGGAGGCGGCGGACCGCGGTGGGCCAATCCCCCATCAGCGCCGCTACTTTGCCCATGTAGAAGGTCATGTCACTTTCTTCCGGGGCCTGCGCGGCCTTTCGGTACAGGGCGTAGCGATCGGCGTAGTACTTCGCCATCGAGGGATTGCTCGCCGCGTGATACTTCGCCAGGTTGCCGTAGGTGAAACCATACTCGGTCTTGGCCGACGCGGCCAAGCCCCAGTTGTCGGCCGCTTTCAGAAGGTTGCCCTCGGCTTCGTAAGCCTCGGCCAGCAGCAGGAACCCAGCGGCCTCCGTGGCGGAGATGTCCATATAACGTTCCAGCAACTCGCGCTGCCCGGCCGGCTTGTTCAACTCGCGCGCGATCAACGCGCCAAGAAACAGTGCGAATGCGTACCGTGGATTGCGTTTGAGCGCTTCCGCGGCGGCGGGCTCGGCCTCCGCGGGGCGCCCAAGCAGGTAAAGAATCCGGGCACGGTGAAAATGATACGTCGCGTCTTCCGGAGCCATTTGACTCGCCTCATTCAAAGCTTTCAAGCCGCACTCGAGATCGTAGACGCCCAGGCACCCGTAGCCGCTGGTGGCGCGAATCGCAGCGTCTTCCGGCTTTGCCTCGACAGCTCTGCGGAAGAGCGCCAGCGCGCGCCGGGGGTCGCCAAGCCGGTCGGCGGCAATTCCCGCCGCCGAGAGAGCGGAGGCATCGGCTGGTGCAAGGGCCAAGGCCCTGTCCAGGATCTTCGCGGCTTCCTCATTTCGCTGCAAGGCGCCATAGAGCTTGCCCAGCGCTACGTGCGCCTCCACATGCTTCGGACCGGCGGCGATCGCGGCGAGGTAACGGCGTTCGGCCTCTGCGGATTCCCGCCGCATCTCGTTCATTCGCCCGAGCTGAAACAGCGTCTCGGCGGATTCGCCGTTCTCGTTCAAAGCACGCAGCAAGAACGGCTCGGCCGAGACTGGGTCACCCGCGTCCAGGACGTTTTTACCCAGTTGCAGAAGGGCGTCGAAATGCTTCGGGTCGAGTTGCAGCACTTTCACGAGCGTGCGCCGCTCGCCGAAGGAATCGTTCTCCAGCTTCTGCTGCCGGGCCCGCTCCAAGAGCGAGGCGGCCGTATCCTGCGCAAAGGCGCACAAGGCGAATGCGAACCCAAGAGTCAGGCGCATCCGTTACTTTCCCGCCAGCCAGCCGTTGACGCCCAGCCAATCCCGCAGCCGCTCCGGCCACTGGTCGACGGGGATACCCTTCTTCCGAATTCCAAAGCCGTGGCCGCCATCGCGAAAGATGTGCGCCTCGAAGGGAATGTTCGCGGCGGCGAGCGCGGCTTGCATTCCAATCGCTGCTTTGACGGGAACGGTTGGATCGTCGTGAGCATGAACCAGAAACACAGGGCCGGTTCCGGCGGGGAACTTGGAGCCTTCGGGAACGAGTCCATAGACCGGAACAAAGAAGGCGGGCCGCAATCCCTCCTTCGGATTCAGCGCGATGGTCAGGATCAGGTGCGCGCCGGCTGAGAAGCCCATGACTCCGATGCGGTTCGGATCTACGTTCCACTTCGAGGCGTTCGCCTGAGTGAGCCGGATCGCCTCGCGAAGGTCGTCCGCCACATCCTTAGCGAATCCGGTGGCGTTGGCCAGGGGGGCGTTCATGGCCGCGCGGAGCCGCTTGCGCTCCTCATCGGTAATGTTGGGAGGCATAGTCCTGTACTTCAAAACAATGCCGGCCACGCCGTGCGTATTTAAGAACTTCGCGACATCATGGCCCTCTTTGTCGATAGCCAGATGCATATAGCCTCCACCCGGGCAGATGATGACCGCCGTACCGTTGGCCCTGGCCGGATCGGGCAGGTGGACCGTCATTGTGGGCGTGTTGACGGCGCGGGTGCGGAACTCGCCGTCGGCGCCCTTCCCGGTTACTTCGGAGTTGGTAGCCGGGCTGGCGGGCCACACGTTCAAGACCAACGGTTCGGCGTGGAGACCGAGCAGAGACAGGACGAGGGCGAAGCGCATTAGCCGCATTCTAGCAGCTACCGCGGCAGCGATCGGTCCGTTTCGACTATCGACGCCCTGATGCCGTTGCCTTTCGGAGGCGCAGGCACGCGGCCGAAATCAGCGCCCCGGCAACCAAGCCGAAAGTCGAAGGCTCCGGCACGCCGGCCACGGGAGCCGTCGCAAAGGCCAGGTGATCAATTACGAACCCGTCACCCGGAGAATTGTTGAGCGTGATTGAACCGATTGAGTCGTTGCCGGTGGCTGTAATCAGGATATAGCCGTTCCGGCCGCCACCCAGAGCGAGGCCAGCCGCCGCCTGCAGGTTCGTGGTAACCGGGACCGTACTGCCGTCCAGAAACAGCACGATGGCGCCTTCGGTCTGTTGCAGGCTGAACCCTACCATCGAAGCCCCCTGGGTGAACTGGAGCGTGATGGCGCCAAAATTTCCGGCTGATCCATACGGTTGCGACTGATTGTTGCCGGTATTCACCAGGACGCGTGTGCCGTCCCAGACTCCGAGATCGAAGGCATTGCCGAAGCCGTCCTGGGTTACCGGGGCAAACGTATTCGGGAGTGTGCCGCCGGGTCCGTAAGACCCTGACGTGACGGTGGCTACGCCAATACTCAGACCTGGGGCCAGATTGACGTCCTCGAAATCCTCGATCGTCAGACCCGCTATTCCGAGGGTGGCATCCGAGGCGCCCCATTGGGCGGGTGCGAATCCGGTGATAATAATCGCCGCCGCCGCGATCTGGGCTGTGCCCAGAAGCGCGACGGCCGTTAATGCTTTTTGCAGAATCATAGGTATCCTCCAGTGGCCGTATCTTACGGCGCTCTCCCGGAATACCAGCCAATGGACGGGCTTTCCAGTCCGGCGCGCTGAAAAAGGCTGAATTACACGGAATTTGGCGTCAGTTACGGGTATATAATCGAGGTGCTCCAAGGAGCGATCCCTGCCGTGACACCCTCAGTTCAGGAGACTCGCTACCGATTCGGCCGTTACGAATTCGACCGGGTGAACCGGCGACTCTTGCTCAATGGCTCCGCGGTGGACCTGCCTTGGCGGTGCATCGATGCGCTGAAATTGCTGCTCCAGGCCAAGGGGGAAGTGGTCGACCGGCAGACGCTTTTCTCGGTGCTCTGGCCGGATACCCAGGTTGAAGAGAGCAGTTTGACCAAGGTCATGTCGCAACTCCGGCGCACTTTGTCGGAAGGGGATCCGCCCGTCGACTACATCGAAACGGTGCCGCGTATCGGCTACCGTCTCGCCGTCCCCGCCGTGCTGGCGCTCCCCGCGCTTCCCGGCGCGGCCCCAGGGCCGGAACTGGTGACGGCGGCGCCGAAACCAAGACCATCGCGGCACCCGCTGCGCTGGGTTTTGGCGGGGTTGCTAGTGATTGGCGCGGTTGCCGGGGGCGCCTGGCAATGGTCGACCAGCCGCCAGCACGCCGAAGCTGAGCGACTTTATCAGGAAGCCGAACGGCTGCGCCGCCTGGGCGACCAAGCCTCGATATCGGCGGCCATCGCCGCCCTGCGAAGCGCCATCGTACAAAGGCCGGATCACGCGGCGTACTATGCGGCGATGGCCCGGACACTTGCCGATGTCTATCCGACCGGCGAGATGGACTGGGCCCCCATGCGGGAGGCCGCCGAACGCGCGGTGGACCTGGATCCGCGGTGCGCATCCTGTCAGGCCACCTTGGGCTTCATCCTGTTCACCCGAGGCTGGGAATGGGACCGCGCCAAGCGCCACCTGGAAGAGGCGATGCGCCTTGCCGGATCCAATGCCGGACTGCACGGATACATGGCCATGTTCGAGGCCTCGCAACAGCGGTTGGACCAAGCGTTGGTGCACGCGGGAGAAGCGGTCCGGATTCAACCCTTCTTCGCGAACGGACACTACATCCGTTCGAATATCCTTTTGCTGCAGGAGCGCTACGAAGACGCGGCAGCGACCGCCAGCCGGTCGTTCGCGATTCAACCAAAATTTGGGATGGCACTCGATACCCGGGCCGCCGCGGCGCTTCAGTTGGGCCGCGAACTAGATGCGTTGCGCGATTGGTGCGCGTTTCTGTCCGTCCGCAATCCTCTGGAATTGGAGGCTGCTCACCGTGCCGGCGGAATGAAGGCGGCACTCGGCATGCTGATGGAACAGACTTCGGGCGAGAACCTGCGCCGCCACCACGCCTACCGGCGCGCCCGCTGGCAAATGTTCAGGGGGGATAAACAGGGCGCGCTGGAGGAACTGGAAGTCGCGCTGCGATACCGGCATTTCAATATGGTGTACGCTGCGGCCGACCCGGCATTTAAACCGCTTCGCGCGGAGCCGAGATTTCGGGCGCTTCTTCGCGGAATGGGTCTGGAACGAAGCGAGTAGGAATGCAAATTGCCCGGCGCGGGAGTTTGCACGCTATTTGGCGCACGTAGGCCGAAGGCCCCTGCAGCGGCCAGCGGCATCCTCGTTGCGGAATTGGTTTTGTGCGCAATCGACGGGCACGAGGCCCGGGCGCGAACCTGTGCGTTGGCACAAGCGACTATGCGGGTTTTGACGTGTGGACCGTCGAAAGCGCTTCTACGCCAAACAATTAGCAAACGGCCAAGGCTGCCCAACCGCACCCTCTTAACCCAGCCCCTTAACGTCGATCGAGAACGGCGCGGTGTTCACGACGCCTTCGCGCTGGAATTGCGCCCAGAGTTGGTAGCGGCCGGGCTTGGGGAAAAGCATGTTGAACTGCACCGCACCCTGATATGGCTCCCACACCGGATGGTGATGGACGAGATCGACCAGATCGGCGCTCGCCACCAGCAGGTGGCCCCAGGCGCCGAGCCACGGCGTGACGCCCTCGAACGGGTCGAGCTCGAAGAAAAGCATGGTCTTCAAACCGGCGATGGGCTGGGCCGGCTCTGTGCGGAGCTTCACCCGCAGGTTCGACGGCGCCGCGGGTTCGAAGGCTTGGCGCGGCCCTCGCACATGCAACGTGGCTGGCAGCAGTTGCGGTGTGCCGCCATCGGGATAGAAATCGGCAAGCAGGCGGTAGAAGCCCGGCACGGGCAGCCGCGCCATGAAGTCGAACAACCCGCCGGGCAGGGGTTCCGGGTGCTCATGCGCGAAGTGCGTGAGGTCCTCGCTGATGAGGAACAGGTGAAACAGCTTTTCGTGGATCTCGCGAAACTTCTCCACGCGCCGCCCGGTTTTCGGGTGCAGCACTTGAAACCGCAAACGGGCCGTTCCGGTGGTGAGGGGGGCCTTGGGCAGGACTTCGACGGCGAGACGATACTCCAGCGACTCCGGGAGCCCCAACTCCAGCAGCATTCCGCAACGCGGGCAGCGACCGGGCGTTTTCGATTTGACGCCCGGATCCATCGGGCAGATGAATTCGGACGTATCCTGGGCATGGACCAGGGCCGGAAGGTAGAGCCACTGGCGCCTGGTCCACATATCCCAATTATGCTTCGTCGGTGACGCAGCCGTGGCTGGCGTTCTTCACCAGGCGAATGTATTTTGCCAGCGTGCCGCGCGCCGCTTTGTACGGCGGCATCTTCCACGCGGCGCGCCTGCGGGCCAGCTCTTCATCGGAGACAGCCACGCTGAGCTCGTTCTTTTCGGCGTCGATGGTGATGATCTCGCCGGAGCGCACCAGCGCGATGGGGCCGCCGTCCTGCGCCTCCGGGGTAATGTGGCCGACGATGAAACCGTGCGAGCCGCCTGAAAAACGTCCGTCGGTCATGAGCGCGACATCCTTGCCGAGGCCGGCGCCCATGATGGCCGAAGTCGGGGTGAGCATCTCCGGCATTCCGGGGCCGCCCTTGGGACCCTCATACCGGATCACGACGATGTCGCCTTTCTGGATCTCCTTGTTTTCCAGGCCACGCAGCATGTCTTCTTCGGAATCGAAGACGCGGGCCGGGCCGGAGAACCGAAGGCCTTCCTTGCCGGTGATCTTGGCCACGGCGCCCTCCGGCGCCAGGTTGCCTTTAAGGATTTGCAGGTGTCCCGTGGCTTTGATGGGTTTCGAGAAAGGCTGTACGATTGGCTGGCCCTCGGCCAGACCGGGCAGGTCCTTCACGTTTTCCCAAAGGGTTTTGCCGGTGACGGTCATACAGCTCCCGTCCAGGCGGCCTTCCTGGATCAGGAACTTGATGACGGCCGGTGTGCCGCCGACTTTTTGCAGGTCCTCCATTACATACTTGCCGCTGGGCTTGAAGTCGGCCAGCATCGGCGTTCGATTGGAGACGGCCTGCCAATCGTCGATGGTGAGATTGATATCGACCGAGCGCGCCATGGCGATCAGATGCAACACGGCGTTGGTAGAGCCGCCGAGAATGACGGTCAGGACCATCGCGTTTTCGAAGGCCTGCCGCGTCATGATATCGCGCGGCTTCAGGTCTAGTTCCAGCAGACGGCGCATGGCCTTGCCGGCCTCGACGCACTCCTCGAGTTTCAGCGGATCGTCGGCGGGCGTGGATGAGCTGTAGGGCAGGCTCATTCCCAACACCTCAATCGCGGAAGCCATGGTGTTCGCTGTGTACATGCCGCCGCAGGCGCCGGCGCCGGGGCAGGCGCGCTTAACGAGCTCGTCGCGCTGCTCCACGTTAATGGCGCCCGCGATCAGCGACCCGTAGCTTTGGAACGCGCTGATGACGTCGAGCTTTTCGCCGTTCGTGCCGCAACCGGCGCGTATGGTTCCGCCGTAGACCATCAGGCCCGGGCGGTTCAGCCGCCCGAGCGCCATGACGCAACCAGGCATGTTCTTGTCGCAGCCGGGAATGGTAACCAAGCCGTCGTACCACTGTCCGCCCATGATGGTTTCGATGGAGTCGGCGATCAGATCGCGCGATTGCAACGAAAAGCTCATGCCGTCGGTGCCCATCGAAATGCCGTCGCTTACGCCGATGGTATTGAAACGCATGCTGACCATATCAGCGGCTTTGACGCCTTCGGTCACTTTGCCGGCCAGATCCAGCAGGTGCATGTTGCAGGGGTTGCCCTCGAACCAGATGCTGGCGATGCCCACCTGCGGCTTGTTCATATCGGCTTCGGTCATGCCGGTAGCGAAGAGCATGGCCTGCGAGGCGCCCTGCGATTTGGGTTGTGTGATGCGCGAACTGTACTTATTCAACATTTCTCAAAACTCACTCTAATAGGCGGGCTGGAAGGGCCAATTGGCGGTTGTGGTGTAGCCGCCATCGACGGCGATCACCTGGCCCGTTATGTAGTCCGCCGCGCTGCTGGCGAGGAACACCGCGGTCCCGGCCAGATCCGCCGGCGTGCCCATGCGCGGGTTGGCCTGGTTGCCCTTCAACCAGGTGTGCATGTGCTCGGCCTGCCACATGTCTTTATTCAGGTCGGTGAGGATAAAGCCGGGAGCGATGCAGTTGACCTGAATCCCGTGCGGGCCCCACTCGGCGGCCTGCACGCGGGTGAGCCCGGCGATGCCGGCCTTGCTGATGGCGTAGACACTGAGGTAGGGCAACCCGAGAAGAGACATCAGACTGCCGATGTGGATGATCTTTCCGCCCTTGCCGCGTTCCACCATTCCGCCGCCGATGTGCTGGCAGATCTCGAAGATGCCATGCAGGTTGGTGTCGAGAATCCTGTTGTACTCTTCCTTCGTATAATCCTGCATGCGGCGGCGCAAATTTGTACCGGCGACATTGACAAGAATATCGGCGGAGGACCGGAACTCGGCCGCAAAGGCGGCAATGGAATCGGAATCGGCTATGTCCACCGAGCGCGAATCCGCGCTGTAGCCAGCGGCCTTTAACTCCCCGGCCTCCGCAGCCAGCTTATCGCCGGACCGGGCGGCCAGAACGGTATGCGCGCCGGCGGCGGCGATCTCCTTCGCGATGGCCAGGCCGATGCCGCGCGAGGCGCCGACAACAAGGGCGGTTTTGCCCTTCAACGAAAACAGGTTTTCAAGCGACATGTTGGGAACGTATCCTTGTAGTAGATTTGACGACCAGCGAAGCGCCGGCGTAGAGAAGTCCGCCCACGAGCAGTGTTTCGCGCAGACCGATGTAGATTGCGAGGAAGATGGCGCCGGCCGAACCCAGCACGCTCGACGCGGCGTTCAGAGACCAGGCCCAGCGGACGGAGGGCTTGTGGAACAGTTCAAGCCGCGCCAGCCCTTGCGGAAACGGCATGCCCATCATAAAGCCGGCCGGGGCGATCATCAACACCGTGATGAGCATCTTGACCGGGAGCGGCAGGCCGACCAGGGCGCCGGTAACGTAGGAAGCGGCTCCGGCCAGCACGACGACCAGACCGGCGACCAGGCCGAGCGCCTTCACGAGTTTGGAATCGTCCGCGCCGATGTAGCGGCCGCTGACGCCGGAACCGGCGCCGCTGGAGATCAGCATGGCGAACACGATAATCGTCAGCGCGTAGGTAGGGTGGCCTAGGAACAGGACAAACTTTTGAATCAGCGCCACCTGGATGAGGATGTAACCGATGCCGATGCACAGGAAATACATCAGGAATTGCAGCACGCCTTTTTCCCGCGGCAGGCGGGTGCCGAGCACCAGCGGCGGCATGGCCAGAATGATCAACGTGGCCAACAGACTGATGCCGACGAGGGAGAAGAGCATGGGCACGGCCCGGTTGATTTTGTAGTCGGCGGAGTCTTTGTTCCAGGCCGTGAGGAAGGCCCATAGATCGCGCGGCTGGACGGTGTAGAAGAAAAACGGCCGGTTGTCGTCAACGGCCGAGACGTCGAACGGATAGGCTTCGAGCCAGGCGCCGATATCCTTGACGCGAAGCACCTGGCCGAAGGCGTTGCGCGCGCCGTCGGTTGGCAGGTAGACGCGGACCAGCCGGGCGTCGGCGATAAACTTTTCGGCGCGCGCGATGTCGGAGTCGTTAAACGGTTTGCGGCTGACCAGCACCGTGTCCCTGGCTCCCCATCCGTCGATCAGATCGCTGGATTCGCGCACGACCATCACGTGATTCCACGGCTGCGTCTCACCGAGTTGTGCGAGTGCCTCGCGGGCCAGAGTCAGCAGGCGGACGGATTCCCTGGGCGGTTCGAAACCCCAGCGGGTAATGGCCAGAACGCCGTCGTCGTTCAAATGGCTCAGATAGTCGTAAAAAGCGTCGGTGGTGTAGAGATTGTTTTCGCTCAGCGCGAACGCGCCGGCGGCGGTGGAGGCCCAGGTATCGACGAGCGTCGCCTGCAACACACTGTATTTTTCCGTGGAGCGGCGGACGAAGGCGCGGCCATCCTCGACTCGAATCTGAATGCCCGGCTTGCGATAGAGGTCCTTGCTGACCCAGGAGAACTGTTGCTGCATGACCGTGTTGGCGATGATGTTGTTGATCTCCACGCCGGTGATGTCCCGGCTGCCATTGGTCCATGCGCGGGCCACGTCCCAGCCGCCGCCGGGCCCAATAATCAGTGTCTTCGCGCCGGGCCGCATGACATAGGGAAACGATGGGCCTTGCAGCGTGAGATTCTCTCGCTGGTTCTCGTTCAGCTTGTCGAGATCGAAGTCGAAGATCCCGGTGGACGCGTCGGCATCGATGACGATCTGCAACTGGCCGCTGGACTTTTCCTTCACGACGGCGATGCGCGAGAAGCTGTTCCAGCGAACGAACTGTTCGTTGTCGAGTTCCTGGCCTTTGGCGTAGCGAACGTCGATCCAGCGGTGCTTGGTGTTGAACACGACCAGTGCGACCAAACCAAGCGCGATCGCCACGGAGGCGGCGCGCGCGGCACGATGGCCGTCCAGGTTGTACCAGACGCTGGCCGCGGCGGCGAACAGCACGGCGACCGAGATAACCGTGTTCGGCCCGCCTGCGTTGTTCAAAAGCGGAATTAGCAAGAGGCAGCCGCCGGCTGCGCCGAGAAGATCGAAAAAGTACACACGATCGACGCGCTCAATCGTCTCGGAGATGGCGAGGGACACGATGGCGCCGGCGACGAAAAACGGCAGGGCGCTGAAGAAATACACGGCCACCAGCGTGGTGTTGGTTAACTCGGTTCCGCGGGTGAGGATGAAGTAGAGGCTCAAGACCGGGACGACGGCGTTGATCAGCGAGAGCCGGCCGAGTTTTTGAAACAGGGTCCCGGGCTGGGCGGCGATGACGTAGCTAAACACACCGCCCGCGCCGAGTCCGAACAGCGCGATGGAGATAGCGAGAAAGGCGAAGTGGTAGTAGAAGACGACGGAAAAAATCCGGGTCATGGCCAGTTCCAACAGCAGCGTGGCCATCGTCGTGATGGCGACTCCGAGATAGACTTGAGGCCAGCTTGTGGGCGTGGAACCCGTGGCGGTCGTAATACGCGACAAGTATCTATCGTACTGGAAACCAGAGGCGTTTCGATAGAATGGGCTGGAGTGATCAAATCGTCTGGACTGACAACCGTTGAACTGTGCGCCGGAGGCGGCGGACAGGCGCTTGGATACGAGCAGTCCGGCATCCATCATCAGGTGTTGGTGGAAATCGACAAGCACGCCGTGCAGACCTTGCGGTTGAACCGCCCGGGTTGGAACGTGATCCACGGCGACTTGCGGGCTTTCGACGGGCGCCCTTACAAAGGCGCCGACATACTCTCGGGCGGCCTGCCCTGTCCGCCGTTTTCGGTTGCCGGAAAGCAGCTTGGCGACCAGGACGAGCGGAATCTGTTTCCCGAGATGATCCGCCTGGTGGATGAGATCGGGCCGCGGGCCGTGATGATCGAAAACGTGCGTGGAATCCTTGACGCCGTTTTTGAAGACTACCGCCTATTCGTTGGGTCCGAGCTGGAGAAATTGGGGTACCGGCCCGCGTGGAGACTGATGAACGCATCCGATTTCGGCGTTCCCCAACTTCGGCCCCGAGTGGTGTTCGTAGCGGTTCGAAAGGAATACACGGAGCGGTTTCAGTGGCCGGAGCCCGGGCAGACACCTCCTCCAACGGTCGGGGAGACGTTGTTCGATCTGATCTCCGCAAACGGCTGGAGGGGCGCGAAGGCCTGGAAGAAAGCCGCGAACGAAATCGCGCCCACAGTCGTCGGCGGTTCCCACAAACACGGAGGTCCGGACCTTGGGCCGACGCGCGCGCGCCGAGCATGGGAGCAACTGGGCGTGGACGGACGGAGCATTGCGAACGAAGCACCGGCCGTCGACCACACGGGGCTGCCCCGGCTGACTGTTCGCATGGTCGCCCGCATTCAAGGGTTCCCCGACGATTGGGAGTTCGCCGGCGGCAAAACCGCCGCTTACCGTCAGGTGGGGAATGCGTTTCCGCCGCCGTTTGCGAGGGCGATCGCCGGTAAGCTTCGGGAGTGTCTGTCGGTATCGCGCCTGGTGAGAGTGGCCGGTTAGCCTGGAGCACCTGCCCATGGACGGAATCGTCGCGGAGATCGAACTGGAGATTCTCCGGCAAGCCAAGGGCATCGCGAACTTCCGAGCGAAGTTCCCTCCGCTTCTGCGCGCCGAAATCGACCGGGTGATCGACTCCCATCATACGGGGCGCTACTTCCTCCGGGAACTGGAAAAGACCGAGAAAACCTACCTTGGAACCCGCGTGGAGATTGCCCTGCGGCATTTCCTCGGACTCTCAAAGGGCGAAAAGCTGGACCTGCGCATTGGGGAGCGCGAAGTGGACATTAAGAACACGGTCCGGTCCAACTGGTCTATTCCGCCAGAGACGCAGGGGTACTGTTGTGTCTTGATTCGAATCGACGAAGACAGGGCGCTGTTCGACTTCGGACTCGTTCGAATTACCGAAGACATCCTGAATCCAGGAGGCAATCGGGACGGGAAACGGAGTATCTCCGCGGTTGGACTGGAGTCCGTTCGCTGGATATTCGAGCGGGAGCCTTATCCTGCCAATTTCTTCAACAGTCTGCGGCCGGAGACGTTGAATGAACTGCGGCTGCTGAAGACTGGTGCTGCGCGAATGGCCGCGCTCTTCCGTGAGTTGGTTGGCACGCCGGTCAGCCGGGAGGCCGTGATTGCCGTCGTCCGTCAAAACGACTCGTTGAAGCGACTGCGGAAAAACGGCGGCGCACGAGATGCCCTGGAGCGAGAAGGCATTGCCCTGCTCTCCGGCAAGTACGACACGGCGTTGATCGCCGCTATGGGACTTCCGCCGTGCGGGCCCACGGAATTCATTTCCTTCCGTCCCGTGACCGGTGAGCAGGTTGAGGCGTTGCGGCGGAAGGGCGTTTGGGACGTAAGATAGGGGCGTGGACTCGCTGAGTGCGCAAGAACGCTCCGAGAATATGCGGAGGATCCGGTCAGGGAACACGGCCCCGGAAATGGTTGTCCGCCGCTTTGTTCACTCGCAGGGTTTTCGTTACCGGCTCCATGTGAGCGGCCTTCCGGGCAAGCCCGATCTTGTCTTCCCTTCCCGCAAGCGGATCATTTTTGTGCACGGCTGCTTCTGGCACCTGCACGAGGGGTGCCGGGAGGGACGAATTCCGGCGTCCCGGGTGGCCTACTGGGAACCAAAGCTCCTGGCAAACGGGGAGCGGGACCGGCGAAACATCGGGAAATTAAGGCGGCAGGGCTGGCGCGTGCTGGTGGTATGGGAGTGTGAGGTCAAGAACGCGGCCCGGCTGGAACGGCGGCTGCTCCGGTTCCTGCAGTAGACCGCAGGGCGCGCCGCTCTAAACTTCCTAAGGTGATCCGCCGATATTCCTCGCATGAGTGTCCTGAAAAGTGTCATTGCGAGCGGGATCGGGCTTGGTGTGTACCTGGCGGTTACGCCCGGCATGGGCCAATGGGCCTTGGGCGTTGGCCAGAAGGCGGTTGGGCAGGATCACGCTTGCGCCTGGGCGCCGCTCCTGCGCTTCCCGTGGAAGATGGAGAGCTTCCAGACACGCAAGGAAGAGTTGAAAAAGTTCGTGCGCGTCATCGGCAAAGACGAGGCGTTGGGCCTGGTGCAGGTATCGAGCCCGGGACGCCCGTTCTGGGTGAGAGCGAAAGGGCACTATATGGACGGCGAGGAGTTGATTCGGCTCCTGCTGTCGGAGCGCGAATGGAATGTGGAATCGGTACCGGCCGCCCGCGTCCGCAAAGGGGATGTTGTGGTCGACGTCGGCGCCCATATCGGCACCTTTACCGATTTCGCCTTAATGAACGGCGCTTCGAAAGTCATTATGCTAGAGCCGGACCCGGCCAACGTGGAATGCCTCCGCCGGAACTTTGAAAAGGAGATCGCCGCCGGAACCGTCGTACTGGTGCCAGAGGGCGCCTGGAGCAAGGAGGACGCCATTGAGTTCTCGGCCGGCGTGGCGAACTCCGGAACGGGAAGCATGGTCAATCACGAAGGCGGCGCGAAGAAGATTCGCGTACCGGTGCGTCCCATCGACGCCATGATGGCGCATCTCGGTATTTCCCGGGTCGACTTTATCAAGATGGACATTGAGGGGGCCGAAACCGAAGCGCTCAAGGGCGCGGCAAAGATCATCCAGGCATCGAAACCCCGCATGCTGTTGGATGCCAATCATCGCCCGGACGACTTTACGGCGCTGCCGAAGCTGATCGCCGGGATAAAGCCCGGTTACGCGGTCGCTGCCGGCGAGTGCGAACAAAACACGGAATCCGGACGTTTCATTCCGCACACGATGTATTTGGAGTAGTTCGCTAACGCAGCCGGATTGTTACCGGCTGCGAAGCGCCCACCGAATTGGAGATCGTCACCGTCACCGATTCGATGTCGTTGAGCGTGCCCTGCACATTGAGCGGAATCGAGAGACGGAACAGGCCGCCAAGCGTGGAGGACTGGTAGAACGGGGTGAAGACGGCCGCCAGATTGATTTGCACTTCGTTGGTCTGTAACAGCGCGCCCGGCGTTGGATTCAGCCGGATTACCGCCGATGAGACTTCCCGCGTGTTGCTGAAACCGTCGAGCACGATCGTGAACTGATTCGCACCCAGCTGCACCGAGCTACTGGTGATCACTGGAACACCCCGGTTGATCGTAATGATTTGATCCGGAACCGGATTGGCCGACGGCGGTTGGGTGCTCGTACTGATTCGGATGGCGCCGGCCACGGTGCCGCTCAAGATTCGGAGCGGATCGGCTGGGAACGTCGCATTGGTCTGACCGGCCGGGAACGTAAAGGTCACGCTTCGTCCGCCGGTCGAAAACTGCACCGAAGGATCGTCGGCGTTGGCCACGGCGTTCGGCACAAATGTGAGGGTCAATGTGCCGGTGACAGGTACCGGGAAGGGGTCGGCCAGCCTTAGAACGATGTTCGTCTGCTGCCCTGGCGGCAGTACGCTCGGCAGGCCTGCAAAACTTGGTGGAGGCACGGGCGGCAGGCCGATCGCAATGCTGAGCGCACGCGTCGCCGCGGTGCCGGTCGAATCGGTGATACGAACGGTGAAGCTGGCGTTGCCGGCCGCTGTGGGCGTGCCGGTGATCGCGCCGTCGCCTGCCATGGAGAGTCCGGCCGGCAGCGCGCCGGCCGAGACAGACCAGGTCCCAAGAGGCGGCACTCCGCCGCTGGCGGCAACGCCGGCCGAGTACGCCACTCCCACTGTGCCGTTGGGAAGCGAAGCTGTCGTGACCAGAAGGTTGGAGGCGATGGTAATAGTTGCCGCGCGCTGAGCCTTGTTGTTCAGGGCGTCGGTCGCTTCGACGGTAAAGGGGAACGAACCCGCCGTAGTTGGCGTGCCGCTCAATGTACCGCCGCTATCAAGGCTCACGCCGCCCGGCAGCGCGCCGGACAGAACGGCGAAGACGACGGGCGGCTTGCCGCCTCGCGTGCCGAAGCCGCTGCTGAACGCCTGGCCCACCGGCACCGGCAGCGTGCCGGGCCCCGAGATGATCTCCAGCCGGTCGTAGATTCGGACCGAGAAACCGGCCGTCGCCACCTGCCCGGCGGCATCGCGCACTTCCACGGTAAAGGAGGAGTTCCCCGCGGCCGTGGGCGTGCCGGCCAGAGTCGCAGCCGCCGCGTCAAAGCTTGTGCCGGCCGGCGTACTGCCGGTCAGGGACCAGCGATAGGGAGCGCGCCCGCCCGACGCCGCGAAGGACGCCGAATAGGCGACGCCAACTGTACCTTCCGCCAAGGGGGGTTGGGTGGTGATCTGCAGCGTACCGGCGACGTTCAAAGCGTATGTCTTGGCCGCCGTCGCGCCGGCGGAATCGGTCACGGTGACGGTGGCCGAGAAGTTGCCGGCCGCTGACGGAGTGCCCGAGAGCAGACCGCTGGAGTTTCCGCTGAGGCCCGGGGGCAGGTTGCCGCCGATGGAGAACGAGTAGGGCGGTTTGCCGCCCGAGGCGCCAAAGGAGGCAGAGAAGGCCTGGCCCAGTTGCGGTGTTCCAATCGTCTCCGGAGTGACCGTCAACGGCAGCACCGCCGGATCGACCACGATCGTGTAGAGGTTGCCCGCCACGCGGCCGGCCGCGTCGGTGACGTTGATCGAGAAGCTCCAGGAGCCGGCCGTGGTGGGCGTCCCGGAAACCGAGCTTCCCGTGAACGACAACCCGGGCGGTAACGAACCAGAGACCAGGCTGAACGAATAACCGGGGGTTCCGCCGTTGGCCGATACGCCCGCGCTATAGGCTTGGCCCACCGTCCCTTTGGGGAAACTGGTAGGTACGATCTCGAGCGCACCCGCCGCCGGGGCCGTAATCGTCATAGTCAGCGTCTTGACGACGGTGCCGCCGCGCGCGTCGGTCAGCCGGAACTGCTGCGCGTAGATTCCCTCGGCCGACGAGGCGGAACCGCTGACGAGCCCGTTGAGCGCCAAGCCAATGCCCGAGGGCAGACCCGTCCCAACGAGCGACCAGGTATAAGGCGGGACGCCGCCCGCGCCGGTCAAAATGAGTGAGAACGACGAATTGCGCGGCACATCGCCGAGCAATCCGTTGACGATCACGAGGGCTGGATGAATGCGAATCGACAACGACCTCGCCGCCACGCGGCCTTGCTGATCGGTGGCCGAAACTGTGATGGCCGATAGCATATGATCGGCCGGTGTTACGCCGATGACGCCCGTGGCCGGATTCAGCGTCAGGCCAGGAGGCAGCGAGCCGGCGGTGATCGCCCACGTCACCGATCCAGCGGCGCCGGCCGCGGCAAGCGTGACATTGTAGGTTTCGCCCACCATTCCGTCCGGCAGCGTGGCTGTTGAAATGGAGAAGACGTTCAAGATGTCAACGGTATAAGTCCGCTGGCCGGACTGGGCGGTGGCCGAGGCGGTGGCGGCGATCGTGAAATTGAACGTTCCGGCAGCCGAGGGACTGCCGCTGAGGACTCCGGAGGCCGGATTCAGAGTGAGTCCGGTTGGCAGTGCGCCGCTGGCAACCGACCACGTCACGGTGCTGGAAGCCGTGGTCGTGAAGGTTGCCGAGTACGCGGAGCCAATGGTTCCGGTGGGCAGAGTGGCCGGACCGATCGTGAGAGTTGCGACGGCTATATCGAAGCTGTACGTCCGGTTCGCGGTCCGGCCATCGGCATCGATTACATCGATGCGCGGTGTGAACGTTCCGGACGCCGTGGGGGTGCCGGAGATCAGGCCGCTGCCGGAGTTCAGTGTGACTCCCGCCGGCAGCGTGCCCGCACCGAGTGAGAAAGTCATGGGGCCCCGGCCGCCGCTCGTCAGAACGGTTGCCGAGTAGGGGTTGTTGACGGTTCCATTCGGAAGCGTGAGGGTGCTAATCGTCAGCGGATCGGAAACGATGACGGTGTAGCTCCGTTGGCCGGATTGCAATGTGGCGGCGACAGACGCGTCAATCACAAAGTTAAAGGTGCCGGCCGCCGACGGCGTGCCGGTAAGCGCGCCGCTCGACGGATTGAGGGCCAGGCCGGTGGGGAGTGTACCGCTGGCCACGGACCACACGACACCGGAGGGCACCGAAGTTGTGAACGTGACCGAATACGGTGTCCCGGTTGTGCCGTTCGGGATCGTTGCCGGATTTACGGTCAAGGAAGATCCCGAAATATTGAGCGCAAAGGTTCGATTGGCGGTGCGGCCGTCGGCGTCGGTGACGTCGATGCGCGGCGAGAACGCGCCGCTGACGGTGGGCGTTCCCGAAATGGCTCCCGAGGCCTGGTTTAACGTCACACCGGTAGGCAGCGTGCCAGCGCCGAGCGCGAAGGAAAGCGGCGCCCTGCCGCCAGAGGTGACAACCGTCGCCGAATACGGGGTGCTGATGGCGCCGGCGGGCAGCGTCGTTGTCGTGATCAGAAGCGGGTTCGAGACGATCACTGTGTAGGCCTGGGCGGCGGAAGCCGTGGCACCATCTATAACCTGAACGGTGAAGTTGAATGTGCCCGCCACAGTGGGCGTTCCGGTTATGGCGCCCGTGGATGGATTCAAGACGAGCCCTCCGGGCAAAGCGCCTGCCGAGACGGAGAACGTCAGAGGCGCCACGCCGCCGGACGTGCCAATCGACTGGCTGTAGGTAGTGCCCGTGGTTCCGTTCGGCAGCGTTAACGTCGTGATCGAAATGCTGCTGATCGTTATCTGGTGCAGTTTGTCGACAAAACGGCCGTCGCCGTCGGTTGCGCGAACCGTGAACGAGAAGGTGCCGGTCAGCAGCGGGAGGTTCGAGATGTTTCCGGTGTCCAGGTTCAGTTCGGTCAAGGGTGGCACGTTGCCGCCAACGATCTCGAAAACCGGCGGGGTCGATCCACCAGTAACGGTGAGGGTCTGGTTATAGGCACCCAATACCGAACCGCCTGGAAGCGTCGTGGGGCTCGTGTTCGTCAACGCATCGGCGACGCTAATCGCATAGTCGCGCGATCCCGTTCGTCCCTGCCCATCCGTGGCGGTGACCGTAAAGTTGAATGTGCCGTTCACAGTAGGCGTTCCGGAGAACACACCGCTCGAATTCAACGTCAGTCCGGTTGGCAGAGTGCCGGCCGTGACTAGGGTCGTGTACGGAGAAACGCCGCCGGCAATAGAAAGGGTCGTATTGACATACGGTACGGTTCGTGTTCCGGGAGGCAAGGTGTCCGTCGTGATCACTACAGGATCGGCGATCGAAACTATGTAGGATGTGTTGGCATTCCGGCCGTCGACGTCTGACACCAGGATTGCCATCACCTCAGAGTAGAGAACTTCGCTGGTACCACCGACACCAAGAGGCGCGGAACTTCGTTCGTAGAACCCTTCGGGCAGGCCGGCCGAAACGTTCGCGGTGACGGTGTAGGGCCCGCGGCCTCCTGAAACATTGACGGCAGCGATGCTGTTGACCCCCCGAACACCGGCAAGCGTTCCAGGCGGCGTCATGGTGAAGGTCAGCGGGTTGGCCACGACGATCGTCAACTGTTTCGTGTCGGAACCGACCCCCGCTGGGGCGAGAGTCGCCCCAACTGTAAACGTGAATGTGCCCGGAACGGTGGGCGTCCCCGTGATCAGGCCCGAAGGGCTCAGACTCAATCCAACCGGAAGCGAGCCGCTGATCAAAGACCATGTGCCGCCACCACCACTCCACTGGAGCTGGGTGTTTGGATAGGCAGTATTCGAAGTCCCGCTGAGAAGGACGGACGACGTGATAACCGGGCTCGCCTTGGTGCCTACGATGTAGGCTTGGTCGGCGGTCTGGCCGACAGCGTCGGTCGCGCGTACGGTGAAGGAGAACGTTCCGCTTGCGGTCGGACCTCCCGAAAGCACACCGGTCGAGGAGAAGCTCATGCCGGTAGGAATGGAACCCGAAATCACCTGGAACGTTACAGGCGCGGCGCCGTTCGCCGTTTGCAGGGTAATCGGCGGGGGGGCGGCGGCGGCGGCAGTGGGAATGTTGGGCAGCGCCGTGGTAATAAACCGCAGATTGTCAAAAACGTTATACGTGGCCAGAAGGCGCACCGCGCCTCCGAGGCTGTCACTGACGATTGCGGAACTGGCAAAGCTGCCGGCGGCGGGGAAGTTGTAGCTCACCTGACCGTTGGTGGGATTGATGGTCAATTCGTTGCGCCCCGCGCCGGAGAGAAATCGATAGGTGGGAACAACGGCGTTGATCGTGCCGTAGGGCGTCGCGTTGCCGGTGACGCCGGCGCGGACAGCGGGCGGCGTGGGACTGGTTGATGGGCTGATGGGCGCTACGGTCGTGATGCTGAACGATCCCGTATAGGTCCGGCCGTTTGCGTCGACGGCGTTAATGCCAAACGTGAACGGTCCCGCCCCGGTCGCTAAAGGCACCTCGCCAACCAGGGCGCCGGTGGAGCTGTTGAGCGTGACTCCGCTGGGCAGCGCGCCGCTTGCCACGGAAAAGGTATAGGGCTCCACGCCGCCGGTAACGGAAAACACATGATCATAGGCGAACGTGCGCATCGCCTGACGCGGATTACCGGTGACGGCGGCAGCCGTATTGACCGCGATGCGGTAGCTGCGCCACACGCTGGTAAGGCCGGAGGTACAGCGTACGGTGAAATAGAAGTCGCCGGCGGCGGCCGGCGTACCGCTAATCTGACCGCTCGAATTCATCGTCAGGCCCGGCGGCAGGCTACCCAGCACAAGGGAAAACCCAGTGGCCGAGAGATTGGAGTCGATGTCGGCTCCCGCATACGCGGTACCTACGGAGGCGGTGGACGGAATGGAGGCCGTCGTGATTTGCGAGGCCTGCATGACGATGGTGAACGACTTCTCCGCGACGTCACCGTTCGTGTCGGTCACACGAATCCGGAATGTCGTGGCCGGGCCGGACGGCGCTCCGGTGATCAAACCGGTGCTTGACTGCAACGTTAGTCCGGAGGGCAAACCGTTCGAGGGAACCACTTCGTACAACAACGGACCGGTGCCGCCGGTCACGCGGATCTGCTCGGCATAGTCCACACCAGCGGTGGCGCTGGCCAGCGCCGGATTCCGGATCGTGACGGGCGGGTTCACAATGATCGTGAAGGGCGCGCTGGCGATATCGAGGAACTCGCTTACCACGCGGACCGAGAATGCGTATCGTCCAGGCGACGTTGGTTTGCCGGTAATGGTTGCATTGGGGGACGACAGCGTCAGGCCGGGCGGCAACGACCCGGTAGCGATCTCCACCAACCGGATGGAACCGCAGCCGGTTGTGTTGATCGACACGGAATAGTCGATGCCATCGGTGGCCGGGGCCAAGGCGGAAGGGGTGCTGATGAAGCAGTTGCCCGCCGGGTTGGGCCAGGCGAAGAGCGCCGCGGGAGAGAGGGCAAGAAGCAACGCGAGGCGGCGCATTAGCGGTCACCTCCCTGCGAGGCTGCCGGAACGACTACGAGCGGATCGGCCAAGCTAGGATCGAAAAGCCAGAGCGGCTTCGCGGGATCGCTGGAAAGCAGTAGCCCTTTGTCGCCGGCAAGCATCCGCAGTGTATTGGCTTCGGCCGGAGCGTCGAAGCTCCGCAGCGACGCGTCGGCGAACGAATACTGGAATAGCCTGTGGCCGTCGAAATCGGCCAGAACGATCAAATCGCCGGCAATGCCGAGCGCGGAAACGTTCGCATCCAGTTCGGAGAGGGCGCTGCTGACGCCATGGGCGTCAATACGCAATAGCGCGCGCGCAGCCGGGTCGAAAGCATACACATCGCCCTTCGCCGAAACGGCGATCGACCACCAGATACTCGCCGCCAGCCGGTACTCCTGCCGGCCATCGGCCGCCCAGGCGACCAGGGATTCGTCGGCCAAGATCGCGACCAGGCGGCTGGCGCTGCCCGCGGCCTTCCGGATCGGCAAGGCGGAGCGGATCTCCCAACCGGCGCCGGTTAAGGCGCGGGTGCGATCCGAATTGAGAAACACACGGTTCTCCAGGCTTTCCCACTGGCCGTCGAAGGCCGTGGCGCCCCGGCGCGCCTGGCCGGAGGCGGTGAGAATCAGGTCGCCGTCGGCGGACTTGACCGCCCCCGGCTGCGGCGCGCCGAGATGGGCGGCGGCCGGAACTCCGAGAATTGGGAGAAGTTGCGCGCCGGCATCGACCACGTAGCCGATGGCCGGCCCGTGAACTGTTTGGGCGAGAAGCGGAATGGAAAGGAAAAAGACGAGCTTCATCGGGGCGCTCCCACGGTGGGTGTGCCCGGAGATACGGTTGTCGGCGGCCGGGGCGCACCGCCTCCGGACCCTCCGCTAGAAGTTGCCACCGCCACACCGGCCGCAGCGCCACCGGCGGCGCCGACAATTATTGAG
>VFZO01000010.1 GCA_016871155.1 Acidobacteriota bacterium | reverse complement strand
GGGTTTCTTTCGCCGCTGATTCTCGCACAGATCGTGCAACGGTTTGGAGATTGGAATCTCGCCCTGGTGGTCAGCGGCGCGCTGTTTCTGGTGGGCGCGGTGTGCTGGGTGTTCATCGATCCGCGCAAGCCGATTCGCGCTTTACACTAGTCGGTATGTTCGCACTTTTATTCCTATCCGCGTCGCTGCTGGCCCAGCCAGCGCCGGCACCCGCCAAGCCACCCGCAGAGCCGGCGCCCGTCGTCAAGAAACATGCCGTCACGTTGAACGGCAGGACGCTGAACTACACCACCACTTCCGGCCGGCTCCCTCTCGCCAACGAGCAGGGCGAGACGGAAGCCCACATGTTCTTCGTCGCGTACACGCTGGACGGCGTTCCGGCCGGCGCGAAGCGGCCGTTGATGTTCTCCTTCAACGGCGGGCCCGGGTCGTCGTCGGTGTGGCTTCATCTGGGCGTGTTAGGCCCCAAGATCGTCAAGATGCGGGACGACGGATCGTACCCAGCGCCGCCGTTTGAATTGGCCGACAATCCCGCTTCGTTTCTTCCTTTCACAGACATGGTGTTTATCGATCCGGTGGGCACTGGTTTCAGCCGCGCCGCCAAGCCCGAGCTGGGCAAAAAGTTCTGGGGCGTCGACGGGGACATCCGCAGCGTCGGCGATTTCATCCGCCTATGGCTGACGCGCTATCAGCGCTGGAACTCGCCGCTCTACATGATCGGCGAGAGCTATGGGACCTTTCGCGCGGCCGGTGTTTCCGGCTACCTGGTGGACCGCGGCGTGGCCTTCAACGGCATCGTTCTGATCTCCAGTATTTTGCAGTATCAGACCGTACGGTTCGCGCCCGGCAACGATCTGCCTTATCAACTGTTCCTGCCCACCTACACCGCCATCGCCTGGTATCACAAGAAGTTGCCGAAAGACATTCAGGCCGATCTTCGGGAGGCGGTGAAGGAGGCCGAGCAGTACGCCATCGGCGAGTACGCCACTACGCTGGCGAAGGGCGACCGGTTGACGCCAGCCGAACGCCAGAAGGCCATCGACAAGTTGCACAGGCTGACCGGGCTCGAAAAGCGCTGGCTCGAACAGAACGATCTGCGTATTGAAATTCAGCGCTTCACCAAGGAACTGATGCGCGACAAAGGCACTACCGTCGGCCGGCTGGACGGCCGAATCACGGGCGTGGAGGGCATGAACAACGCCTCCGCGCCGGAGTTCGACCCGTCGATGACAGCGATTCGCGCGCCCTACACGGCGGTATTCAACGACTACGCGCGCCGTGAGCTTGGCTACGACAGCGACTTGCAGTATCACATCCTCGGTGGCGGCATCGGCGCCTGGGACTACGGCCAAGGCGGAAACAACCGCTATGTCGAAACGGCCGATGCGCTGCGCTCGGCGTTCGCCAAGAACCCCTACATGCGGGTTTACATCGGCTCGGGTTACTACGATCTGGCCACGCCCTACTTCGCGACCGAATACACGTTCAGCCACATGGGCCTCCCTGCGAAGTACAAGGGACAAATTACCTCGAAAATGTTTGAGGCAGGGCACATGTTTTATGTCTTGAAGCCGGCGCTGGGAGAGTTGTCGAACGATATTGAGGCGTTTGTTACGAAGCCGTAGGCGGCGTTGCAGGGCTCCCGGCATGAGCTCGCTGTTTCGCGCCGGGCCGGCACACACCTTGACGCAGGTTTCTACGTGAACCGCCTTTGTCGATTCCGGAGAAACAAATCTGGCTTCGTGCTGTCGATTCTACAGCCGGGACCAGCGCGAATGCCGGCAGCCGTCCGCCGGCGGGCGAGCCGAAAGCCCCGAACTTGTGGGCCGGCATCGACGGATCATTTGGATGCCCGCAGGACCCAGATGTTGCCGGTACGCTCCTCGATGGGCAGGAACATGTGGGTACGGGACGCGCTCATCCACCGGAAGACCGGGCTATTCGCCACAATCCGCCGGGCCATCCCGCGGACATGAAGCAGCGGAAATGGGTCACCGGCCGGCCGTCCGTCCTGTATCCGCTGGCCCCACAGCGACGGATGGCCATCGCGATTCGACAGGAAATAAAGCGTCGAGCCGCCGGCTTCCCACACCGGCATCTGGCCCTCGCCCCAATGGGTCCAGGCACTCGCGGCCGGAGCCGGATACGCGAAGGGCACTGTGTACAAATGCAGCCGGTCGTCTTCGTGCCGGACCTGAAAGGCCAGCCAGCGGCGGTCCGGACTCGGCACTGCCATCATCAAGTCGCGGCGCGGGTGACTCAGATAGGGCTTGTAGGCGCCCTGCGCATCCCGCAGGACGATCTGCGTGGGCCGGCCATCGAGATCGAGATGGCCCCGCCCATCCGGCCCTGGCCCCATCTCCGCGCAGTGCTCGCAGACTTTTGCGGCCGGGCCTCCCGTCACGGGTGTCCGCCAGGCGGCGTGGTTGATGCCGACAACGTCTTTGGGATCCGGGATCAGTTGCGTCCAAGTCACCGATGTGCCGGCGGGGTCCATCACTGGGTAGGTTTGCAGATCCGGCCCGGCAACCAGAATCCGCTCGCGGCCGGAGGTCAGGTCCTTCACCCAGATGTCCTGATTTCCGAATCGTGCCGACACGAAAGCGAGCCAGCGGCCGTCGGCCGAGATCGACGGAAACTGCTCCTGGCCGGACGTTTCGGTCAAACGGGTCAGCGCGGCCTTGCCGTCCAGGGAGACGCTCCACAGCGCGGAGTTCGAAGCGGTGCTCGCATACACGATCTGTCCTGACGAGTCCGTCCGCGGGGAGACGACGAGTTCACTGGACACCGTCAGCCGGACCGGCGGTCCGGCCACCTGGCCGGACTTCACTGAGAAAGGAATGCTCCAAAGGTCGCGCCCATCACAGGTTCCGGCGGCAATCACGTTTTCGCCGGACCACGCCGCCGGCGGCGGAGTTCTCCACTTGACGCAGGACGCGGTTTTCCCCAAGACCGCCTTCATCCCCGCGTTCGTGCTGGGGCGGCCGTCCAGGTACGCCACCCACCAGTCCATTCGTACGCCGGCAGGCTCCTGTCCCTGGTAGCCGTCCAACAGCAGCCGCTGCGAATCTGCGAACCAAAGCGGCGAGGTGGCCACGCTGAGATCGGCAGCCACACGCCGGTGAGTGCCGCCTTCGACTGCGCCGATCCGGATCTCCGCTCCGCCGGTGACTGCGGTCGCCGCCAGCATTTCATCGCCAACCTGGTACGCCAGCCAGCGACCGTCCGGCGAAAAGCGGGGGAAGCGCCCTTCGGAAGCAAACAGCCGCGCCTGGCCTCCTTCCACGGGCATCAGGTAGACGCCGCCGCCGTCCCGTTCCGACCGGAACGCGATCCACCGGCCATCCGGCGACAGATCCGGATCGCTTTCGTTCTCCGGTGTCCCGGTCAAACGCTGCGCCTCGCCGGAGAGTGGAACCTGCTGAATCCAAAGGTCGAGGCTGCCGTTGCCGCCACGAGTGGACGAGTAAACGACGAGCCGGCCATCGCGGGAAAAGACGGGCGTCGTATTCAACGCCAGATCCGAAGTCAGCTTGACCAGTTGCGATTGGGGTGGCACGGGAGCGGGCCGCCAATACCACCAAGTTGCTGTTCCGGCGGCCCCCAGAACGGCCAGAATCGCCGCCGGTTTCCACCGTCTTGGGGTGCGCTCCACGGCCAGGGGCGCAGGCGTGGGCGCGGGCTCCGGCATGGCGACCACCTTGCGAGTTTCGAAGGACGGGACGTAGGTACCCCGGGGAATCGTGATGACAACGGGATCCGTGGCGCCTTCGCGCTCATAATAGGCGGTCAGGCGAGCCCGGAGTTTCGTGGCTTCACTCCGGACGGTCGAGTCGATTTTCGGGTCGAACGAGGCCGGCTTGTCATAGACGGACAGGCCGATACTGTACTCCTTGATCTGATTTTCGTGCCCGGCGACGGTCTCCTCCACCACGAATCGCAAGAAACGCTGGATCCGCCCGGGCCCGTTGAACGACTCGCTCGCCAGGATCCGCGTTAGCTGCGCTAGACGGGGGTCGCTTTGCTGTCTCGCTAAGTTCATGTGAACAAAGGCCCACAACCGTTGTACCAACTCTTTGACAACCCGTGACAACTTTTCTTTCGCCCATCCCGGGCCACATTGTGGGGCCAGGAGCAAAACACCCATGCTTACTCAACTCAAATCCACAATGATCCCGCTGCTGGCTACGGTCGCAGCTTTCTCCCAAGTGTCAACTTTTCCGCCCGCACAGAACGTGGCGGTGGAGTTTCAGGGCAACCTCGAATCCGCCGACGCCGGCCGGATGACTTTCTACCTGCAGGCCTTCCGTTCGCAGAATCCCGCCGGCGGCAGCAAGGCGTCCGTGATCGGCGTGTTTGGCCAGGCTTTCGCCCAGCGCGACTACGTCATCACGGCCATTGAACTGCGCGGATCCGGCCTGACGTACCGGCCCGGCCTGGAGCCCCGTTTGAGCGTCCGGCAGGGCACCGGCACCCGGTTTGCAGGCGGCGGCCCGCTGGTGGGCGCGATCACGGTGCTGGACGCGCTGGTGGCCGATCCTTCTTCAGTCGAAGTCGTCGTGATGACTGAGGACCGGCCCGACGGCCTGCTGCGCGGCCGCTTGCAGCGAGCGGCCGTTCACTACTTTGCCGCGATCACGGAGGGCTCGGGCGCCCGCGGTTACGAAGTCTTCCTGACCAGCACCACGCGCACTTCGGAAGGCGAGATCGACTCAGCCATGATCCAGGCGCAATTGAGCTCGATTCGCGGCGTCTCGTTGCCCGCGGTGCGCGGCGTCTATCCGTGGCGAATCGCGATTGCGGAGGGCGGCACGGGCACACTGCACGACTTCGGCAGCCCGAGCGACGAGGCCGCTTCCGTGCCGGGATTCCCCGATACGGCGATGTTCGGACTGGACATGCGCGATGCGGGCCGGCGTGCCATGCTGGAGCGGCTGCTGACGGCCCCCCGTTCCTTTGCGGCGCGGGTGGGGGCCGGTGATGTCCAATTGGCGGGGGTCATGCGGAAGATGGATCGGGCGGTGTTTTTCCCGCGCCTGGGCGGTCCGGCGGACGCGACGGCGTATCTGGAGGCCGATGTACTGCGGGACGAATCCGGCGCCGTAACCTCCGGCATTCTGTACAACATTACGGACTGGTCGACCGGCGCCCTGCGGGGCGGCGTGCGGAACGTTCGCCTGCACGCGGGTGGCACGGCGGAGGAGGGCCCGGTGCTGGCTGAGCTGCAATCTGGGCAGCGGAGCGCTCCGGTGGGCCGGTTTCTGATCGACGCATTTCCGGTCATCCCCGAAGACGGCGCCGGCCGCGCGGCGCTCGACCGGATGATCAACTATCCCGACTTGGTCTATCTCGCAGCGGTCACGGCCAACGAGCCGAACGGCCTGCGCGCGCAGGTGCTGAGCTTCCCGGGCCTTCCTGAGATTGCCGCCGTGCAGCCTGGAACGCTCGCGGCAGGGGCCGGATTCGCATCCGGCGGCTTGATCACGATCTTCGGCAGGAACCTGGCCAAAGTGACCTCCGGCCTGGATGCCTGGGAGGGCCAGCGTGTGCCCTCCGCACTGAACGGCGGCCTGGTCGAGATTGGGGGACAACGCGCCGCGCTGCTATTCGTTTCGCCTACGCAGATCAACGCGCAGATTCCGTTCGAGGTCTCCGGCGAAGTCAGACTCGCCGTGAATCACGGCACAGGGCCGGGCGGAGCCGTGACAATTCGCGTCGCGCCGCGGTCGCCCTCGCTGTTTTCCGCCGTCGACTCCGGCGATGGCAGTGTAACGGTTTACGGGACGGGCTTCGGCCAGGCGGCTTCCGCGCTGGCGACGGGCCAGCTCATTCCGGCGGCGGGCGACTTCCGGATCGCGGGCGTTTCCGCGACCCTGGGCGGTCAACCGGCCGAAGTCATGGAAGCCGCCGCGCTGCCGGGCTTGCCGGGGCTCTACCGGGTGCGTGTGCGTACGGCGGGCAGCCCGGGTGTGCGCCCGCTGGCAGTGCGCGCCGGCGACGCTGTATCGAACACGATCAGCGTCACCGTCCGGTAGAGGTCCGGCGGGGGAGCGGCTTTGACCGGCTGCTCCCCTCCTCTATTTCCGCATTCCCGCCCGCCGCCGGGCGAGTTCGGACACGCAGCGGTTTTGCCTCGAGGCCGCCTCCGAACTCCCGCCGGCTTGCGGTCCGGCGGCCGAGTTCAGCGACGGGGTGCCGGTAACCCGATCTCCACAACGCCGGCCAGATTCTCCCAATCGGGGCAGGCACTTCGTTGCCGTGGAGAACATGCGGCCGGTCCAACCCGGCTAGCCAACAGGTGGCAGCTCGTAGCCTTTGCGGCGGGGGCGTTCGAGGCGGGTGTTAGCTTCTTCGGCGCCGGGGCCTTGGAACCGCTCGATCCTGGGGTCCCAGTTGAGGACCGGGCGGCCGACTTCGCGGGTGATGTTGACCAGGTGGCAGACGACGGTGGAGCGGTGACCGATCTCAACGTCGGCGTTGGGGAGCTGGCGCGAGCGGATGCACTCGATGAAGTTGCGGACGTGGGGCGTGCTTTCGCCGGGTCCCTGCTTGGTGGGCTCGGGCGCGCCCTGACGGAGTTCGGGACGGTTCGTAACGAAGTCGCCGCGCAGGATTTGCATCTCGCCATCGGTTCCCTGGAAGATGGCGCCCAACTGCTCCATGCCATCGGTCTTGGGTTGCTCGAGTGACAGCTCCGTGCCGTTGGCGTAGACGAGCGTCACCTTGCTTCCTTCGCCGAGGAGCAGCTTTTCTGGCCCGGTGAGGGAGGTGCCGAGCGCGTCCTGGACCTGATCCAGCGAGTGGGTGCCCCAACCGGTGACGCCCCAGGACTGGCCGCCGCCGTCGAAGTCCCAATAGTTCGTCCAGCCGTGATGGAGGGCCGAGTGATAAGGGCGGAGTTCGGTCTGATTGCACCACTGGTCCCAGTCGAGGCCCGCGGGAACCGGTTGCGCCGGCTTGGGCGTCCAGCGATGCGGCGCGAGGAAGTTGCACGCGATCACCTTGCGGATCTTACCGAGCTTGCCGGCCGCCACCAAGCGGCTGGCGAACATGTTGATCGGGATAGACCGCTGCTGCGTGCCGGCCTGGAAGACGCGGCGGTAGTGGCGAGCGGCTCTGGCGAGAATCTGGCCCTCGCGAACGGTGAGGCTGATCGGCTTTTCGGCGTAGACGTCGAGCCCGGCCTGCATGGCGTGCATGCAGATGAGCGCGCGAGGGTGGGTGGGCGTCTCGACGAACACGGCGTCGAGCTTTTCGCTCTCGAACATCCGGCGGTAGTCATGGTAGGGCCGCCAGGACTGGCCTTCCGGCTGATAGCGCAGGGTTTCGGCGAGGCTGGCGGGATTGATGTCGGCCATGGCCACGACGCGCCCGGTGCCCAAATCCTCGCGGCGCAATAGCCAGCGGGCGCGGCGCCCGACGCCGATGAAACCGATGTCGACACGGTCGTTGGCACCGCGTACGGTGGAGGCCGCGACGAAGGGGAAGCCCGCGGTCTTCAAGACGCTGCGGCGTGCGATGTATTTCATGACTAGAATGCGAACTTCAGGCCGAGTTGGATGCGGCGCGCGGCGGCTGTGGAGATGGCCTGGCCGAAGCGCTGGTTGACCTGACGGCCCTGCGCGTCCCAGCGGCTGCCCGTGTCGATGCCGTTAAACTGCGAGTGGTTAAACGAGTTGTAGGTTTCGAAGCGGAACTGCACCTTCTGCGACTCGCCGGGGCCCCAGGCGAAGTTCTTGTACAAAGAGAGATCCCAATTGTTGAGGCCCGGGCCGCGAACGGCGTCCTTGGGAGCGTTGCCGATGCCGAAGGCCGCGAGGGGCGGCTGCTGCACGACGCTGGTATCGAAGAATCGCATGGGATCGCGCCGGCCAAACGGGAGGCTGGGATTGCCGGTGAGATTGACGCGAGAGTCGATGCCGGAGCCGCCGGTCAGGTCAATGGCTTGCACGAAGCTGGCTCCGAAACCGGTGGGCGCGCCGCTCAGGAAGATAGCAACGCCGCCAATTTGCCAGCCGTCGAAGGCGGTCCGGCTGAACGCGTTGTTCCAAGCGCCGCTGAACTTTGGAAGATCGTAGAGGAAGTTCGCCGTCACATTGTGGGTGCGGTCAAAGCCGCTCTTGCCGTAGTTCCAGCGGCGGAAGTTGAGCACGGGATTCACCGAGCCGAAGTCTTCGTCGGAGTAGTTCATCATCTTCGACCACGTCCAAGTGGCGCCGAAGATGAGGTTACGGGTGAAGCGGCGGTTGGCCTGCGCCTGGAGCGAATGATAGTTGGACGAGCCGGCGAGCTCGCGGTAGTTGATGTCCGCGTAGCCCTGGAACGGCCGGAGGAAATTGACGGGCAGGGGCCGGCCGGGCGAGGTGGCGTCGGCCGAAGACGGAAGAAAATTGGTGCCGTAGGTGGTGGCATTCAGATTGCGGCTGTGCAGCAGGTGGCGGGCCACGGAGCCGACGTAGGCAACGTCGACAACCGTACCGAATCCGATGTCCTGCTGGATTCCGAAACTCCAGTTATAGGTGGAGGGCAGGTTTCTGGAGTCCTCTAGACCGGATACGGACGCGGGACTGTCGCTGAGCGGCGTGGCAAGGAGGCTCTGGATCGTTGTGTAGTTGGCGGTGGAGGTGTTCACGAGCGGGCGGGGCTCGGTCCAGGCCATAATGTTGTCGTCGGCGACCCGGCTGAAGAACATGCCGAAGCCGCCGCGAACGGCTGTTTTTCCGCTGCCGAAAACGTCCCAGGCGAAGCCGAAGCGCGGCGCGATTTTGACGCCGGGCGAAGTGAGAGCGACGCCATCGAAAACCCGCATTCCGTTTATGATGTTGCCCGAGCCCGGAGCGAAAGTGCCGATCTTAACTTCGGGAACGATCTCACCGGTGACGGGATTGCGGCCGAGCCTGGCGCTGGTGGGTGTAGCCCGGAAGGGCTGGATCAACCGGGGCGCTTTTGACGGGTCGAAATCCTGGACGAAGAAGCCCGCCAGTTTGTCGCCGTCGGTGAAGGTAGGCATCACACGGTAGAAGCGCGCGCCCAGTTCTAAAGTGAGGCGCTTGTGCGGACGCCAAGTGTCCTGCGCGTACCACTCGAAGTTGTGATAGCGGGCGTGGGCCTGCGGATGGCGGTCGGACTCCGTGTAGCTGTTTACGCTGCCCATCAGGGCGTTGGAGAAGGCGTAGTTCGTGTCGAAGGGGTTGAGCACGTTGCGGCCGAAATCGTAGCTGCCGTTGAAAGCGCTGCCCCGTTGCGCGTTTCGCGCGACCTTTTCAAGATAGAACCCGAACTTGAACTGGTGCCGGCCGTGAATCTTCGAAAGGTTGTCCGTAATGTTCCAGGTACTCTGCGTGCCGAAGAAGGGGAAGCGGCTCTCCAGGCTGATGGACGCCGCGTTGGGCACGCCGCCGAAGCTCGCGTTCGGGATGAGGCCGAGCGGATTAGCCCGCGGGAAAAACTGCGGCAGACCGAGATTGAGCTTGTCGCGATTGTTGCGGTCGAGCGAATCCTGGCCGATGCGTAGAGATTGGTCGGCGCGGCTGAGGCCGGCGCCGAACTCATTGACGAGCGTTGGGCTGAAGGTGTAGATCAGCGATGAGGCGAAGCCCTTGCCCGGGAAGAGGTAATCGAGAGGCATGTGCGGGAAGCTGGCGCCGGAGAGGCAGCAGGCGTCACCGGACTGCGACATATCGTTGTTGAGCAGGCGGACGTAGGTGTTGGCCTTCGAGCTAATGTTCCAGTCGACGCGCAGTACTTCATTGCGATAAGGATTGTCGACGGGGAGATCGAAGACGTAGTTCAGCAGGCGCTGCGGATCCTGGGTGTTGGGCTGCGGAAAGAAGTTGAGCAGGGCCTGGCCGCGCCGGTCGATGCGGCTGGGCGGCACGATGTTACCGGGGAGGGGTTGGCGATTATTCAGCGGGTCGAGAATGGGGATGACTGTGCCATTCGTGTCGCGCGTCTGCGAGAAGTCGCCTTGGCGTTCGAGCGCGGTGGGGAAGGTGATGCGGCGCAGGCCTGTCGGCGTTTTGCGCGGGAAGAACTCCTGCGACCAGAAGAAGAACAGTTTGTCGCGCGTTTTCACCACGCCTGGAATCAGCACGGGGCCGCCGATGAAGTAGCCGGGGTTGTCGTACCGGTAACGTTGGCGCTTCACGCCAAGCTGATTGTTGAAATACTCGTTGGCGTTCAAGGCCTCATTGCGCTTGAAGTAGTAGGCGCCGCCGTGGAACTCGCGGGTGCCGCCCTTGGTGACGACATGGATGCCGGTGGTGGTGCGGCCGTACTCGGCCTGATAGTTCGTGAGAAGAACCTTGACCTCGGCGATGGCTTCGACGGGCGGCGTGAAGAGGGGCCAGAACTGGTTTCCGGTATCCATCTGAGAGACGCCGTCAAGAGAGGCGCTGACGGAGGTACTGCGGCCGCCGTTGGCGGCGACGAAGCGGAAGCCGAAGCTTCGGGGCGCTTCGCGGTCGGAGTGGTCGCTGACGCCGGGGAGCAGGCGCAGCATGCCCGCGTAGTCACGGCTCTTGAGCGGGACTTCCTGTAATTGTTTCGCGGTGATCAGGCCCGAGCGTTCGCCGCTCTGCACTTGCAGCCGGACGGCTTCGGCCTGGACGGTGGTGGTCTGGACGGTTTCGCCGATTTTGAGGGTGATTGTGCGGAGTACAAGGCGCTCGGTGGCGGTGAGCACGAGGCCGGTCTGCTCGACGGTGGTGAAGCCGGCGGCGGCGATGCGCAGGTCATAGGTTCCGGGAAGCAGGTCCGTGACGATGAAGGCGCCGAACGGATCGCTGGTCGCTTGCCGGACTTGGGACGTCGCCTTGTTGCGGAGTTCGATGGTCGCGTTTGGCACCGAAGCGGCGCTGGGATCGGCGATGGTTCCCGAGATCTGGCCGGTGAGGCTTTGCGCGTTGAGCTGCGCGGCCAACACGACGGCCGGCAAAAGGACCAGAACTCTTGAAAGCATGGCAGGCTCCTTGGGACGATGGTCCATGCCTATTGGAGCACGATTGCAGCCTCGTCACTAAAACGGCATCAATGGCCGCGTCTCCGCCCCCAGGAAAATCTGCTGTTTCACCGTGGAACTCATCGGCAGGCTGAGCAGCCGCGGTTTCATCAACAACAGCATGGAGGTGTTGTCAACCTCGGTGTTGTTACTCAGTCCCGGAAATAACGAACGCGTGGTTGTCGAGGTATCTTGCGCCAAGCCGCCAACCACCGCCCACTGTTCGTTGCTCAGCCGCACGCGCGAGGCGAACTTGCGGTTGGCCAGGATTGGAATTCCGTTGATGGCCGCGCCCGTGAGGAGTTTAAACTCGGCTTCCACATCGAGCGTCATGTCGTCGACGTCGTGAACGAACGGCGTCACCTTTAACGAGAGCCCCAGGTTTTCGAACTGGAAAGAAGGCGGCGGACGGAAGACGTCGCCCTGTCCACCACCGGTATCGCCGAAGTAGCCAGCGGTAAGGATCGGGTACTTCTCGCCCAGCAATAGCTGCGCGGGTTGCCCGTTGATGGACTGCACGAAGGTCCGCTGCAAAGACTTGCCAAAACTCCGGAGCGCAACCGCTGTGCCGGTGGCGTCACCCATCGTGATGCCGAAGAGAGAGTCGCCCGAGCCGAAGGTGTAGAGGTCGCCTTTAGCCTTGCCGGAGCCGTTGCGGAACAGATTGCTCAGCCAGGTGACGCTGGAGGACGTTGGAACGCCCACCCCCAGGCGCGTGCTTCCGTTGCCGCGGACTTCGAACAGTTCCATCTCAATCACGACGGCCGGCTTGGCGCCAAGCAACTGTTCGAACAGGTGCTGGCTGGGCCTTACCTTTGAAACACGGTCCCGTAGCAGCACCATTCGCCGCCCGTTGTCGACTCCAAACTTTTGGATCTCCATGATCTGCTGGACGGTCCGGGCCGTCTCCTGCATCTCTTGGATCGAGACCGGGTCCGGCAGCGTCAGCACAACGGCGACGACCGGCTCGCGCTCCTGCCGTTTCTGCTGGGTGTCCTTGACAACCAGGAACCGCTTCGGAGTCAGCGGCACTATGAAACTCCCGGTCGCGACCGACAGGGCTTGCAGCACCTGGCGGGCCGGCTCGCCGGCAGCGCGGAACCGGACATTGGCGGGCGTCTCCGGGTAGTCGCTGTCGAATAGCACTTCCTGACCCAGCAGCGCCGCCACAGTTTCCCAAAGCTTGCGGTGCGAGTAGTTGTAGTCCAGGTGGAATGTCTCCGCCGGGAGCTTTAGCTCCGGCGGCGGCAGGAGTTCGCGCGCCTCGCGCAGATCGTCGTCGGAAATTGGGGGGAACTCCTGCGCGGCCGCCAGGACGACGGGAACAAGAAGGAGCGTAGCGCGGAAACTCACTGAGAATTAAGACGCGGCGAGGGCCAAATTCGTGGAGGCTAAAGCTCCGCCCGGGAACGGCCGATAATGCGTTTGGCCAAGCATGTCGTTCACCACTCTCTCCACAGGCAACTCCATCCCGACGAGTTTCTCGCCGGCCATTCCAGAGACTCTGGAGGCGCTCGGCATCAGCGAAAACCTGGTGCTGGATCTTGTCGTGCGCCGGTTGCTCCTGGAGGGTACGTCGACATTGTCGAGTCTTTCCAAGAAGTTACGGGTGTCGATCCCGATCGTGGATCACACATTCCGCTACATGCGCGCGCAGCAGTTGGTGGAGGTGAAGGGAATGTCGGGCAACGACTACCACTTCACATTATCCGCCGCCGGGCGCCAGTTGGCCTCGGAACGATTTCAAATCTCCCAATATGCCGGCGCCTGCCCGGTATCGCTGGACGAATATCACGCCGCCACCCGCCAGCAAGCCGCGAAACTCCAAATCGACCGTCGCGCGCTGCGGCAGTCGTTTGCCGACCTGATTGTCACGGACCGTCTGCTCGATCAGATCGGCCCGGCACTCATCTCGCAGAATTCGATTTTCGTCTACGGGCCTTCCGGCAACGGAAAGACCAGCATCGCCGAGCGTATGCTGCGGGTCTATCAGGACGCGATCTTGATTCCCTACTCGATTGAAGTCGACAACCAGATCATCTCGATCTACGATCCGGTTGTCCACCATGCTTTGGAGGTCAACGACCCCGATATCGACCCGCGCTGGGTTCTTTGCAAGCGCCCGTGCATCGTGGTCGGCGGCGAGCTGATTCCGTCGATGCTGGAGTTGCGACTGGACGAGGCGTCCGGTATCTACTCGGCGCCGCTGCAGATGAAGGCCAACAACGGCATTTTCATCGTCGACGACTTTGGCCGCCAGCTGATGTCGCCGCGCGACCTGCTGAACCGCTGGATTGTTCCGCTGGACCGGCGCGTGGACTACCTCACGCTGCGCTACGGCGTCAAATTCCAGATTCCATTCGAGTTAATGGTTGTCTTCTCGACCAACCTCGAGCCGTCGGATCTTGCCGACGAGGCCTTTCTTCGCCGTATCCAAAACAAGATCTTCGTCGAGTCGGTCAGCCCGGCAGTCTTCGATCAGATCTTCGACCGCGTCGTGGCGGCTCGCCGTGTTCCGTCCGAACCGGACTCCGCGGAATACCTGCGGTTGCTGTGCCTTCGAGAAGGGCGGACCGAACTCCGCGCCTGCTACCCCGGCGATATCTGCAACATTCTGGAGTCGATCTCTCGATACGAGAGCCGGCCGGTCTCGATGTCGAAACCAGACATGGAGCGGGCCACATCGCTCTACTTCGCAAAGACCTGATGAGCACAAACAAAAGACCCCGCTTGAGAGCGGGGTCTTTTGTTGTAATTAACTGATTCGTTAGTACTTTACGCCCCGAGCGCGCATGCCGGCGAGCACGGCTTCGATTCCCTGCTTATCGATCTGCTTGATGCCTTGCGCCGACAGGTGAAGGCGGACGTAACGATTCTCAGATGGCACCCAGAAACGCTTGGTCTGCATGTTCGGTTCCCAGGTGCGACGCGTCTTATTGTTCGCGTGCGAAACGCGGTTGCCGAAGCGGGTTTTGATGCCAGTAACGGGACATTCCATAACAGTTCTCCATCACGGCACACCTCTACGGCGGCCGCACAAAGATCTAGTTTAGCACACACTCGGCAACGGGCGCCACTCGGTTTTGCGATCCGGCGTGGAATGTCCGAGTCCGGGAAAGCCGTCCCATACGCGGACACTGCAGTGACCTCCTTGCCCCTTTTGTTTCCATAAGATAGAGAATGGTTGCAGGGTTGCAAGCCGACCTCTGCCGCCACCGTGAATAAATCCAACCGATCCAACCGAATCCTAATTGCCGACGACCAACCCGATGTCCTTGAGGCGCTCCGGTTATTGCTGAAGGGCGAGGGCTTTGCCATCGAGACCGCGCAGTCGCCGGCCGGGGTTCTGGCCGCGCTGGAGATCCGGGAGTACGACTGCCTGCTGATGGACCTGAACTACACCCGCGACACTACGTCCGGGCAAGAAGGGCTGGACCTGCTGGCGCAACTCCAGGGTGTGGACGCGGCGCTACCGGTAGTGGTGATGACCGCTTGGGGTTCCGTGGAGTTGGCTGTGGAGGCCATGCGGCGGGGCGCGCGGGATTTTGTTCAGAAGCCCTGGGAGAACGCCCGGCTGCTGGCGATTGTCCGGACTCAGATTGAATTGAGCGAGGCGCTGCGGAAGTCGGCACGGCTGGAGGCCGAGAACCGCCTGCTGCAGGGCGAGGGCAGGCCGGCCATGATTGCCGAGTGCGCAGCCATGCAACCGGTGCTCGACATGATTGCCCGCGTGGGTCCGTCGGACGCCAACGTGCTGATCACCGGCGAGCCTGGCACAGGGAAAGAGGTTGTCGCGCGCACGCTCCACACTTTGTCGCTTCGGAAAGAGAAGCCGATGGTGACCGTCAATGCGGGCGGCCTGGCGGAGGGGGTCTTCGAGAGCGAGCTGTTCGGACACGTAAAAGGTGCGTTCACGGACGCGAAGATGGACCGTGTCGGCCGCTTCGAATTGGCCGACGGCGGAACGCTGTTTCTCGACGAGATCGCCAACGTGCCGATGAATCTGCAGTCCAAGTTGCTGCGCGTGCTGGAAGTCGGGGAGATGGAGCGCGTCGGTTCGTCGAAGACGAAGCGTGTGGATGTGCGTGTGATCAGCGCCACGAACGCAAATCCGGTTGTAGAGATCCGGGAGAACCGGTTTCGCGAGGACCTGCTGTTCCGGCTGAACACGATTGAGATTCACTTGCCTCCCCTGCGCGAGCGTAAGGAAGACATACCTCGGCTTGCCGCCTACTTCCTGGCGGCGCACGCGCGGCGGTACCGTAAGAACGTGCATGGCTTCGAGGCGCCGGCGATGCGGATGCTGGTGGAGAACGCGTGGCAGGGCAATGTACGCGAGTTGAATCACGTTATTGAGCGCTCCGTGTTGTTGTCCCAAACAGATCAGATTCGCGCCGTGGACTTGGCTCTTCGTACGAACCGCGGCGAAGGCACGGGCCGGCTGGAGGATATGAGCCTGGAAGAGGTGGAGGTCTTTCTGATCAAGAAGGCGCTGTCGAAGAACGATGGAAACGTCAGCCACGCGGCCCGGGTGTTGGGGCTCAGCCGCAGCGCGCTCTACCGCCGGCTGGAGCGCTACGGTTTGTGATGCGTGCTTTGGTGCTCCGCCCTCCCAACCGCGCCCCTCGCACCTGTCCGGGCAGGTGCGCTTGGGAGCGGAAGAGTTGACGGGATGAAGCGGCTTACGCACGAACGGCGGGTGCAAATGCTGGCGCTGGCGTCAGGCCTTCCGGCTGTCGCTCTGGTGCTTTGGGAACTTGGCACTGGGCCGTATTCGCCCAAAGTTGTTTGGACCGCCGGGCTTGCCGTCGTGGGCTGTTGGCTGGGTTTCGCCTCGGCGACGCGCGAGAAGGTCGCATCGCCGCTGCGCACGATTTCCACTTTGCTGGAGGCGCTGCGCGAGGGCGACTACTCGGTCCGGGCCAAGGGGGCGGCCGGGAGCGAAGACGCGCTCACCGACGTGATGCATCAGGTGAACGCGATGTCTTCCACGCTGCGGGCGCAGCGGCTGGGCGCGTTGGAAGCCACCACGCTCCTCCGCAAGGTAATGGAAGAGATCGACGTCGCGATCTTCGCGTTCGACGAGTCGCAGCGGCTGAAGCTGGTGAACCGCTCCGCGGAGCGGCTGTTGGCCCAGCCCGAGGAGCGGATGCTCGACCTGCCTGCCGCACGCTTGGGCCTCGACGAGTTTCTCGGCGGCCAGGCGGAGCAGACGGTTCAGCGCGCGTTCCCGGGCGCGACTGGCCGCTGGGGCATCTCACGATCGTCGTTTCGCGAGGGCGGCCTGCCCCACCAACTTCTCGTGATCACCGACCTTACCCGCCCGCTTCGCGAGGAGGAGTTGCTGGCTTGGCAGCGCCTGGTACGCGTGCTGGGCCACGAATTGAACAATTCGTTGGCGCCGATCAAGTCGATAGCGGGAAGCCTGGAAACGCTGTTGAAGCGGGACCCGCTCGCCGGCGACTGGAAGGAGGACGCGTTGCGCGGGCTTTCGGTGATCGGCTCGCGCGCCGAGTCCCTGGCGCGCTTCATTGGCGCCTACGCGACGCTGGCCCGCCTGCCCCGGCCCGTGCCGGCTGCCGTCCATGTCGCCGAGCACATCCGCCGCGCCGCGGCGATGGAGCCCCGCGTTCGGATCACGGTCGAAGATGGTCCCGATGTGATCGTGAGCGCAGACTCCGATCAATTGGACCAGGCCCTGATCAACCTGATCCGCAACGCCACTGACGCCGCCTTACCCGAAGGCGGTTCGGTGACTCTGCGCTGGCGGATCGAACGCTGGCTGCTGGTCATAGAAGTAGAGGACAACGGACCGGGCCTGGCCGCCACCGCGAACCTGTTCGTGCCCTTTTTCACGACTAAGCCGGGAGGCTCCGGCATCGGTCTGGTTTTGTGCCGGCAGATCGCCGAAGCGCACGGGGGCGATCTGACCTTGGCAAACCGCGAAAACGGACCCGGGTGCGTCGCACGTCTCCGTTTGCCGTACAATGCATAAAAGTTTCAATTTGCGTTTGTTACTTCATCGCTAACGGAGAGTCCATGCCGACAGGAACCGCTTGGTTGGTCGTCGTCGCGTTATCCGCCGGGGTCTTCGGCCAGTCGAAGACCACGGCCTCGCTTCGAGGAGTCGTAGAGGACGCGTCTAGCGGCCGGATCGCCGGCGCAAAGGTCGTCCTCCTGAATAGTGAGACGAATGCACGAGTGGAAGCCACGACAAACCGGGATGGCGCCTACTTGCTACCGCTTGTGAACCCGGGGATTTACCGCGTGGAGGTCACGAAGGAAAACTTCGGAACGTGGAGGCGGGACGGACTGGAGTTGACGGTCGGGCAGGAGGCGACGGTCGACGTTCGACTCGACGTGGCCGCATCGCAGACCACCTTCGATGTAACCGCCGAGGCGCCGCTGATCGAGTCCCAGCGAACGCAGCAATCGAACACCATCTCCCGCGAGGAGGTCCGTAACCTGCCCATTAACCGGCGCGACTACCTGACGTTTTCGCTGCTTGCTCCCGGGGTTTCCGATTCCAAGGGCCTTGCCGACGCAAACAGTTTTCGGGTGAAGCAGACGCCGGATTCCGGCCTGTCCTTTTACGGCTCCAACGGCCGCGGCAACTCGATCAACGTGGACGGCGGCGAGGCGAACGACCCCGGCGGCGGCGTGCGGCCAACCGTTTGCCAGGAGGCCGTGCAGGAGTTTCAGGTCAACCGCTCGAACTATTCGGCCGAACACGGCTCGGCGCGCGGCGGCATGATCAACATCGTGACGCGGTCGGGCAGCAACGCGCTGCACGGCTCGCTATTCGCGTTCTTCCGGCATCAGTCGCTGGACGCCACCGATCCGTTCGCCGTCAATCTGGAAGGCAACGCGCTCAAGCGTGTCAAGCCCAATTCCGACCGGCAACAGTTCGGAGCCACGATCGGAGGCCCGATCGCGAAGGACCGCACATTTTTCTTTCTCGCCTATGAACAGCTTCGACGCCGCGAGGCGCGTACCGTGCCGGTGCTGACGGATCTTTCCATCTTCGGCCCGACAGCGGAGCAGGAGGCGATTCTCGCGCGACTGCCCGGGCCCGCCGCCGCACAACTGCGCGGCGTGCTTTCCACGCCCGCGCCCGCCCAGGAGATGTTCCGGCGGAACAGCGGCATCTTTCCGTTCGCGACCGACGATAAGAAAGGGCTGCTCCGGCTGGACCACCGCTGGAACGACCGCAACAACCTGACTTTCCGCTACAACGGCACGGGCATTTTTGATACAAACGAAGGCGTGGGCGCGCTGGTTGGCGCTTCTCGAGGATTCGTGCAGGACTTTCGCGATCATACGGGCCTGCTTGGGTGGATGCACATGCACTCCCCCCAGACGGTCAACGAGTTCCGGGCGCAGTTCAACCACTACGTTCTGGTGACCGAATCCACCGACAAGTTCGGTCCGGCGCTCGAAATTGCCGGCTTCGGCCTTTTCAATCGCGACCGCTTTCTACCGGCGACAACGCTTTCCCGGCGCACGGAGCTGAGCGACAACCTCAGCCTGTTTCGCGGCAATCACGCATGGAAGTTGGGCGGCTCGGCGCTTATCCGGAACGTGACTCAGGATTCGCAGACATTCTTTAGCGGGCGGTTTACGTTTGGTTCGCTTCCCGGCGGCCTGGTAAACGCCGCGCTGGCGTCGACCACCATCAACGCCCTGCAGGCGTTTAATCTAGGCTTGGCGCAAAGCTATCAGCAGGGCTTTGGCGACCCAATCGTTCGCGGAACACTGCCTCTTTACGCGGCCTATGCGCAGGACACCTGGACGCCGGCGCGCAACTTGACCCTCAACTACGGCGTCAGGTACGAGCGTGACACGCGCCGCCAACCGTTGCGCACCGACGGCAACAACTTCGCGCCGCGCGTGGGGTTCTCCTGGGATCCTTTCAACGACCGCAAGACGACCATTCGCGGCGGTTACGGGATCTTCTACGCGCCGATCGATTTTCAGATCGACTATGTGGTGCAGGCCTTGAACGAGATTGAAGGCCGCCGGCAGATCGCCCAGGTTCTTACCGTTCTGAACCCTGCCGCTCCGGCCGCGCCGAATGGTCCCATTAATATCTTTTCGACGCTTCGCGCCCAAGGCGTAATCGGCGTCCCGGTGCCACAACGTCCGATCCGAGCCGAAGACCTGCGCCAGTTCGGTATCAACATCAGCCAGACCGGCCCGCGGCCGCCTCTAACCGTGTTGTTCCGGCCGTCGCCAGATTACGTGAACGGCTACGCACAGCAGACGAGCCTGGGCATTGAACGGGAGATCGTGAAGAACCTCGCCTTCTCTGTTTCCTACGTCGCGGTGAAAGGACTGCACCTGACCACCTCGCGCGACATCAATCTCCGCGACGCTCCAGTGAATCCGGCGAAAGGCATTCGCGATTGGGGAGCATTTCCGTTGAACCCAACGGGCGCAGGGTTCTTTGTCAACCCGCTTGTGTTTCAAGAGAACCAGTATGAGTCGACCGCGTCCAGCTCCTATCATGGGATGCTGATGGAGGCGACCTATAAGCCAACGCGAAAGTTGATGCTGCACTTCAACTACACCTTCGCGAAAGCGATGGACGAGACGACGGATTTCAATTCGGACTTCCAACCGAACGATCAATTGAATCGCCGCGCCGAATGGGCGCTGTCCAGCTTCGACCAGCGGCACAAGGTCGTCACCTACGCCTCCATGCAGACAAAGGGCGGTTTGCTGTTAACGCCGATTTTCCGGTACTCGAGCGCACGGCCCTTCAACCTGCTGGCGGGAACGGAGTTAAATAACGACCGGCACAACACCACGGACCGCCCGTTCTTCGCGGGCCGCAACACGGGCATTGGACCGGCAATCACCGGATTCGATCTGCGGGTAGCCAAACGGCTGGCGTTTGCCGAGCAGCGGCAGATTGAACTGATGGCCGAGGCCTTCAATCTCTTCAATAAGCTCAACTACACGTCGGTGAACAACATCGTGGGTAACATCGCCGGCCCGTTCAATTTGCGCGGACGTCACGACCGTGGGCCGAGCCAACCTCTCGGCTTTACGTCGGCTGCGGACCCTCGGCGCATTCAGTTGGGTCTTCGGTTTTCGTTCTGACGGCGGCGCGCTCGAGTAACAAATTACGATGCGATTCCTGCTGCTAGCCGCTCTATCCCTGCAAGCCGGCGACCTCCTGCTTCGCAACGGCCGCGTGTGGACCGGCGACAGCGAGCGCCCGTGGGCGGATTCTATCGTCGTAAAGGGCAACAGGATTGAACAGGTCGGCAGAAATCTGAAGGCGCCCGGCGCTCGCGTCATCGATCTGCGCGGGCGGCTGGCTATCCCGGGATTCCACGACGCTCACATGCATTTTCTGGGCGGTTCGCTAGGGCTTTCGCAGATCGACCTGAATGGCATCTGCACGCTGGAGACCATGCAGCGGGCCGTTGCACAATTCGCCACGGAGCACCCCGGCGACAGTTGGCTGCACGGGCGCGGCTGGGAGTATGTCTGCTTGCCGCAGGGCCGGCTGCCCAGAAAGGAAGACCTGGACAGCGTCGTTGCCGGCCGGCCGGTGTTTCTCTCCGCCTACGACGGCCATACGGCCTGGGTCAACTCCAAGGCGCTTGCGCTGGCTGGCATCGACCGGAACACGGTGTACAAAGGCTACGGCGAAATCGTTCGCGACGCGCAAGGCGAACCCACCGGCGCGCTGACCGAGGGCGCGATGGGCCTCGTCCGCCGGCTGCTGCCGGCCCCTTCAAAGGAACAAAAGCTGGCCGCGATGGAGACTGGGATGAAGCGGCTGGCGGAGCTTGGCGTCACTTCGGTGCAGAACGCGAATGGGAACCTGGACGAACTGGAACTCTACGACACGCTGCTGGCGGCCGGTAAGATGACGTTACGCGCGTCACTGGCCATGTCCGTCGGCCCGATGGTGGACGTGCCCAGCTTGCAAGAATACGCCGCGCTGCGCCAGAAGTACGCCGGCCCCGCGCTGCGAGTGGGCGCCATTAAGATCATGCTGGACGGCGTCATTGAATCCTATACTGCCGCGATGCTGGAGCCGTACACGAACAAACCTTCCACGTCAGGCAAACCGGCCTGGACGCAGGAGCAATTCAACACTGCGGTGGCTCGGGCCGATGAGCTCGGCCTGCAAGTGTACACGCACGCCATCGGCGACCGCGCCGTGCGTATGGCCTTGGATGGCTTCGAGCACGCGCGGCGGGTGAACGGCGCCCGGGACGCGAGGCACCGTATCGAACATATCGAGACGATTCACCCCTCCGATTTGCCGCGATTCGCCGCACTGGGTGTGCTGCCGTCCATGCAGCCGATCCATGCCGATCCCGGAACGATCGAGGTCTGGTCTGCGGCCATCGGTCCGGAACGTAGCCGGTTGGGTTTTGCCTGGAACAGCATCGCCAAAGCCGGCGGGCGCCTGGTTTTCTCGTCGGACTGGCCCGCGTCGATTTCGGTGGACCCAATCCGCGGCTTACATAACGCCGTGAACCGGCGGACGATTTCGGGACTGCCGTCCGGCGGCTGGATTCCGGAGGAGCGCGTGAGCGTGCAGACAGCGCTGCGCGCTTACACAAGTAACGCCGCGTACGCCGGCCATCAGGACACATACACCGGAACCATCAAGCCCGGGATGCTGGCCGACATAGCGGTGCTTTCGGCCGATCCGTTCCGCGGCACGCTAATCGATATTCACAAGACCCGCGCCGATATCACGATCTACGACGGCCGAGTAGTCCACGAGCGGCGCTAGGCGGCACTCTGAACATTTTTGCCGTTTTTTGTTTGATGCCGTCTTTTTCGAAGCGGAACCCGTCATAAGATGAGAGTTTGGAGACTCTATTGCCGATCGTACTTCTACCCGCCGCTGCCGAGACCGCCGCGCCATCTTCCGTTCTAACTCACATCTTGGATCCATCGAAGCCGATTGCGCTGCTGGTGATGCTGATTCTCGTCGCGGCGTCGTTGTTTTCCTGGGCCATCGTATTCAACAAATGGAGCCGGTTGAAGAAGGCCGGCGCGGAAAATCAGAAGTTTCTCTCCATTTTTCGCAAGGCGACCGGTTTCGACGCGATCGCGGCCGCTTGCGAGCAGTTTCCCAACGCGCCGCTAGTGGCGGTCTACGATTCTGGGTACGCCGAGGTGGACCGGCAGGTGCGCGCCCGCAACAGGCTGACCAACCGGGTGGCCGTCGAGCGGAGTCTGCAGTTGGGCGCGAACGAGGAGTTGTCGCGGCTGGAGCGGAATATGAGCTGGCTCGCCACCGTCGCTTCGATCACACCGTTCATCGGACTGTTCGGCACCGTGTTGGGCATTATCGACGCGTTTCAGGCGCTGACCGGCGCGGGCGCGGCAAGCCTGCGCGCCGTTGGCCCCGGTATTGCCGACGCGCTGGTGGCGACCGCGATGGGCCTGTTCGCCGCTATCCCCGCTGCGATTTTCTATAACCATTTCGGCCATTCGATCCGCGAGATCGGCTCGCGCATGGACGATTTCGGGCTCGAGTTTCTGAATCTCGTCGAGCGCGTGTACGAGGGGTAACGATGGCGATCTCCGTCAGAGGCTCCTCCCGCCAAGGCCGCCGCGATTCGTTTCAGGCGCTGGCCGAAATCAATATCATTCCCCTGGTCGATGTCGTGTTAGTGCTGCTGATTATCTTCATGCTCACGGCCCACGTCATGGAGTTCGGTCTGGAGGTGGAGGTACCGAAGGTTCGCCAGGTTCGCAACTCAGCGGAAGAGCATCCGGTCGTCACTATTTCCAAGGACGGAGAGATGCGCCTGAACGAAAGCGACGTGAACATTAACGAACTGGGCGGCGCGATCAGGAAGAAGTTCCCTGGCCACAAGGCCGTGTATGTCCGCGCCGACAAAGCCACGCCCTGGGATCCCATTGCCCAGGTGGTGAGTGAATTAGGCCAAGCCAAGCTGGATGTGCGAATGGTGACGCAGCCGGTGGATTCGGCGAGCCGGCGAAAACGATGAAGCTCGCGGCGCCACAAGACGACTCTCTCGGGCGCGGCCTGCTGCGCTCCCTGGTGTTGCACTTAGCAGTGGGCGGCGCGGGCCTCGGCTGGGGCATGTGGAACTTCGCGGCGGTGGACCGTTGGGGCGATCCCAACGCCATGCCGGGCGCGGGTTTCGCGGTCACGCCCGTGGACCGGATTCCACTGCCCACGCGGCAATCGCGGCCGAATCCCAAGGCCGACGACTCCGAGTCCGAAGTGGAAAAGGCCGAGCAGAAAGACCGCGATCGGGACCGCGTTCGTGATGATCCGGACGCCGTCGCTTTGAAGTCCGACCGGGATCAAAAGAAAAACGACCAGCAGACCAGCCGTTACAAGTACAGGTCCTCAACCGATATCCAGAAGGAAAGCCTTCGCACGACTGTTGCGCAGTCCGTTTCGAACCCGATGTTCGGTTCCGTTGGTGCGGGCGGCGTCGGCGTTGGCACCGGCACGCCTTTCGGCAATCGTTTCGGCGCATACGCCGATCTTGTGCGGCGCCGCATCGCCGAGAAGTGGCGCACTAACGATGTGGACGCCGGCGCGCGCTCGGCGAAACCCGCCATTGTGAGTTTCGATATTCTGCGTAATGGCACGGTGCGAAATATCAAGATCGTCGAGTCGAGCGGCCTGGCCTCGCTCGATTTTTCGGCGCGGCGAGCCGTTACGGAGGCGTCGCCGTTACCCGAACTCCCGCGAGAGTTTGAACGAGACTTCGCGAACGTGGAATTCACCTTTCAGCTACAACGATGAAACTACTACTCGCTTCCATTGCCTGCTCCCTTACACTGGCCGCCCAGCAGCGGCCCGACATCATCGGACAAATCGTCGGTACACAAAAAGCGACTATCGCCATCCCCGATCTTCGCGGCGCCGGACGCGCCTCCGAGCAGATGAACATTCTGAACGCCACCCTGTGGCGCGACATCGAAGACGCGGCGATTTTCAAGATGGCGCCGAAGAGCATGTACGCGCTTCGCATTCCGCAGCAGCCGCAGGATTTTCGCAAGCCGCTGCAATATGACCCGAACAACCGCAACGCCGCGCCGTGGTTGCAGGATTGGAGCGACCCGCCGGTGAACGCCGATTTTCTCGCGTTCGGCTACGCCGCGGAGCAAGAAGGAAAGCTCGTGCTCTTCGGGTGGCTGTTCAATGTGCGTCAGCCCGATATCACCAGCGCGCAGGTAATCGGCAAGCTTTACACGGCCACGCTCGACGAAGCGGGTGCGCGGAAAGTGGCCCACGAATTCGCTACCGACATTCTGAGACAATTCGGAGTTGAGTCGCTGGCTGGATCGAAAGTGTACTTTGTTTCGAACCGCAGCGGCACGAAGGAAATCTGGTCGATGGACTACGACGGAGCGGGGCAAAAACAGGTGACCAGCTACAAGTCGATTACCACGATGCCCTCCATTTCACCGGATGGAACGCGACTGGCGTTCACCAGTTGGACGCCGAACGGCCCGCAGATTCTTGTCCATTCCTTGGAGACAATGCGGCGCATTCCGTTCTACAACCCAAGGGCGGGTACCAACCAGAACGCATCGTACACCCCGGACGGTAAGATGATGGCATTCTCCTCGTCCGCTTCCGGCTTTTCCCAGATTTACCTCGCAAACGCGGATGGTTCCAACTTGCGGCGCGTTACTCAGACCCGCGCCGTGGAGGTGGAGCCGAAGGTAAATCCGAAGACCGGCGGGGAGGTGGTCTTCGTGTCCGGGCGCGGAGGCTCCCCGCAGGTGTATAAAATGAATATTGAGGGCGCGGACGTTCAGCGCTTGACCACCGGGGAAGGGCAGGCAACGAACCCATCCTGGAATCCACAGGGCACACATATTGCCTTTGCATGGACAAGAGGATATGATCCAGGGAACTTCAACATTTTTGTGATGGATGTGGCCACAGGCAATTACGTTCAACTCACCAGCGGCGCTGGCCGAAACGAGAACCCCAGCTGGGCGCCGGACGGAAAGCATATTGTGTTCGCATCGGACCGCGGAGGCCGGATGCAAATCTGGTCGATGCTCGCGGACGGATCGCAGTTGAGGCAGCTCACATCGTCAGGTATTAATGAAAAACCAGTCTGGTCCAAGTAGTTCACGGTCCGCCGGAAAAACTCCACGAGGCTCAAAGTAAAAATGACTATCACTCGAAAAACCGCCACAGTCGCCTTAACGCTCACCCTGAGCTTTTTCGCCACCGGGTGTAAGAAGAAGACAGGCGCACCCACGCCCCCGTCGAAACCCGCCGTGGAGCGCCCCCCGGACCCTAAACCGGTAGCCCGTCCTATCGTGAAGTTTTTCACGGCCGAGCCCACCACGATCGAGAAGGGGCAAGCGTCGTCCCTGAAGTGGGAAGTGGCCGGCGCCGACACCGTCAGCATTGACCAGGGCATCGGCACCGTTGGCAGCAACTCGGCGACGATCGCCGGAAATCGCTCCGTCTTCCCATCGGCCACCACGACCTACACGCTCACGGCGCGCAACGCGGGCGGTTCCGTGACCGACAGCGTCACCGTCAATGTAACTAACCCTCCGCCGCCCACAGTTACGCCGACGCCGGCGCCGAAGGCGACGTTCAGCGAGGTGATCGCCCGCGAAATACAGGACGTCTATTTCGACTTCGACAAGTCCGACGTTCGCGAGGACGCGCGCAACACGCTGACCCAGAACGCGGACAAGTTAAAGACGATCTTCCGCGACTACCCGAACGGCTCGCTGACCATCGAGGGGCACGCCGACGAACGCGGTTCGGCCGAGTACAACCTTGGCCTGGGCGACCGCCGCGCCATCGCAGCCAAGGAGTTCTTGGTGCAACTCGGCGTGCCGGGCGACCGTCTGCGCACGCTCAGCTACGGCAAGGAGCGCCCGCAGTGCACCGACAACAACGAGGGCTGCTGGCAGAAGAACCGGCGCGCCCATTTCACCGGGCAGTAATGCTCGTCAATCACTAACGACAACGCGGGGACGGAGTTCGCTTCGTCCCCGTTCTGTATAGAGAGTCTCCATGAAGTACTTCCCCCTCCTGATTCTTGCTGCCATTCCCGCCGTCGCGCAGAAAGAAAAAATCGCCGAAATTCAGCGGGATCTTCTGCTGATGCAGGATCAGATCCGCTCCGTTCAGCGCTCGCAGGATGAAAAACTTGCGCAGATGCAGATCCTGTTGCAGCAGACGCTGGACACCGCCACAAAGGCGAACACCGCGATTATCGCGTTGGACGCGGTGATGAAGGATCGAATGAAAGAGCAGGAGCGAATCGTCGCCGCGCCGGTGGCCGGACTGGGCAGCAAGGTGGACACGATGGCGAACGATTTCGCCGGCGTGCGGGAGTCCATCGCCGATCTCTCGTCGCGCGTCGGCAAACTCCAGAATCAAATTTCCGATATCAAGGAGGCGGTGAAGACTTTATCGACTCCCCCACCGCCGCCCCCCGCCGCCGAGGCCCCGGCGCCCACCGTCACGGCTGAAGCGCTCTACAACGGCGCCCTGCGCGACAAATCGGCCGGCAACGCGGATCTCGCCATCGAGCAGTTTCAGAACTATTTGAAGTTGTTCGGCAATACAGACCTTGCGCCGAACGCCCAATACTACATCGGCGAAATCAAGTATCTGAAGGGCGACTACGACGGCGCGTTGATGGCGTTCGACACGTTGCTCGAAAAGTATCCGGACAATCCGAAGACCTCCGACGCCATGCTGCAGAAAGGCCGCGCCCTCGTGAAGGCCGGTTTCAAGGCCGAGGCGAAGCAGGAGTTCACTTCGCTGATCAAGAAATTTCCGTCGCATGAAAACGCCTCGCGCGCGAAGACGGAACTGGCGGCGCTGAACGCGCCGCTGCGTCCCGCCGGCCGGACCACCAAACGACGATGAGAACTTTGCTGCTTGCTTCGATGATTGCCGCGGCCGGAGAGTTCCCGCGCACGCTTGAGGCGTTCCGCGGTGCGACGCCGAAGCTGGACGGCGAGATTTCGAAAAACGAATGGACCGACGCGAACTCGATCGAAGGCACGAAAGGAACGTGGATTTCGACGTTCTCGCCAGTGACCGACGCCAAGGATCTCGCCGTGAAAGGGTACGTGAAGCACGACGGCAAGCGCCTTTACTTCGCTTTCGACGTGACCGACGATGTTCTCTACGGCATCGACATTCCGCGCTGGATTCCGAAGGAAAATCCAAAGGTGCATGAGTTGACCCGCGACGGCTTTCCCTGGTTCGGCGACGAGATGGAGATCCTGATCGACGCCAACAACAAGTGGAAGGCCGATGAGAGCGTGGCAGGCAACGGCCAATCCTGGCAGATGGTTTGCAATCTCACCAAGTCGCGGCTCGGCGGCGTTGGCAAAGGCGGCATTCTGGAGGGCGAACCGCGCCGCGAGCTTTCCGCCTGGAACACCTACCAGAAGTGGATCAATGAACGTTCTATGGAGTGCGCCGCGAAGGTAAAGCCCGGCGGCAAGGGATACATCCTGGAGTGGGCGATCAACTTTAACCCCTGTCTGGAGGTGGAGCCCGGAGTCTTCTACTCGCCATCCATGGGCGACCGCAAGATGGGTTTGAACATCGCCCTTGGCGATATCGATCAGCCCGAACGCGGCGAGGGCAACTACGCCAACTTCCATCACGAAGACTGGTTCGCGGGCACGCCGAAGGGCCGTACTCGCCTCCGGGAGTTTGGAACACTGTGGATTCGAACAGCAATACTCAACAAGAAGAACGCCCCGCGCTAGCTACGTACGAAGACGTCGCCGGCCGCCTGGAACTGGCACTGACGCGGCCCGACCTGAATGAAGAGCAGGTCTCGGAGGCCTGCCATCGCGCCCGCCGCTACGGCCTCGCCGCCGTGGTGGTGCGGCCGTCGGACGCCGACATGGCCGTACGCATTCTGGGCGATTCGCCGGTCCGCGTGGCGAGCGTCGCGGGGTTCCCGCACGGCTCCTCCAACACGGCGACCAAGCTCTACGAAGGCCGCGACCTGCTGCGACGGGGCGTTCGTGAGGTCTCGCTCGTGGTCAACTACGGCAAGATGATCTCCCGCCAGTTTCAGCACGTGGAGACCGAGATTCTTCAGATGAGCGAGAGCTGCCATCAGGCCGACTCTATTCTGAAAGTGATTTTTGAAACTTCCTACCTGGCTGAAGATCTAAAGATCATCCTGTGCAAGATGTGCAAGCGAACGGAGACCGACTATGCGGAGACCGGAACAGGCTACGGCCCGGGTTCTTACAGCATGGCTGACATCACGCTGCTGAAGTCTATCTGCAAGGACGCCGTCAAGATAAAAGCCACGGGAGGCGAGTTGAGCCTGGAGTCGCTCCATGCCGTCCACGCGGCGGGAGTGGAGCGATTTGGAACGGTGGATCCGTTCGCCATTCTGGACCAGTGGAAAGCGGTTCTGGAGGCTCGCGCGAAGGAAGCCGCGGCCGCCGGACGGGTTGTCAGTTGAGGTAAAGTGTCGTTGTGATGTCCGTCTCACGCCGTTCCATGCTCCTGTCCGCGTTCGCGCCGCCGCCCGCTCAAGCGAAGCTCATCGACACGCACATCCATCTTTTCGATCCGAAGCAGTTCCCCTACCACCCGAACGGCACCTACCAGCCAAAGCCGGAAACGCTGGAGAACTATGTCAAGGAGATCCCTAAAATCGGGCTGGATCACGCCATCGTCGTTCATCCGGAACCGTATCAGGACGACCATCGCTATCTCGAATACTGCTTTCAAAACGAGCCCCGCAAAGGGTTCTTCAAAGGCACGGTCCTGCTGGACGCCACCGACCCCGCCACGACCGGGCGCATGAAAGAGATGACAAGGAAGTGGCCGGACCGGATCGTCGCGCTGCGCGTGCACTCCGTCCGCAAGCGGATCAACGCTTCCGGCGGCATCAACAACCGCGACCTGACGCATCCGCAAATGACGAAATCGTGGGCCGTGGCGGCCAAGCTTGGCTTGGCCATTCAGATGCACATGATTCCCATGTGGGCTCCGCAGGTAGGTGCGCTGCTGGGCAAGGTGCCGGGCGCGACCGTGGTGATCGATCATCTGGCGCGCATGGGTCAAGGCACGCCGGCCGAATACGAAGAGGTGCTGAAGCTGGCCAGGAAAGGGCGCGTCTACATGAAGTTTTCGGGCCTCGGCTACAGCTCCAAGGAGAAGCCGCCGCACGCCGATCTGATTCCGCTTGCCAAGCGCCTGCTCGACAGTTACGGACCGGAGCGCATCATTTGGGGCGGGTTGGGGATGACGCGGAAAAAGTACGAGGAACAGCGCGCTTCGTTCGAAGCGATCTGGTCGTTCACCGACGAAGCAACGCGCGCCCGTATTCGTGGCGGCAACGCGGCCCAACTCTATCGCTTCGCCTGAGCGTTTCTCCGGAACTCGGCCAACGCGGACTTGACGGCCTTTTTCTGGTCGGCCGGCGCTTTCTCTTTAACTCGTTCGGCTGCGATCTGCGTGCTGCCCTGTTGCCCCAGGGAGAACAGGACCGATGCGCCCGTGGCCACCGGGAACTTTTCCATCAATTGTCTGGTGGAACCGGAGGCCATGGCTTCGATCGCAACCTGCGCTCGGTTCGGATAGTTGCGCAGGTAGTTGGAGAGTTCCGTGGCGACCGTCACCAGATCCGGATATTGCTCCGCTTCGAGCGTGTCCGGGTACACGACCGAGGCTTGCACGATGGCCTGCCGGTTGTTTCCCAAATCCGCCGAGATTAGAAACGTTGTCGTTACCGTCTGCGCGTTGGCGGCGGCGGCGAAGAGGAGAAGTGGGAGGAGGTACCGCATGCGTGGATTCTACCAGCGGCGGCCCCAGCCGCGGCGTCCACCGCCGACAACGATCAGACCCGGTCCGCCACCCCAGCCCCAGCCGGGCGTTGGATAGCCCCACGTCCCCCAGACCGGGCCGCGGTCGCGCCTTCGTTCGCGGCGCTCGACGGTGCGGGGTTCGTAGTCCTCCTGGCGCACGGGCTCAAAGGCAACGGCGCCGCGAGAAAGATCAACTGTGATCGGAGACAAGGTGCGAAACGTCAACACGGATTCAGCGTGGATGGTGGTGGCCGGGCCGCGCGTGGCCAGCACGCCGATGATCGCCGCAGCCGCGCCTGCGCCCGCGCCGATCGCTGCACCCTTTCCACCGCCGACCGCTCCACCGATGGCTGCGCCGGTTCCAATGGTGGCTCCGGCGCCGGCCGCATCGCGCCCCTCCCCGCCGCCGGCCGTCGATTCAATCAACTGCGTGCGGACGGGCATTTGCCGGCCGTCTGCCAGCGCCATTTCGACCATCTCCACGCCTAAACGTGACTCGCCGCGCACGCGGCCGGCTCGCACCGACTCGGTTACGCGGCCTTCCATGGTCTGCCCGCGCCGGGCCACCACCAACCCGTCGACGATGATTGGCTGCGCGAGCGTAGCGTTGAAAATGTCACCGGTGCGATGAGTATCGCTTGAGATTCGATCGTCGACGCGCGCCTTAACCCAAGTACCGGCGGGGATGATCACCTGCCGTGCAGGCGGCGTTTGATCGTCCTGCGCGAAGGCGCTCAAGGCGAGGAGTGCCAGCGTTATAGGTTTCATGGCACTGGTTACCGTGCAATCGCCGTTCCAAAGAGGAAGCCGTTGCGCGGCAAAGTGTTACGAAATTTGATCCATGTAAACTGACGTTCCCTTCCAGCCAGTGTGGTGGAAATGAGCCAGAGGCTTCGGTACCAGCTCCACGCCAAAGAGATATCCTAAGCCTCGAATGCTTCGCAAAATTCTATTGGCCTCGCTGGCCGTCGCCGCCGTCTTCGCAGTCCGGAAATCCGAACTCTGGGACCTGCTTCCGTCCAATACCTTCGCCGGCAGACAGGCCAACGACGCATACCTTGTCGCCAGCGAGCAGTTGATCCGCCCATGGCGGCTCAAGGCGCAAATCAAAGGCCGCCCAGCCGACATCAGCATTGACCCGGCCAGCCGCTTTGCCGCCGTCTTGAACGGTACCAGCGTCGTGCTTCTCGATCTCGCCTCCGGCGCGGAACTGAGCCGCGTCACCACTCGGACCACCTCCTATCTCGGCATCGTCTTCCGGCCTGGCGCTCAGGAGATCTGGGCAAGCGAAGCCACTCGCAACGGTCCCGATTCGCTGCTGCGCATTCCGTACCAGGACAACGGAAAGCTGGGCCCGCTCGAACGCATCGAACTGAAGGGGCACCCCATTCCGGCGGGCCTGGCGTTCACTCCGGACGGCAACACCCTGTACGCCGCGCTCCACCACGATAACCAGATCCTTGTGCTCGACGCCCGTTCCAAGCGCGAGATCGCGCGCTGGAGCACTGGCCTGGCGCCCTTCGCCCTCGCGCTCAATCAGCAAACTCTCTACGTCTCGAATCGCGCGGGCGCGCCTCGCGCCTCCGCCAAGCAGGCCCCTAGCGGCAAGCAACCGCTCCCCACCGGCGATACCGGCTCTGTTCTCAACGGCAGCGTGCAGATCTTCGACACCGCCACGGGCACGGCAACGTCGATCGACGCCGGGCTTGCCCCCGCCGGCATAGCGCTGAGCCCAGGCGGCGGCGAACTCGTGATCGCCAACGCGCACGGCGACACGCTCTCCATTCTCGATACCAGGACCCGCCAGGTCACAACTCTCCCGATCGACAAGGAGACCAGCTTGCCCGGCCTGCTGCCGAACTTCGCCGCCTTCCGCCGGGACGGCGCGCGCTTCTACGTTGCATGCGGCGGCGAGAACTCGGTCGCCGTGTTCGACCGCGATAAATCGTCCTGGAAGCGCGCCGGCAAAATTCCTACGGGCTGGTTCCCCACCGCGCTCGCCGTCGATGCGGCCAACACCATTCATGTCGCCAGCGTCAAGGGGATCGGTAACGACGAACAGTCTCCTGGAAAGCATTCCAGCCGCGCTTTCGAAGGAACGCTCTCTTCGATTCCCGATCCCTCCGCCTCGCAGCTTGCCGCCGGGGCGCGTGAAGTGAACGCCGCGCGAAAGCCGGTGTTCACCGCGCACGGCGGCGTCCGGGGTCTTGACAAACTCGGTATCGAACACGTTTTCTTCCTCATCAAGGAAAACCGGACCTACGATCAGGTCTTCTCCGACATCCCCAAGGGAAAGCGCGACGAGTCCTTGCTGATGTACGGCCGGGAGGTGACGCCCAACCACCACGAGCTCGCTGAACAATACGTGCTGCTCGACAACTTCTACTCGAGCGGCGCCATTTCGTTTGAAGGTCATCAGTGGCTCATGATGGGCTTCGTCTCCGATCACGTCGAGCGCGCGCTGCAGGCGGCCCCGCGCGGCTACGCCTGGAACATGGGAGATGCGCTCACCGTTTCGCCGGCCGGGTTCTTCTGGCAGGACCGGAAGCGGCCATTGTCCGTGCGCCTGCTCGGCCCGGTTTCCGAACCGGCCACGCCTGGCCCCGATGGCCTGATGCGCGACATCAACGAGACCGAAATGCTCAAGTGGAGCGAATATTGGGACCACTACAAGAAGGGCACCTGGCGGACCGTCATTGGTTCCCGCTGCGTGGTGCCGGCGCTCAAACCGGTCTTCGACGAAAAATTCCCGCCGTCCAGCATGAAGGTCCCCGATCAGATCCGCGCCGAAGCATTCGCCGAGCGGCTCGACAACTGGGAGAGGAACAGGTCGACACCGAACCTGGTGATCATGACGATGACTTCGGATCACACCGAAGGCCGTAACCCAGCGGCGCCGCGGCCGCGCTCAATGCTGGCGGACAACGACTACGCGCTTGGCCGCATTGTCGAGGAGATCTCCAAGTCGAGCCTGTGGTCCAAGAGCCTCATCCTGGTCGTGGAGGACGACGCGCAGGACGGAGTCGACCACGTCAGCGGACGGCGGACGCTGGCGCTTGCGATCGGCCCGCACATCAAGCGCGGCGTGTTGGACTCCAACCACTACACGCATATTTCAATGGTGCGAACGATTCAGGATATCTTCCGCATCCCGCCGAAGACCCTGTATCTGGCCAACGCCCGGGCGATGAACAGCGTCTTTCAGCCCAACGCCAAACCCGAGCCCTACACGGCCATCGAGCCCAAGATCCGGCTCGACGATATGAACCCGCCGGCAACGGCGCTGAAGGGCCGGGAGAAGTGGGCCGCGCTTGAGTCGGCCAAGATGAACTGGCACGATCTCGACGATGTACCGAGCGATACACTGAACCGCATTCTGTGGGGCGACGCCAAGGGGTGGGACAAGCCATATCCGGGGCGCATACGCTCTGGATATGCACCTGCCGCGCCGTAATACGAGCGTCTTGTTGGTGCCACGCCAGCTAAATCGTTTGGAAATTTCGTAGGCGTCCCGTATACTGACCCAGAGTGCCTGCAGATCTATGCTGTAGGAGGCCCGGACTCGTGTTTGCGAGTATCCTCGTCGTGAGCGCCGCTTGGGCTCAAGACACCCAGACCAAAATAGTTCCAAAATTCACTGTTGCGCCACCCGCGTTCGAATCGAGGAAGGTGTCTGAATTGCAGATTACCTTGTCGAATCTGAACGCCGCGGCGACCGAGCCGATTCAATCCGGCGATACGTTCCGATTCTCGCTTCAGGTGCCGGGAGCCAAGGTAGAGACGGTGAGGCCGTCTGTTGTCATCGGCTCCACGAAATTCCCAGCGCAGGACTTTACCGTAACGGCCGGGCCAGGTGAGAACGAGATCACGCTGAGCTATATTGGCCCGGCGATGCCGCTGGGCGTCGCCGATACCATCACCATCGGGGCCATGGCGCGGTTCAGCCAGGTGACGTCCGGAGACGTCATGCTGGCGCCGTTGGACCCGAACCGTTTCGCACAGCCGGTGGCGGCGGGCGTGAACGTTTCGGTGGTTCAGTTTCCATTGACGGTTCCCGGTTCTACAGGCGCCACTGGGCCGACAGGCCCGACAGGTTCGACTGGCTTGCCGGGTCTGCCTTCCACGATTCCCGGACCGACAGGCGCTACGGGGCCGCAAGGACCTCGCGGTGAACAGGGCGCGATTGGCTCGGACGGCGCACAGGGTTTGCCCGGTTTGCAGGGTCCGATTGGTCCCGCGGGCGCGACCGGATTAACCGGTCCGAGCGGTCCCATGGGTCCGATCGGACACACCGGTCCCACGGGCGCGGCGTCCTCGGTTGCCGGTCCAATCGGCCCAACCGGACCGGTGGGCGTGACCGGCGCGGCGTCGACGGTTGCAGGACCCGTCGGGCCGACGGGCGTGCCCGGTCCAACAGGCCCCGCCGGGCCGACCGGCGCGGCATCCACGGTGGCCGGCCCTCCAGGTCCTACCGGGCCGGCTGGCCCAACCGGTGCGGCCTCGACCGTGGCCGGACCAACGGGCTCCACAGGCTCCGCGGGTGCGACCGGTCCGACAGGCGCAACCGGTGCGGCCTCGACCGTGGCCGGGCCAACGGGCTCCACAGGCTCCGCGGGTGCGACCGGTCCGACAGGCGCAACCGGTGCCGCCTCGACGGTAGCTGGACCAACGGGCGCCACAGGCCCGACCGGTTCGGCGGGCGCAAATGGTGCTACCGGCGCGACCGGACCCACTGGAACGGGTGGCGGTGGAGCGGTCTTTCAGATGACGAACATACTGGGTACCGGCTCCAGCCTGCCTCGCTACTACGTGCCGAATGCCTCAATCGTTCGTACCGCAGAGTCGGAGGCGGAGGCCATCGTGCCGCTCTCCTGCACGCTGAAAGATTTATACGTCAGTTGGAATGCCGCTTCCGCCGGATTCAACACTTCCTTTACGGTTCGAGTGAACGGCGCGGCGACGTCCCTGACTTGCTCGATTCCCGATAATGGAAGCAGTTGCGTTAACACCTCCAGCACAGCTTCGATAACGGCGGGTCAGAGAATGTCGCTGGAAATTGGCGGCTCCGGCAGTCTTCCCGCCGCCACGAGCGGAGCGTTGATCATACGGACCGCGTGGCGTTGCGAATAAACTAGCTCTACACTGTGGAGTTGGTTACCGAATTCGATCAGGCCTATTTTGACCGCATGGCAGCATTGGAGGCCGTCCACCCCTGGACGGCCTCCATGCGCCTGCTCACACTCGAATTGCTCGCAGCGCAGGGAGTGGGGCAGGGCTGCCGCGTGCTGGACGCCGGCTGTGGAACCGGCCTGTTTCTGCGGGATTTCGCCGAACGGTTCCGGCCCGCCCTCGCCGCCGGCGTCGAATACTACCTGCCGCCACTTTTGTTCGCGGGCCGCCGCAGCGAGGCCGCGCTGGTGGCCGGGTCCGCCGATAAGCTTCCCCTGCGCGGGGATTGGTTCGATGTCGTTCACAGCGCTGACGTCCTGCAACACATGGAAATCGCTGGCGCGCACACGGCGATCGCGGAATTTCACCGGGTATTGAAGGCTGGGGGTGTGGTGGCACTGCGCTTGCGCGCGACGCGGCGTCTGATACCGAATCCTCCGGATGCCGACATGAACCATTCCTACACCTGCGAGAGTTTGCGGCGCCGACTAGAGTCGATTGGGTTCGAATTGGTTTTTTTGCGGCGGGTTAACGTCATCCCCTCGTTTGTCGAGGAACTTAGGCGCCGGCGCGTGCCCTCCCATGCCGACGAAGCGCCGGTGAAGGGAATCGCCCTTCGCGAGGAGTCGGATTTGCGCGCGAAGTTGCTGCGCGCCTATCTGAGCCTGGAGCGTGCCTGGCTGCGATCTGGTCTGCCGACGCCCGAGTACGGCCACACAATCTTGGCGATCGCGCGCAAGAGATAGATAGACTGGAAGATTCACATTCAAAATGGCTGAATCTCCCATCACTCCCCGCGCGAAGGATTTCGCAACCTGGTATCAAGACGTCGTCCTGCAAGGCGACATGGCCGAGCCGGCCGAAATCGTCAAGGGCTGCATGGTCATCAAGCCGAACGGTTACGCTGTCTGGGAGGTCCTGCAGCGGGAACTGGACCAGCGCTTCAAAGCCACCGGCCATCAGAACGTCTACCTGCCGCTGCTGATTCCGGAGAGCTTTCTGAAAAAAGAGGCCGAGCACGTGGAGGGCTTCTCGCCGGAGTTGGCCGTCGTAACCATCGCAGGCGGCAAGAAGCTGGAAGAGCCGTATGTGATCCGCCCGACCTCTGAGACCATCGTTGGGCACTTTTTCGCTAAATGGATTCAGAGCTACCGGGATCTGCCGCTGCTGATCAACCAGTGGGCCAACGTGCTGCGCTGGGAGCTTCGCACGCGGATGTTCCTCCGGACCACCGAATTCCTTTGGCAGGAGGGCCATACGGCGCACGCCTCGCATGAGGAGGCGCTGGAGGAGGTGGTGCGGATGCTCCGCGTCTATGCGGAGGTCGCCGAGGACGTCATGGCGATGCCGGTGATTCAGGGCGTGAAGACACGCGCGGAGAAGTTCGCCGGCGCGCTCTGTTCCTACTCGATCGAAGCGATGATGCAGAACGGGCTGGCGCTACAGGCCGGCACCTCGCATGACCTGGGGCAGAATTTCGGCAAGGCGTTTGACGTTCAGTTCCAGAGCAAAGAAGGCAAGCTGGAACATGTTTGGCAGACCAGTTGGGGCGTTTCAACACGGCTCATCGGCGGGTTGATCATGACGCATTCCGACGATAAAGGTTTGGTGCTCCCTCCGAAGGTCGCGCCGCGGAAGGCCGTTGTCGTGCCGATCTATCGCAAGGAAGAGGAGCGGAGCCCGGTGATGGAGGCGGCCGCGAGGCTCGCCCAGTCGATCGGCGCACATCTCGATACGCGGGATGGGCAGACGCCGGGCGCGAAGTTTTTCCATTGGGAGCGGCAGGGCGTGCCGGTGGTTTTGGAGTTGGGGCCGCGCGATTTGGCGTCTGGCAATGTCGTGATGAAGCGCCGGGACACCGGGGCAAAGGAAGTGATTCCGCAGGCGGAGTTGACGCCGAAGTTTCACGCGACCCTGGACGCGATGCAGTCCGATCTGCTGGCGAAGGCCAAACAGCGCCTGAAGAACAACACCGTTCTGGCGAACTCATTGGACGAGGTTCGTTCCATCCTCGACGACGTAACGGCGGAAAAGGGCGGCGGCAAGTTTGTGATGGCGCACCTGAAGGACGATCCGGCCAACGACGCGAAATTGAAGGAGTTCAAGGCCACGGTTCGGAATATCCCGTTGGTCGACGAGTTCGATGGACCGGGCCGCTGCATTCTCTCCGGCGAAGAGGTGGCGCAGCGTGTGGTGATCGCGAAATCGTATTAATCCGCCCGCGGCGATAGCTTTACAACCACGAACGTCAGGTCGTCGTGCTGCTCGGCTTTGCCGATCCAGTCGCTGAGCGCCTTCTTGATCACGTCCGCCATCCCGTCGACGGGGAGATGGGCGACGCTCTTCACCAGCTCTTTGAGACGATCTTCGCCGTATTCCTCCTCGGCCGTGTTCAACGCTTCGGTGACGCCGTCGGTAAAGGCGATTAGCACGTCGCCGGGCCGCATTGGCAGCTCGGCCGCTTCGTACTTCATTTGTGGAAATAGGCCTATAACCGTGCCGCCGGCGGGAAGTTCAACAATCTCATCGGTGCCGGCGCGAAGGACGTAGGGCGGGTTGTGTCCGGCGTTGACGTACCGCAGCAGAGGGCCGTCCAACTGGGCGTAGAAAAACGTCGCGTAGCTCTTGGATTGCGTGGTCCGGTGGAGCAGGCCGTTCATCTTGGCCGCGAGTGCGGCCAGCGGCAGACCCTGCTCGGCGGCGACGATGCGCAACGTCGCCTGCACGGAAGCCATAATCAAAGCGGCAGCTACGCCCTTCCCGGCGATATCAGCCACCACGATACCGAGCCGGCCGTCGCCGGTGTCGATGTAGTCGAAGTAATCGCCGCCGACGAAACGGGCGGGCACGCTGACACCGGCGAACTGGGCGTCGTTCGAAACGGGCGCCCGCGAGGGCAGCAGCCGCTGCTGTACTTCGATGGCGAGATCCAGATCGCGCCGGACCTTTTCCTGTTCGACGACGCGGCCAGTGAGGCGGCCGTTCTCGACAAGCAGCGACAGGTGTCCGGCGGCGCGGGCCAGCAGGTCGCGTTCGGCGGAGCTGAAGCTCTCGCGGCCGCCCAGCAGAACCACGTTCTTCGATTCCAGCGGCACGGCGAGTGTGGCGCCGGTTTCGCGCAGCGCCCGCAGTTCGGCGGTGTACTGCGGCTTGTGCTCGGCCGCCCAGCGCTCCCAGGTTTCGAACTCCGCCTTGCCCATAGGGAGAGGCCGCGTGTAGTAGCGCAGCCGGTTGGCGAGAAAGCCCGAACCCTGTTCGCGCAGCTCCACCATCTCCGCCTTCACACTATCCCGCAACGCCTCGAGCGAGCGTTGGATCGCTTCGTCGAAGGATGAGGCGTCCCGCGAGGATTGGGAGATGGCGGCGATGAGAGGAGATTCCGGGATCGACTGCTCTTCGTGAAATGCCGCGGTTAAGCCACGGCGCAGCGCGGACCAGACGCTTTCGGGTTCGTTGCGGATGGCGGACAGCGGCGGAACCCACGTAGCCTTCCAAGCCGGCAGCACGGAGGCGAAAACCGCCACGAAGGTTATAATCAGCGCGGTGATGATCAGCACCGGAGGGTCGGTGGTCTCTACCGGAAAAACCGTTCGCAGCGGCCGAAGTACCGCGACGGTCCCGGCCAAGCCAAGCGCGATGCCGAAGCCCGCCATGTGGAGCGCCGAGCGCGTAACGAGCCGGAAGATACTGGACCGCTCCTCGCCCAGCGCCATGCGCGTGCCGAATTCCACCGTCCGCTGCCGGACGCCGTAGGCAACAACTCCGTAGATTCCCAGGCCGGCCAGCAACAATGCCGTAGTAGCGAAAAATAGCGCCATCGCGGCGCTGACGGTTTCAAGGATTAAAGACTCCCGGACCTGCCCCCGCATAGTGGAGAGATTCCGGACCGGCAACTCCGGGTCCACTCGCTGAACGGCGCGGCGGATTTCCGGCAGCAGTTCCGTGCCGGGCATCCGGGAGCGGATTACGTAGTGCATCACTTGCCAGGCGAACTGCGTCCCGAGCAGGTAGAACTCCGGCTCGGGCGTCTTGCCGAGACCGTCGTTCTTGATGTCACCGATTATGCCGACCACCTCGAACTGCGAGCCGCGCTCGGACATGAACCGGCCGCGCGCTCCGAGAGCGTCTCGCGTTGGCCAGTACAGCTTCGCCGCCCTTTCGTTCACCACAACGCGAATCACTTCCGAACGGCCATCGGCCTCTTCCAGCAGACGCCCCCGGCGAGGCGCCAGGCCAAGCGTTTCGAAATAACCCGGGCTGATAGCCTGCATGCTCATTCGGCGCTCCGGAGCGACACCCGGCGCCATGGGCTCCGGATAGACGCTGGAGCCGAAACAGCAGCCGGCGATGGGAAGGTCATTGGTCCATGCCACCGAATCGGCGCCACGCACGCTCTTGAGTTCGTCGGTGAGGCGCAGTTGGTATCGAACGCGTTGATCGTTGTCGCGGAAGACCGGGTTTGGGACGGTGATCGAAAACGTGACAAGATTCTGGATGTTGAATCCCGGCCACGTATTGGACAGGCCGAAGAGGTGCCGGACAATCACGAGCCCGGAGGCCAGCAGCGTGAAGGCCAGGCCGGCTTCGGCGATGACCAGAGCGCGCGAAAGGTTGCGTGTCCGCGCGCCGGCCGAGGCTCGAACGTTCTCGTTCAGAGCATCGGCGGGTTGGGTGCGGTGAGCTTGCCACAAAGGGGCCAGACTGAAGAGCAGCGTTGAAATGATCGCCGCGGCTAGCGCAAAGGCGAGCGCTTTAGCGTCGAAATGGACGTTGAGCTGTGCGTTCGATTGGTCTCCGACGAGATCTACAATCCACCGGATCAGGAACACGCTCAGCGCGGAGCCCAGCGCCGCGCCACCGGCCGCCAGCAGCAACCCCTCGCCGAGGTATTGGCGCAAGAGCGCCCCGCGCGAGGCGCCCAGCGCCACGCGCACCGCGGTTTCCCGCGCGCGGCTCACGGAACGGGAGAGTACCAGGCCAGCCACGTTCGCACAAGTGAGCAGCAGCAGGAGCAGCGCCGCGACGAACATCAGCAAAAGCGGGGCCCGGGCGTCGGAGGCAATCATCACGTTCGGCTCCGCGACGCTGACCATATAGTTCTCGCGCTTGGAGTTGGGTTCGGCGGCGATGTTTGCAGCGATGCGCTTCAGGTCGGCCTCCGCTTGCGCGCGGGGCACATCCGGCTTACGGCGTGCGTACGCGACATACCAGGCTTCATACGGGTTGAGGTTTTTTCCGTCCGGATCCAGGTAGGCCCAGAAGGCCACCTCCGGACGTTCGAACGGGAGAACGAAGTCCGGCCCCATCACGCCCGTCACCGTGAGAATCCTCCGGTCCACCGTGATCGTTTTTCCCACCAGGGCCGGATCGCCGCCTAGCCGCTGCCAGAATGAATGCGAGAGCACCACTCCGCGATCGTCGACGAACCAGCGGCCGAGGACCGGCTGCACGCCGATTCCGTTCACTAACGCCGGTGTGGCCAGCGCGGCCACAACAGCCTGCGGCGCGCCAGGCGCCGAGACGTTGTACTCAATGGTCCGATACCAGCCGAAGATGTCGAAGGAACGGGACTGCTCCGCGTAGGTCCGCAGATCGTTGTAGTTGCTGAAGCTGAAGTGGCCAGGGTCTTTGCTGTTGGTAGCGTATATGGCTACATAGCGGCTCCCGCCCGGATACGGAAGCGGCGTTAGCAATAACGCGTTAACGAAGGTGAAAATCGCCGTGGCCGAGCCGATGCCGATCGCAAGCGCCAGGACGGCAAGGGTCGCAGTACCTTTGGCTCCCGACCAGGAGCGGAGCGCGTGCCACATCGGTTTTCCCAGGATAATCGAAACCGTGCGTTACGGTTCTGCGGAAGAAAAATCGAGTTAGCCGCGAAACGGTCGATGCCTTCGGCGCACTACTGATAAGAGTGCCTGACCAGCACGCTCTGTCTTGGATGCTTTTAGCGGTTCTTCAACATCGGGTACCTGGACTTCGATCAGCGCCACCGGTAACGGCACGCGCGTTCTCGATCCGCCATGGATCCTGATCGATGTGGCGAAGCGGGCGCCATGCCCGCGACGCCGCATCGTCAGAGTTCCCGCTCGACCAGATTGGCGGCCCGAAGATCTCGCAGCAGCGCACCGCCCGCGTTGCGCGGATAGCCGAAGTCCCACCAGCGATCCTCGCCGGCGGACTCCCACACGCGGACCTCCCGGCCGGTGAGCAATCCGGCGAACCGTTCGTCGGCGTCGCGAACGCGATCATCCAGACCCAGAACGGAGATGGCGCCGCGGAGGTCGAGATCGTGGCGGTAGTCGCCGAGGCGGTACGGGTAGCCGCGTTCCACCTCCTCGACGAACTCGTGCCAGCGGGCCACCAAACCTTCGCTGCCGGCGGCGACGATGTGAGCGGGGTAGCCGCTGTCCTCCAGAAACGCGGCGATCTCTTCTTCGGTCACGGCAGGCAGGCGCGGGCTGCGGGGCTGTACTCGATCAGCGCTTCGCGCCCCCCGTTCAATATAGAGAGCCGGCCGGCCTCCACAACCAGTTCGTTGTACCGGCTATTGGCGGGTGTGGCGAGAACACCGGCGCTGTCGATCTTTCGCAGCAGTGCGGCGCGATCCTGGGCAGCGTCGACCTTGTAGATGGTCTTGACAAGATGCTCGACGCTGCGAACGCCATAGCCGACGGGCTCAAGGCCGGGTCCGCCGAGATCGTTGTACTGGAAGTAGTCCGGGCTCGGCTCAGAGTGGAACGTCGCACCCGGCGCATCGGACTTCCTCGAGAAGGTATACCCAAGGCCGCGGTACTGGTCGCTGTGGTCAAGCATCGCGCCAGTCCCTCCACCGCAGTAAAGTGTCATGCCTTGGGTGTTGGGGCCGGGACCCTCGTTCGGATAACAGAGCGTCGTCTGCAGGTTCAATACCGCGCCGTTCGACCATCGCACGCGTGTGTCGCACCACAGGTAGCCCTTATTCCCATTCGGGTACGTGTCGACGATGCCGTAGTTGGAGACGGCCACGGGCAGCAAGCCCGTGATGAAGTGGACAAGGTCGACATAATGACAACCGATGTAGGTGAAGCAATCCGTGTTTTCGCACGTACACCAATTTTGAAAGTTCGACTCGCGGTAGTACCACTTCTCCATCAGACGCGCAGTTCCAAGCTTGAACTCGCCCAGGCGGCCCTCGCGATAGAACTGGCGGGCCTTGTGGGAGCGGTCGTCGAATCGCTTGTGGTACTCGACGCCAACGAACAGATCGCGGCGGCGGGCTTCGTTCTCGATCTCAATCGACTCGCGTGCCGTCAGCACCAGCGGTTTCACGCAGATCACGTGCTGATCGTGGCGCAGCGCTTCCATCGTTGCGGAGAAATGCACCTGGTCCGGCAGCGCGACCACGACGATCGAGCGCGGCGGCAGTTGGCGAATCAGGTCCTTGTATCGATCTGGCTGAGGACCCTCGGCGCCTGCCTCCGGGAATGCCGCGAACGATTGGCCGGGGAACGCTTTCAGAATCGCCGGCGCCTCGGCCAGCGCCTTGACCGTTCGATGGTGCTGGGCACACACGGAGATCGGCCCCACTTCACCGTTCCGCTGCATCTTGTAAAGCGCGGGCAGGATCTGATCGTGGGTGATCATTCCGCCGCCGACGATGAGGACTGGCTTCATCCCTTCACCGCCTCGGCGAATGCCTCTTCAAACGCGTCTAGGCTTTCGTCGACGGCCTCCGTGGTAATACAAAGCGGCGGACAGATTTTGATCGTGGCGCCGCCCAGACCGACCGGCGAGAACATCAGCACGCCGCGTTCGATGGAGTTCCGGACCGCGTTCCACGCCAAATCGGCGTCGGGCTCTTTCGAGCCCGGCTTGACACACGCGATGCCCGCCACAAGCCCCTTGCCATCCACCCAGCCGATTTGCGGATAGCGTGTCTGCATGGCGCGGAAGCGCTGGAGCATCCGGTCGCCCTGTACGCGCGAATTCTCGACAAGATTCTCTTTCAGAATCAACTCCAACGATGCCAGCGCCGCGGCGACACAGATGGGATTGCCGGTGTGCGTGGAGGTCATCGAACCGGGCGGGTGCAGATCCAGGATGTCCGGCCTGCCGGCCACCGCCGCTACGGGAAGCGAACTGGAAATGCCCTTTCCCCACGTGGTCAGGTCCGGCACGATGCCGTAGTGCTCGAAGCCCCACAGCGTGCCCGTGCGGCCAAAACCGGCCTGCACCTCGTCACACGTGAGCAGCGCTTTGTGCGCATCGCACCACTTCCGAAGCTGGCGCATGTACTCCGGGGGAGCGAACGAGGCGCTGCCACCTTGATAGGTTTCGAGAATTACGCCGGCTACATTGGCCGGGTCGACGCCTCTCTCGGAGAGCTGCTTGAGGAAGTAATCGAACGAGGTGTCCGTCGTGCGGAACCCGTCGGGAAACTCGAGCTGCACGAAGCCCGGATCCATGTTGACGATCCACTCTTTGAGAGACGGAATTCCGCCAGCCTGTTGAGATCCCAGTGTGCGGCCGTGGAACGCCTTTTCGAAGCTGACCATTACGACCTTGCGCCGGCCCCCCACTTTCACCCCGTAGGTACGGCTGAGCTTGATGGCGCACTCGACGGTTTCCGAGCCGGTAGTGAGGAGAAAGACTTTCTTCAGTGGCGCGGGCAGCAAATCGGCGAAGCGTTTCACGAACGCGGCGCGGACTTCGTTTGGGAAGCAGTAGTTCGTGAGCAAGCCATGGTCCGCCTGCGCCTTAATGGCGTCGACGATCTCCTGGCGGCCGTGGCCGGCGTTGGTGATGAGCACACCGCTCGACCAGTCGATCCACTGATTGCCCCAGCGGTCCCAAACCGAGGCGCCAAGCGCGCGGTCCCAAACGACCGGCGGTTGGCCCTGCATGGCGACGGGCTCGTATTCTTGCAGTTGTTTCAGCACATCGATGGAACCGGGGACGGGGAAATCGGTCACAATGCGCCGAAGGGCTGTCTCGACCCTGGCGGCCGGGCGGGGGGTCAAATCATAATTGCGTGCCATGGAAACCACCATTGTCCTTGAACCGTGTTGAAACGTGCAAACAAGGAAACGCGTCTGTACACGTGTGAGTGCCGCGAACGCAGTCCGTATCCAACAGAGTTTGCTGGCGCCCCTGGAAAAGCGGGCGCTGATTTGGATCGCCGAAAGGTTGCCAATGGTAATCAATTCCGATCATTTGACGCTCTTGGGCATCTCCTCGATGCTGGCGGCGGGGCTGGCGTATTGGTATTCGGCGGCGAATCCGCTTGGCCTGTGGATCGTAAACCTCTGCCTTGTTTCGAACTGGTTCGGTGATTCGCTGGACGGCACGGTGGCGCGCGTGCGCAACCGCCAGCGGCCGCGCTACGGATTCTACGTCGATCATGTGGTGGACGTGATCGCCATCTCGTTCCTGATGGGCGGGTTGGCGCTGAGCGGCCACGTGCGGCCCGCGATCGCGGCCTTTTTTCTGATCGGCTATCTGCTGCTGAGCGCCGAAGTTTTCCTGGCGACACACGTATTGAACAAGTTCCAGATCAGCTTCTACAAGATGAGCCCTACCGAATTGCGGCTGCTGCTCATCATCGGCAACATCTTCGTCTATTTCAGCGATCCGGTGGTGGCGGCGTTCGGTTCAACTTGGAAACTCTACGACATCGGATTCGGCATCGGTGCTGCCGGCTTGCTGGTGATCTTCCTGATGACCGCCTGGAAGCACACCGTGCAGCTCTATAACGAGGAGCGGCTCGATTGATCGAGCGCTGGCTGCGGTTTAACGCCGTCGGATTACTGGGTGCTGGCGTCCAATTAGCGGCCCTGGCCACGCTGAAATCCGGACTCGGTGTATCGGCTATGATGGCGACGGCGCTGGCCGTCGAAATCGCCGTCCTGCATAATTTCTTGTGGCACGAACGCTGGACCTGGCGCACCCAGGGTTTGCCCGGCCTGTGGCCCCGTCTGGCGAAATTTCATCTGGCCAACGGCTTTGTCTCGATCCTTTCGAATCTGGCATGGATGTATGTGCTCGCGCAGTTGCTCGGTATGAACTATTTGCTTGCGAATGGGGTCGCGATCGCAGCGACGTCGCTCGTGAACTTCGCCCTCGGCGAGCGGTTTGTGTTTCGGCGGTAAGATAATCGCGGATGATTCTCCGCTATCTAACCGTGGCCACGTGCATGCTGGCCGGCGATGCCGACTCTGTGCGCCGCCTGGGCGCGTTGACCTCGGCGCCAGCAGTCTACCCCGCCGAAGGTTTTGCCGCGAGCGACGGCCAGCGGCCGTTGTTCTACGAAGGCCTGCCGTTTCAGGGCAAACCCACGCGGATCTTTGCCTGGTACGGCGCGCCTGCGGCGCGCGCCGGAAAGGTGCCCGGCGTTGTACTGGTGCATGGAGGAGGCGGCACGGCGTTTCCCGAGTGGGTCAAGAAATGGAACGGCCACGGGTACGCGGCTATTAGCATCGCCGTGGAAGGGCAGACCAGTGAACGCGACACCGGAACCGCCTGGAAACGCCACGCGTGGGCAGGGCCAGCGCGCGATGGGATCTATGCGGACTCAGCGCTGCCGATTGAGGAGCAGTGGATGTACCACGCGGCCGGGGCAGCCGTCCTGGCCAACTCGCTGATCCGGTCTTTTCCCGAGGTGGATCCGAAGCGCGTGGGCATCGCCGGGATCTCCTGGGGCGGCGTGATTACCTCCACGGTGATCGGAATCGACACCCGATTTGCGTTCGCCGTGCCGATCTATGGGTGCGGTTCGCTGGCCGATGCGGAGAACCAGTGGGGCAGGGCGCTCGGCTCCAACGGCGTGTACCGGACCGTCTGGGACCCTCTGCGATGGCTCCCAAACGCGAAGATGCCAGTACTATGGCTGACCTGGCTATACGACAACCACTTCCCGCTGACTTCGCAGCGCCCTTCTTACCAGGCGGCCGGTGGCCGGCGCATGGTGGCCGTGCTGCCGGACATGAAGCACAGCCATCCGGCCGGATGGAATCCGCCGGATAGCTACGCATTCGCCGATTCGATCGTGAAGACGCGAAAGCCGTGGTTGCGCCAGGAGGGGCCGCACCGGTTTCGATCTGAGAAGCCAGTCGACCGGGCGGAGCTGTTCTGGACCTCCGAAAGCGGGTACACCGGGACCCGAAAATGGAACAGGGTCCCAGCGAAGCTCACACAACGAGGCCGGAAAGTGACCGTCGATGCCGACGTGCCAAGCGAGGCGACGGGCTGGTTTGTGAACCTGCACGCCGGGGCGCTGACGGCCAGCTCAGAGTTCGTCGGACGTTAGTTGCAGCGGCGGACGTCGCGGGTAGCCGAAGTGCCGGCGCTGTTGGAAACGGTCGCTTTAAGCGAGGAGACCTGAACATCGAAGCCGGGTTTTTCGGCGATTAAGGGTACGTCGATGCGGAAAGAGCCGCCATTTCGAACGGTCAAAGCTCCGGTGAAGTACTCGGCCGCCACAGGGAGTATGGGCGTGTCAGTCAATTGTTTGCCGTTCAGTTCGACCGACATGGCGGTCAGCTCCCGAGTGGAACTGCTGCCCGTGATCTGAACGTTCAGTACGTTGCCCGCCACCGTATAGCAGGCGTCGGACAAAGTGGGAGCGGTGCGCGGGAGTTCCAGAATCGCCGGCGGTGGAACCAGCACTTGCGGTTGCCCGCCCACAACGAGTTTTTCCACCCGCAGGCGATGCCGCGCGGCCACCGTTCCGAGCGAAGTCAGACGGTAGCGCAACGACCGTGTGCCGGCCGGGATCGTGAACCGCACTTGACGGCCACCGGGTAAGAGCTGAACGGCGGGATCGGCCTGGTTCGCCTCACCATCGCTCGCGCCGGTGTTCGGCTCCGACGTGAGGATCAGATCCCCGCTGATCGGTAGCGGATAGGGTGAGGAGAGCTGTAAGTCGACTGGAACATCCGAATTCACGCCGCGAGGAGCGACGACCCGGAAGTCCGGCAGCGTTGGAATACGCGCCGTCATCGAACAAGTTTTCCGAATCTCCACACGACGCGCGTCTTCGACGGCGAGCGTGAACGGAAACTCGCCGGCGGAGGCCGGCGTACCGCTGAACCAGCCATCGGCGCCAAGCGTAACCCCTGCAGGCAGTGTGCCCAGTGCGCGCCAGCGGTAGGGTGCGATGCCGCCTTCCACTAGAGCGTGTTCGCGATAGAACCGGCCGAGTTCCGCGGTGGTAAGCGGACAGGGCCGCTCAATCTCCATCGGTTTGGGCTGGATCTCAATCCGGCAGTCCTGCGTGGTGGCGTTTCCGTTGCTGTCGGCGACGCGCAATGTGAACGTGTGCGTGCCGGGTCGCGTGGGCGTTCCGGCGACCATACCCGTTGACACGACGCTTAGGCCGTCGGGCAGCCTCGTTTCGGCGGACCATCGAAGCGGCGCAACGCCGCCAATGGTAATCAGTTGTGCCGCGTAGGTCTGTTGCACGTTGGCATCTGGCAACGGGCAGGCGCTGATGGAAAGCGCCGTCCGGTCGACGGTAAGCGAGCAGGACTTTGCGCCGGACGCGCCCCGGCCGTCGCGAGCGATCGCCAGGAAGCGCCAAGCGCCGGCGTCGTTCGGTGAGCCGTTGATGGCGCCATCCGGCTGCAGCGTTACGCCAGGAGGCAGGGAGCCGGAGAGCGACCAGAACACGGGACCCTCCGCTCCGTTTACGCGAAGGCGGGTGGAGTAGCCCTCGCCGGTCTTGCCGGAAGGCAGCGGGCACTCGTTTTCGATCCGAAGCGCTTGGGACCCTACCGTCAAACGGCAGTTCAACTGCGCGGTGCGGCCCGATACGTCGGTCGCGATCAGGCGATATACGAACTCGCCAGTGGCGGCCGGAATGCCCGATAATTTTCCAAGATCGCTAATACCCACGCCGGTTGGCATGCTGCCGCTGAGCGCCCATCGCCACGGCGCCGCGCCACCGGAAACCATCGCCTGGCTTTCGTACGGCACGCCGATCGTCGCGCTTTCGTCCGGACAGCCGGCCACGGTTGGAATGGTGGAAACCGCGCGAATGTTGATTCCGCAGTCGCGGATAGCTGGCTCGGCTTCCGAGCCGGCCGGTCCGGCGACGCGGACCTGGAATCGGTACGTTCCGGCGCGCGTGGGGGTTCCCGTAATCGCGCCGTTCGGCGCCAGCGTCAGGCCGGGAACCGGCGACTGGCCGTCGACGTTCCAGGACCAAATGTAGGGTCCGGGGCCGCCGGTTGCCCGGAGCGATTGAGAGTACGGCGCGCCGGTTAAACCGTCGGCCAGCGGGCAGGAGCGGGTCTCGATAATCAGCGATGGCGCGTCGATCTCGACCGATACCCGCTGCGAGACCGTCTCATCGACATTGTCGATGCGGCTGGAGACGGATACGGTAAAGGTGAAGATGCCACGGGCCGTTGGTGTTCCGTTCAGCACACCCTGCGGATTCAAGCTCAGTCCGGGCAGCGGCGCGCCTGGATCCGGCGTCAGAGTCCAGCGGTAGGGGTTCGTGCCGCCCTCCGCCGTGAAGTTTCCAATGTAGGGGATTCCCACCACGCCCCGTGGCAAATTTGTACCCGTCGTAATCTGCAGGCCGGGGCTGAGCTGGCCGTTTCGCGCCCGGAAGGTATAGCGGCCGAGGATTGGCGAATTCAGGCGCCGCCGGGCCAGGGCGCGCGGACCGTTATCCAGGAAAGCGCCGCTGATCAAGGAGCCGGCGAGTTCGAACGATGTGCCTGGCAGGCCGGACCCATTCGACCAGCCTACGGCCGCCGGTGTGCCGCCGAGACCACCGGATCCGCCGGAGGCGTCGCCGGTTTCCCACTGAATTTTTTCGTAGTTGAACTCAACGTCGAAGTTGCCGCTGCCCGTATCGGACCGTTCAATCAGGATCAACTGGAACGAGTTCAACCTGTCAACATGGCTGGCGAAGTAGCCGACATCGATGTAGTTCACTCCAAACGCGCGGCGGCCATCCACCGTGTCTTCGCCGAAGGTCACCAGCCGCGAGCCTGCGCCACGGGTATCGACATCGCCGAAAAAGGCGGCGATAATCTCGCGTCCGGTATTTTCAAGGCCAAACGGCGTAAACGTCGACAAGGCGCTGTCGAACGTAATGTTGCCGTTGTTGTTGACGTAGGCGGCTGAGCGAATCCGTCCGAAAAAATTAACCGTGAACGGCAGCGGGATCAGCGCGCTGGAACCGTCGTCGTTAGCCGGAATGTTGCGCCGCTCGAAGCCGGGCAGGCGCCGGATGGCGTTCTGGGCGTCCAGCAGAAAACTGCCAAATACCGTGAAGAGAATCGCTTTTTTCATTGCCGCACCTCCGGCATCCACGAGAATGCGGACGTTTCACCGCTCCAAAACGCAATGGGACGTTTCGCCGAGTCATGCAGGCGCACGTTCCAATTGCCGGGCGCGGGCCATACGCCGTCTACACCTGCTTCGAGCGCGAAGTGCCGCACGTTCCGGGTTGGGGGATCAAACGCGGCGGCCGAGCCGTCCGCGGCCACAGCTATCAGCGCGGAGCCGTCCAAGGCGATCACCATTCCGACCGCGTTCCGAAGAAACTCAGCCGGACCGGCCGGGCCCGCCAGAACACCCTCTTTGTTCAGAACCCAAGCTCCACTGCCGTCCGGAGTAAACGCAATTGCGACCGCGTTTGGATGGAATTCCTCGGTCGCACCGGCGCGAATGCCGATGCCCTCCGCCGTTCGAAACGCGAAGCCGCCCTCGGGCTGTAGGGCCGCCAAAGTGGCTCCCTCGGGTAAAGAAAGATTAAATCGATGGCTGCCGGCGCGTTCGAAAACCTGGCACGATTCGCCCAAGCACGCGGCAACGACGTCGCCGTTCCGGGACCAAACCGCCGCTCCCGCTTCCGTTTCCAGGATGCGTTGCGGCGCTGTTGCCGGCGCGAATAACCATGTGCCGTCCGGGAGTGCGGCTACGAAACGGTCTCCCTGCGGAGACCCCCAGATCCGGGATGCCGCGCCGGGCAGCGAGATTGCCTCGCCATCGCGCGGGCTCTCTGTAACCCCAGTAATGGCAATGACTTGAGAGCCGTCGTGGGAAAGGACCCAGCCGAGCGCCGGCGCCGAAATTCGGACGGAGGCGTTCTGAGCGTGCAGCCCGAAAACACCGATGAGGAGCAGGATAGCGATCCCTCGCTTGGTTCGTTGCATGTTATTCCAGTGCATTGTTTCGCCCTGGCCGCGGCCGCTTCTTGCGGATCGACACGGCACCATTTGCTCCATCGGGCGTTCCCGGGCAAATCTTTATGCCCTGCCGGTCCCCACGGCCTCCCCGATGTACCTATAATTGGAGTCGTAACCTTCCCCGGTCGAAGTGCGCCCTGACGTACAGGCGACGAATCTCTCGGCGAGGCCATAATGTCCGCGAATCCCAATCCCGCACCCACTACAATCGACGCACCGGAGCAGCTAGCCCCGGTTTCGGCGCCACCTCCCGAAAAGAAGAAGAGTCCCTGGACCGGGCTGGTGATCGTTGCGCTGGTTCTTGGCGGCGGCTGGGCCGCCTATGAATTCGGCTACAAGAAATCGGTTGCGCAGAAAGCCGCCGAGTCGGTCGTCGCGTCCGTGCCGGTGATCCGGGTCACGTCCGGCGGTTTGCAGGTGCGCACGCGCGTTTCCGGAACCACGGCGGCCCGCGAGTACGCCAACGTGACCGCGCCGATGATACGAGGTCCGGAGGGCAATCGCCCCATGGTTTTGTTAAGCCTGGCTCCGTCGGGCACGATGGTGAAGAAGGGCGCGTTGATCGCGTCGATTGACGGCCAGTCGCTGCAGGATCATATCGACGACGTGAAGGACACGGTGGAGACCGCCGAGGCCGACGTGCGGAAGCGCAAAGCCGAGCTGGAAATCGACTGGAAGAACATGGAGCAGACGCTGGTCGTGGCGAAGGCCGACCTGGACAAAGCGCGTCTGGACGCCCGTGCCGGCGAAGTCCGGACCGAGGTCGAGCGCATGCTGTTGAAGTTGAACGAGGAGGAAGCGGAGGCTCGTCACAAGCAACTGCAGTCCGATATCGAAAACACGAGGAAGCGCAACGCGGCCGACATCCGGATTCTCGAATTCACGCTGGAGCGTCATCGCCGCCACTTGAATCGCCACGCCTCCGATATCAAACGGTTCTCGATCCATGCCGCAATCGACGGCTTGGTTGTGTATCAGACCATATGGGGCGGGTCGTCCATGCGGCAGATCGAAGTCGGTGATCAGGTGATGCCTGGGCAGCCGTTCATGAAGGTCGTTAACCCAACCAGCATGATGATCGATGCAAAGATCAACCAGGCCGAGAGCGAGCGGTTTAAGATCAACCAACCGGCGGAGATGCGCGTGGATGCGTTCCCTGGCATGCTGCTCAAGGGCCATGTGTTCTCGATCGGCGCACTGGCCACCGGCGGCCGTTTCCAGAACTATTACATTCGCAACGTGCCGATCCGCATCGCCTTCGATACGGTGGATCCGAAGTTGATCCCGGACCTCTCCGGTTCCGGCGACATTCTGCTGGAATCCTCCGAACCGAACGCCCTGGTGGTTCCGCTCGGCGCGCTGGAAGAAAAAGACGGCAAGAGCTTTGTTCACATCAAGACCGAAAAGGGCTTTGAAAAGAAGGAAGTCAAGACGGGTGTCCGCAACGACACCCACGTTGCCATCGTCTCTGGCGTCACATCCGGCCAGGAAATCCGGGCAATTATCTAGCTCAGCTCCAACGCCCTTCCAGCGGCGTTGAGGGCTTGGCGATCGATTGGAACATGCCTACGCGCACCTCGCCCGAACCTTTCATCGACAGCAGCGGCATCAGCCCTTGCTCGATCATCGTCTCGGCGGCCTTCAACGTCAACAGCACCTCGGCGCCGGGCTTGAGCTCTGGATTGCCGTATTCGTACCACACATGCGTGGGCAGGCCGCGCACGCTTTGGAACTGGCCGGGCCGAAGGTCCCATTTGGAATGCGAAAAGGCTTGTGCGATCAACATTACGCAGGCATACATCGGGTTGCCCCACAGATAGTGGGCGTGGGTGCTGCCTTCCGGCATCTCCTCGAATGGGAAACGCTCGGCCGGGCTGGAGGATTTGCCATAGGGTGATCGCAACAAAAACCGCGGCATGGCGAGGCCGACCCGGCGGGCCTCCGGAAACGCGCGGAGCTCGTTCCAGACCGCGTTGTCGATCTGCCACTCGTCGTTGTCGCCCAGACGCTCCGGATTTTTCACGCCGAGAATCGACGTATCGCCGGCGGCGATGATGGGCGCGCCGGCCAGTTCGGCCAGCATTGCGATGCGGGCCAGCAGCTCGATGTCGTCGATCCACGGCCGGAAGGTACAGTCGGCGCCAAGCAACGACCAAGGTTCGCCGCCCGGCGTCGCTTTGATCAGGAGTTGAAACAAGCCGGTCTGCTTGAGATCGGAAGCGGAGGCCAGATCGGAGAGCATCTCCGGTTTGGAAATATCCAGGACGTAGATTTTCAGTTGCGTGTCCGTCTCGACGTTGCGCACCAGAAAGTCGAGCGCGCGCCACGCCGCTTCGGCCGCCTGGAAAACGTTGTCGTGAAGCAGCCGCCGCATTTGCGAGCCCACTTCATTGTCGAGCTGCGCCAGCAGTTCCTTTTGCTTCGGATCCTGGCCCGGCACCAAGTGGGGCGCTACCAGATCGTGGACATACGCCAGCAGGGGATCCCTCGGGCGCGAGCCCCTCGCCGGGGCCGGCGCCGACGTCTCTTCCGCGATTTGATCGAGGAGGGAACCGGTCAGAATCTCGGCGGACGCCGCTGCCTCCCTGGGCGCCTCGCGAACCAGACCGCCGAGAATCTCATCGGTCGCCGCTTTCAGCGAAGCCGGATTTTCCAGGCGCCGGCGCATGGCGCGCAGCGCCGGGAACAGCGCACATTTTTCATAGAGCGAGTCGGGGTGGAAATCGTCGATGGTCTCGATCGGGATCAAGAGCTCCGCGCCGTGGTCGCCTTCCAGCGGGACCCGGATCTTGGTTTTCAAGATCTTCGGCAGATTCTCGATTTCATCCCGGTCGACGAGCATGGGCTTGCGCCCAAGAACCGGTTCCACTACGCCACGGCTGGCGCGTCCCGAAAAGTCGCCGAGCACAAGAATGTGAAATGGCGAATCCGGTTCCGGAGCAGCGTCGTTTCGAGTCTTTCCCGGTTCAACGTCTAGTACTACGTCCGCAGAGGAAGGTTTCGGCATGAAGGTTCCTAACGGCGGCGGTTTCGCCGCTGCCGTATTATACATAGCTTAGTTCACGCGGGCCGGAGCTCGTTGCTAAGATGGACGGCGATGACTACTGGAATCGAAGAGACGCCGCCGCTGGATGTATCCGACCGCGCCGCCGCCCGCCGTATCGGCGAGCTGGTTCGTGCGTACGGCTATACGCGCGAACTCCACATGAGCAACGAAGCCTTTCAGGTCATCGATCACGATGTCCGCGATAATCGCCACCTTTTGGCCAAGCACACGCCGCCGGTTGGGAAAGTCGAATGCCTGACGCGTGCGTTTTTGCTGGACGCGCCGACCGGGGAGAACATCGCGCGCCAGCACCTGGGCGATGAACTTGTCGACTTGTGCCTGCGGACCCGTCTGATGGAGCGGCTGGAGGGCGGGCTGATCCGCGGTACCGTGAACTTGGTCAGCAACGATGAGTTTCTTCTTGTGTCGGATCACAACGATCCGGTGCGGCGGGAGAAGGACCGGAACTGGGTGATGGGCCACTCGGCTTCCTCGGAGCGGCTGACGTATTCAATGGAGATGCGGCCCTATGGGCGGATGTTGGATCTGTGCTGCGGCAGCGGCGTGCAGGCGTTCCATATGGCGCCGCACGCACGGGAGATCGTCGCGATCGACGCGAACGAACGCGCCCTGAATTTCGGCCGGGCCGGCGCGGCACTGAACGGATTCGACCACATCGAGTTCCGGCACACCGACCTGTATTCGGCCGTGGAGGGCGAAACTTTCGACCTGATCGGTGCCAACCCGCCGTTCGTCGTGAAAGGTTCTAGCCGCCAGTTGTTCGCCGACGGCGGCATGGGGGCGGACCGGTTTTCCGAGAAACTGATTCGCGAAGCGGGTGCGCACCTAAACGAGGGCGGCTTCGCGCACGTGATCTCCGACGTCATCAACTACACGGACGAATCGGCCGAGGACCGCCTTCGCGGATGGGTCAAGGACAACGGATGCGATGTGCTGATCTTCGCAGGCGTGCAGATGTTTCCACCCCAGTATGTCGATGCATGGCTCTCTAGCTTGCTCAAGGTGGATCCGGAGCGCTACACGGCGGAGCGCACCGAGTGGTTGTCGTACCTGACGGAGGTTCGCGTCGCCGCGATTCAGCATCATTTTGTCGGAATGCGAAAGCGCACAACCGGCGAACCGAACTGGATCATCTACGGACCCGTGCCAAAGGCCGTAGGAGGGCACTACGGGCACCAGGTGGCCCGGTTGTTCCGCTGTATCGATCTGATGCGCGCCTCCGACGAAATCGTACTGAACGCCAAGTTGCGCGTGGCGCCGGAGACGAGAATGACGATGCTCTTCGAGCCCGGCGAGCGGAACTGGAAGCAGTCCGAAACCAAGCTGCTGCTGGACGGCGGGTTGTCGTTTTCAAAGGAAGTGCCCGGCGCGATCGGCCGTTTCGCCGGCCTCTGCGATGGCGAGCGCACGGTGAGCGAGATTCTTGGCGTTCTGGCGCAGGCAGCCGGCATCTCGCTGGACGATACGATTCCGCACGCGCTGCCCGGCGTGCGCGATCTTCTTGCGTTTGGCTACGTTGCGCCGGCCGCGGATTAGTGCCGCGGCGAGTTGGACGAGCGATACAGGATTACGAGCATCGCCAATCCGGCCGCGAACAGCAGGCCCGGCTTCGGCTCCGGAACTTCAGCGTCAGCAAAGGTCACTTCGCTGACAAACACCCACCCGGTCCGGTGGTTCAGGCGAATATCCACGGCGTTTCCCGATAGCCCCAGACCCGAAAAGACGTAGGACGCGGGGGCGGAGCCGCTCGGATCGGCGACGTTGAAGGTAGTCAGCGGTCCGCCGGAAAGTCCGATCTCGAAACTGAGCGGCACGGTTACGCCGCCGTCTCCATCGGAATCGTCGACGTAGAACGTGATCGTGTCGATGTTCACCGGCCCCGCGAACCGGAACGTGATGAGCGGATTCGATGTGAAGCCGCTTCGCCAGCCAACGTATGGACCCGTGCCGGCGGCATTCTCGGCGGCGGACCAGTTATTCAGAGCGATGAATCCGTCGGTGAGATCCCCAAGGCCCCCGGTCAGCGGAGAACCGTCGGTGTTCGTCGCGCCGGCGCCCGAGTAGTTCAGGTCCCAGTAGTTAAAAGTCCCGCCGCTTGCCTGGCCCTGTCCGTTTGGCATGTCGTAGCTGGCGACGGTGATGGGTGCGGTAAACGCCACGAGGCCGAAACCTGTGCATACCGCAAGCAGTTTGTAAACCATAAGAACCTCCTTGTTCTTGACTGGTCCAAGGCACGATACCATTTTCGGGCTAACTTTTGGTAACTGAAGGAACCATTCCGGCGCGGCCACGTATAAGGTTCACATGGACGATCTGAAGCACTCGCTGCGCTTGTTCGCTAAGAACCCCGGTTTCTTGTTGGCGGCAGTGGCCGCACTGGCCATTGGCATTGGGGCGAATACGGCCATATTCTCCGTCGTGAACGCCATCCTGTTCCGTCCGGCACCGTTTCCGGACGCCGAACGCATCGTCACATTCGGCGTGGCGACCCAGCAGGGCGGGTTCGACGCCGCTTCGCCGGCGAAGTTCCAGCACTGGCGGGAGCAGACGGCGTCGTTTCAGGATGTCGCCGCGTATCGCACGGGCGTTCGAAACTGGACGGGCGGCGAGACGCCAGAGCAGTTGCGCGCCGCGCAGGTCAGCGCCGAATTCTTCCGGCTGTTCGGCGCGCCGATCATTCTCGGCCAAACTTTCTCCGCGGAGCAGGACCGGCCAAACGGGCCCAAGGCGGTACTAATCGCCGAGCGCCTTTGGACGCAGCGGTTCGCCCGAAATCCAAACGTTCTTGGGCGGAAGATGCTGCTGGGCGGGGAGCCGCACGACATTATCGGCGTCGTCGGCCAGACTTTTGATTTCCGCGATCTGGCCGAGGATTCCGATGTGTGGACCGCCTTCCAACTCGATCCGAACACCAACAACCAGGGCCACTACTTTGCCGCCGCCGGCCGGTTGAAGGACGGCGTGACTTTGCAACAGGCGCAGGCGCAGATCGCCGCCTCGACCGCCGTCTACGCGGCGAAGTTTCCGAACGGCCTGGGCCCGGACCAGAGCCAAAAGTTCCGGGCCCGTTCCCTGCAAGTTGCGCTTTCCGGCAACGCGCAGGATAGCCTTCTGTTTCTGGAGGTGGCCGTCGGCATGGTCTTGTTGATCGCCTGCTCAAACGTAGCCAACCTTTTGCTGGCCCGCGCAGTGGGGCGCCGAAGGGAAATCGCCATCCGCTCCGCGATCGGCGCCGGCCGGGGGCGCATCGTCCGGCAACTGCTGACGGAGAGTGTGTTGCTGGGGCTGGCGGGAGGCGTCGCGGGATTTGCCGTCGGGTTGGCGGGCATCCGCGCTCTGCTGCGCGTGAACACGGCCGGCCTTCCCCGTATGGGCCAGAACGGCGAACTGGTGGCGGTGGATTGGCGGGTACTGGCGTTCACGATCGGTGTGGCTTTGTTGACGAGTGTGATCTTCGGGCTGGTGCCGGCGCTGCAGGCGTCGAAGGGCGATTTGGCCGGAAGCCTGAAAGAGGCCGCCGGACGGACTGGGTCCGGCCTGCGCCAGAACAAGTCGCGCACCGTGCTTGTGGTTGTCGAGATCGCGCTAGCGGCGATTCTCGTCATCGGCGCCGCGCTGCTAATCCAGACGTCCATCAATATCTACAAGGTCAACCCCGGCTACGACACCGCCAACGTCTTGACGATGAAGATGTCCATCAACGAACCGCGATTCCACGATCCCGCCGCGGTGGAGCGGCTTGTGCGCACCGGCGTTGAGCGTTTGCGGGCGCTTCCCGGCGTGGAGTACGCCAGCGCCTCGTGTTGCCTTCCGTTGGACGGCGGCTACGGACTCCCGTTCCGAATCCTCGGCCGTCCCACCGAGCGCGGACCGTTCCACGGCGGCGGTACTTGGACCCCCGTCTCACCAGGCTATTTCGAGGCGTTCCGGATTGCGATGACTCGCGGCCGGACGTTTAACGAGCGCGACGACGCGGCGGGCGTGCCCGTGGCGATTATCAACCAGGCGATGGCCAAACAGTTCTGGCCGAAGGGCGACCCGATGAGCGACCGGATTCTCATCGGCAAAGGCGTCATGCCGCAGTTGGAGACCGAGCAACCGCGCCAGATTATCGGCATCGCTGCCGATGTCCGCGACGGAGGATTGAACGACGATCCGAACCCGCACATGTATATTCCGACCGCGCAGCAGCCGGCGGCGTTGAACGCGCTGAACGTCGCAATCACCCCCATGGCCTGGATTGTTCGCACGCGCTCAAACCCCGGTTCCCTGGCAGGTGTAGTGCGGGAGGAGCTGAAGCAGATCACCGCCCTGCCAGTCTCCGACGTACGAACCATGACCGAGGTGGTAGAGCGCTCGACCGCGCGGCCCCGATTCAACATGTTGCTCATGACGATCTTCGGCGCCGCCGCGCTCTTGCTCGCGGCGATCGGCGTATACGGACTAATGGCCTATTCAGTGGAACAACGGCAGCAGGAGATCGGTATCCGTCTGGCGCTGGGGGCGCAGACCGGCGATGTGCGCGGCATGGTGGTTTGGCAAGGCATGCGGCTGGCGGCGGCCGGCTTGGTGGTTGGCGTGGCCGGGGCGTACTTCCTGACGGGCCGCATACAAAGCCTGCTGTTCGGCGTGGCGCCGCGCGACCCGGCGATCTTCGTGGGCGTGCCGGTGGTGCTGGCGGCCGTGGCGCTGGCGGCCGTGTGGCTGCCCGCACTGCGGGCCACTCGGGTGGATCCGGTTATCGCGCTGCGGGCGGAGTGACTCAGCGGTTTCGCTGTATCGAGTGTTCGTATACCAGGCGGAAGGGTGCCCGGAGCCAGTCGTACTTCAGAGGCTCCACCAAAGTGAAGTCGTGCTTTTCCAGACGCGAAATCATCGGGTGCAATTGCGGAAGTACCGTCGCCCGGACCCTGTCGCAGTAGGCCTGCTTTGCGCACCAGCGGAGCGCTTCACCCATCAGCAAACGGCCCACCTGTTGGCCACGAAAGGAATCGTTCACAAAGATGTAGCGGAATTCAATAGAGCGGGACAGGTGTGGCTCATCCTCGCTCATGTACTCTTGTTCGTTTCCGTCCTTATCTCGAATCAGGATTCTGCCGTTCGCGCGCGGAGAGTCCTCCGGAAAACAACCGGGCTTTTCCAGAATGCAAATAACCCCCGCTGGCGGACCGTCCCCTCGCTCACCGCTCTCGGCCAGGGCGATTCTGTCGTACCGGCGAAAACTTTCGCGAATGTCCTGTTGAATTCGGTCCGCGATAATCGGCCCGGCGGCCGCCTCGGGGTGCTCCGCAACAAATGGCGCTCCATACCGGTGAATCCAACGCATTTCGTCTTTGCCCGATTGGAAGCCAATCCGTTCGGCATCATGCCAGGCGAGGGCGAACTTGGCCCGAGGCGGCAAGCCGACTGGATTCTGTTGCCGGCGGTACAACGCAGCCAACTCGTTCAGCAGCCGGCAGACATTCTCCCTCAACTTCGGGCTGTCCAATACGTCGCTTACCTCATAAACCCTGACGGCAATCCGCTCCGCCCACTCGCCCTCCTCGCCGCGAAGTAAGGACTCGAGATATCGCTCTGCTTGGCCGGTATCCAGCCCACGCAGCTTGCTCAATCGTACGCGCTTGTTGATGAATTCGGAGATGCTTGCGGCCTGATCCAGTGTTTCGAACTGCTGTGTCTGGAGCACACGCGGGTCGGCGTGCAGGAGCGTGGCTTTGATGTGATCGGATAGCCTTGGGCCATCCTCTGGCCCGTCGCTCGCGATGGTCTGGTGAATCAATTCGAACGCCCGTCGCTGGATCTTTCCCCAGCCGCCCTGATCGTGACGGCTCTCCTCCACGGTTCCCTCGTTTAACCCGGTAGCGCAGAGTGCGTATTGGCGCGCGGCAATTCTCCGTTCCAGATCCGAGAGTTCCCGGTTGGGGATGACGTGGTCCCCCGCCCAGTAAGGAATCCTCTTCGTGGCGTCGAATACCGCCGTTTCCAGATCCCAACACAACCGGGCAAGTGCCGACGCGGTGGTCTGTACCTCCGTTGCAAGGAACTCAGCGAAAGAATCGTCGATGTAGGAAACGAATTCCGGATACTTCCGAGAACAGGCGAAGCTGACCCGGTACACGGGCAGTTCCCTGCGGACATCGGTCTCGCGGACTTTTCGAAAAGTGGTTAGAGGCAGAACCAATTGGAGGTCGTGACGGTCATCCGGGATAACAAGTTGCAGGCTAGAATACTCATCGATCAGAATCACGGGAACGAGTGGCGTTTCCGGCTCGACGATCGTCTGATTTTGAATCGCCGCCTGAAAGTCCCGCAGGAGTTTCACAAGGTCGGCAAGATCGAACTTGTCTATCGCGTAGTAGAACGATTCGCTGCCGTCCGCCGCATTCGCAACCGACTTGGCATCCCGGGACTCGAGTTGGCGTAACTGCAGCGTGTCGGTCGCGTATGCGTGACCGACCTCGCCCTGAACCACGATCGCGAGCAATCGCACCGGAGCGCCCTTGAGAGGCAGGTTGGCGATCGCGCGGCCTATCGACTCCAGGAGTTTCTCGTTCCCAGATCTGCAACAGACCGCGCCCAGGGACATGCGAATCGGGGTCGTCAGAAATCGAGCGCCCAAACTCCTCCGGCCGGAGGCGAAATAGCAACTCGCAAACTGGACCGTCCCTTTGGCCATGTCGTCTTCCAGCGTGAATTGACCCCGCTGGAAAAACAGGCTGTCGGTCACCGTCACGCCCAGCTGCTTTAGACCCACATTTCCGTTTTGAGCCGCGCGTGCGAATCTCCCGGATGCTCGTCCGCATCAATATCCATAGGGGTTTGAAGGCAGCGAAGACCCCTGCGGAGGACAGCACCCAATGGGTGACAAACAAAACCAGCCCTTTCAGCTCTCGTTCAACGGCCTTCTCAAGATCGACTTCCAGGGATCGCGCGTTACT
>VFZO01000009.1 GCA_016871155.1 Acidobacteriota bacterium | reverse complement strand
AGCCATCCGCAGGCACTGGCCCGCCCTCGGAAAGGGGATTCTGATCAAATCCGGCACGGGAGTGAGGCGTTGGTGTATACTGTGGGGGTCCGGGAGACCCAAAATGGAAATCCCGGGTGAGATACAATGAGGCCGGATTGCGCGAGGCCCCAATGAAACTCTTCCGCCGACTGGCGTTGTTGGCCCTGATTTGTCAGTGGGCTCTGTCCGCACAGACTTCGTCTGGATTGGTAGTTGTATCGGTGCAGGACCCAACCGCCGCCGCAATTGCCGCGGCGGCGGTGAAGTTAACCGAGGAAGCGACCGGAGTCGCGACAAACCAGGCAACCGATCCGGCCGGGCTAGTCCGCTTCGTCTCCGTGAAGCCGAGCCGCTACACCGTGTCGGCAGAAGCCCCGGGATTCAAGCGCGCGGTAAAGAGCGGCGTTGTGGTCAATGTCGCGGAGTCCGTCTCGCTGACGCTGACGATGGAGCTCGGCTCGGTGAGTGAAACGGTTGAAGTGGCGGGAACGGCGCCGCTCCTGCAGACCGAGCGAGGCGAACTCGGGCAGGTGATCGGCAACCGGCAGATCATCGACTTGCCGCTCAACGGCCGCAATCCGATCGGGCTGGCGGGGCTCACCGCCGGCGTCGTGCCGGGGCCGGCATTCAGCGACAATCCGCTGCAGTTGGCCAATCTCAGCGTGAATGGAAGCCGGGGAGGCGCGACCGAGATCCTGCAGGATGGAGCGCCCGTGACCGTTCCCGAGAACAGCCCCGGAACGTTCGCCACCGCGACTCTGCCTTCCGTCGAGCGTGTGCAGGAGTTCAAGGTCCAGACGAACTCGTTCTCGGCTGAGTTCGGACGCACTACGGGAGGCGTGATCAATCTGGTGATCAAGTCCGGAACGAACGCCTTTCACGGCAGTGTATACGAGTTCTTGCGCAACAGCCGCCTTGACTCGAACCAGTGGTTTCTGAATCGCGCCGGCCGGCAGCTCGGAACGTTCCAACGCAACCAGTATGGGTTCACGCTGGGAGGTCCGGTGCTGTTGCCGAAGATTTTCAATGGACGGAATCGCACGTTCTTCTTCGGCGGGTTCGAGGGGCTGCGCCAACGCGCACAGCAAACGTCCATCACCACGATTCCCACCCGCGCGCAAATGACGGGCGACTTTTCCTCGACACTCAACGCCGCCGGAGCGGCGGTGACCATCTTCGATCCCACGACCACGGCGGCCGCGACCGGCGGCGGATTCGTGCGAACGCCGTTCCCGGGCAACCGGATTCCGGCTCAGCGCATGGATCCGGTCGCATCGCGTCTGCTGACGTTTTATCCAACGCCAAACACTCCGGGTACCGGGGCCGCGAATTTGAACAACTACATTGTCAGCGCGGCGGGCGCGACCGACGACGACAATTTCGATGTGCGCGGCGACCATGTGATTTCGCCGCGTCAGAACGTCTATGGGCGTCTGAGCTATCGCGACTTCCGGCAGGTCAATCCGAATTTCTATGGGACGAACGGGCAACCGGGGCCTCACGCAATTCCACGGCCCGGCCACAGCGCGGCACTGAACTATTCGTTTGCCGTCCGTCCGAATCTGTTGGCGGAAACGACACTCGGGTACTCGCGGCTCTTCACCAACCGTCAGTCGTTCTCGTTTGGCACCGACATTACCCAGGACCTCGGCCTGCCCCGAGAACTCACCGCGATCTCGGACAAGCGCGGATTTCCGGCGATCAATATCACGGGCTTCGGTTCGATCGGGGAATCGTTCAACGCGCGCTTCAGCCTCGAGTCGTACACCGCGCAGCAGAATGTTTCCTGGTTCCGGGGCTCCCAATCGATCAAGTTCGGCGTGCAGACGCGTGTGAACCGGACCAACTTCTATCAAGGCAATTTTCCCGCCGGGAACTTCACTTTCAATCAAGCGTTCACGCAGGGTCCGAACCCGAACGCCGGGTCACAGATCGCGGGAAACCCGATGGCGTCGTTCCTATTGGGAACGCCCGTGAGCGGAACCTTGACGCACGACACGCATCTGTCGACGCAGAGCCCTTACTACGGCGTCTTTCTGCAGGACGATTGGAAGGCGTCAAAGACACTCACGCTCAATTTTGGCTTGCGGTACGAGATCGAGATTCCGCGCAGCGAGCGGTTCAACAGATTGAGTGTGTTCGATCCCGAGGCGGACAGTCCTTTGTCAGTCGCCATTGCCGGCCGGGACCGGTTGCGGGGAGGACTGCGCTTTAATGGCGCCGATCGCGACAAGCAGTTCTCGACCGACCGGAACAATTTCGGTCCGCGGTTCGGGTTCGCATGGCGAGGCCCGGCGAGTCTGGTGTTTCGCGGAGGCTATGCGGCGTTCTTCTCCGCTTCGAGCGCGACGGCGGCTGGGACCTTGGGCGGCGGCGGGAACGCGGGGTTCGCTTCGTCGTCGCCCATGCTCACGACGCTCGATGGCGGACTCACCCCAGCCAATCGCTTGTCGAACCCCTATCCAACCGGATTCTCGCTCCCGACCGGCAGTGCTCTCGGACTGCGATCCTTCGCGGGGCTGGATTTCCAGACGCCCGATCTGAACGATCGCACGCCGTATGTGCAGCAGTGGAACTTCAACGTGCAGCGCGAACTCCTCCCCGGAACGCTATTCGAGGTGAGCTATGCCGGATCGAAAGGAACGCGGCTGCCCTCGGTCTTCGGCGCCGCGAACCAGTTGACTACCGAAGCGCTCGCGCAAGGAAACGCGTTGCTGCAGCAAGTACCGAATCCATTCGCCGGGGTGATCCGCGATCCCGCCTCGGCGTTGAGCCGTCCAACGGTGACGCGGGCTCAATTGCTTCGCCCGTATCCGCAGTTCAACATCATCGCCTACGAGAAGGCATCCATTGGAAGTTCGATCTACCATTCCATGCAGCTTCGCGTTGACCGGCGTTTCTCGAAGGGCGTTTCGTTCCTAGGCGCCTACACGTTCGGCAAGCTGATCGACGATGTGTCGACGTCGGGCACTGGGCTCTCGCCTCCCTACGCCTACATTCAGGATTGGCACAATCGGCGCGCCGAACGCGCGCTCGCCACCTACGACGTGCGGCACCGGTTGGTGATGAGCGGCACCTGGCAGCTTCCGTCCATCAACGGCCGGGCGGTGGATCTCGCCCTTGGCGGATGGCAGGTGAACGGCATCGCGACGCTCTCTTCGGGAATTCCGCTGGTGCCGTTGACGAGCGCCAATACGTCGAATTCGCTCGGGCAGTTGATTGGCGCGGGGGCGCCAGTGAACGGAACACAGCGTCCGAACAACAATGGAACGAGCGCGCGGCTTGACGGACCGGTTTCAGAACGGCTCACCCGCTACTTCAACATATCGACGTTCAGCCAGCCAGCCGCATTTACGCATGGCAACTCACCGCGCACGCTGCCAGACGTCCGGCAGCCCCGCACGGTGAATCTCGATCTCTCCTTGTTCAAGAACTTCCGGGTGTGGGAGAGCGTGATTCTGCAGATCCGTGCCGAGGCGTTCAATTTCACGAACACGCCGATTTTTGGAGCGCCGGGTGTTGTGTTCGGAGTGCCGGCGTTCGGGGTGATCAACTCGCAGGGCAATACTCCGCGACAGATCCAGTTAGGGGCGCGGTTTACGTTCTGACTTGGCCCCTCTTCTTGGCCAGTCTTGGGACGCTTCCCTTTGAAATCCGGCTCAGATATCATTTAGGCAGCAACCCAGGCCATGAATACGGGTTCACCTGAGTGAGGAACCACGGTGAAGTACGCTCTCTTTTCTATTTGTGCGGCGGCGCTGGCCGCCCAGGACGCCAAGCCGAGTCCGGAGGCGATTGAGTTTTTCGAATCGAAGATCCGGCCGGTATTGGCTGCCAACTGTTTCACCTGCCACTCCCACGAAGGCAAGGTTTCGCGCGGCGGATTAGTGCTGGACACCAAGACCGGGCCGCTGTCCGGGGGCGACTCCGGGCCGGCTATCGTGCCTGGCGATCCCGAGAAGTCCCTGCTGATTCAAGCCATTCGCCGAACCGGCGCGCGCAAAATGCCGCCGGGCCGCCCGCTGAGCCCGTCGATCGTGGCCGATTTCGAAAAGTGGGTGGCGATGGGCGCGCCAGATCCGCGCGAAGAAAACAGAGTCGTATCGAAAGCCCCGAATATCAACTGGGAGATCGCGCGCAAATTCTGGGCCTTTCAACCGCCCGTGACGCCGGCCGTACCCAAGACCGCCGACACCAAGTGGGCCACTGCGCCGATCGACAAGTTCGTCCTGGCCAAGATGGAGGCCAAGAAGCTGAAACCGGTTGCCGATGCCGATCGCGGCACTCTGCTGCGGCGCGTGTCTCTCGACCTGACGGGCGTCCCGCCCTCGCCGGAAGAGGTGGACGCTTTCCTGGCCGACAGAAGCAGTAGCGCGTATGAGAAGGCCGTCGACCGGTTGCTTGCCTCGTCCCTTTACGGCGAGCGCTGGGGCCGCCATTGGCTGGACGTAGCCCGCTACGGAGAAACCACAGGCCGCACGCGGAACGCGCCGTTTCCGGTGGCTTGGCGGTATAGGGACTGGGTGATCGACGCGATCAACAAAGACCTCCCGTACGACCAGTTCATCCTGAAGCAGATTGCCGGCGACCTTCTGGAGGCCAAGACGCCAGACGAGCGGAACGCGAATCTGGTTGCGACTGGATTCCTGGCGCTGGGCGCGGTGGATCTGAACGAGCTCGACAAGCGCCAATACGAAATGGACGTGGTGGATGAACAGATCCACGTCGTATCGAAGGCGTTCATGGGGATGACAGTGGGCTGCGCCCGCTGCCACGATCATAAGTTCGATCCGATCCCGACGAAAGACTACTACGCCATGGCGGGCATCTTCCGCTCCACAGAGCTGGCCAATGGTCTGCGCCGGCGGCCGCAGTTTAACCAGATCCATTTCAACGATCAGTTGCTGCTGCGGCTGGACGGTATCGACGCCTATCCGGGGAAAGATGGAAACCTGCTGGCCAAGGAGCGCGAGGAGTTGTGGGCGAAGGTGCTGCAGGCGGAGCGTTCGCGCAACCGTGAGACGGTCCGGACGACGGGCCTGGAGTGGTACAAGCTGCCGCTCCCGCAGAACCTGGTGATGGGCGTGCGCGAAGCAGAGCGGAAGGTCGAGTCCGAGATTATGCTGAAGGGCGACCCGCACAACCCGGCCGAGAAGGTGGCGCGCGGTTCGCTGCAAATTCTGGCGCCGGAAGGCCGGCCTCTCACCATTCCGAAGGACGTGAGCGGGCGGCTGGAGCTGGCGAAGTGGATCGCGCGGGCGGATAATCCGAGCACGGCGCGCGTGATGGCCAACCGGGTATGGCTGCATCTGTTTGGGCGCGGCATCGTCGAAACACCGGACAACTTCGGACGCAGCGGTTCGCTGCCGTCGCACCGGGAACTGCTGGACTATTTGAGCCAGAGACTGGTGGCGAACCAGTGGTCGACCAAGAAGCTGATTCGCGAGATCGTACTTTCGAGGACGTACAGGCTGTCGTCGAACCACGATGCGGCGTCGCACGAGATCGACCCCGAAAACAAGCTGCTGTGGCGGGCCAATCGCAACCGTCTGGAGGTTGAGGCGATTCGCGATTCCATCCTGCACGTAAGCGGGAAACTAGACCCGAAGAATCCGGGCGAGTCCCCCATCGCCGATTGGATCTCCGGCGGGCCAAAGCGCGCGCGCCGCCAAGGACAGATTGAGCCGTGGGAGCTGACCGAGGGATACCGCTCGGTTTACGTTCCGGTGGTCCGCAATCAGCCGAACCGGTTCTTCGAGACGTTCGATTTCCCGGAGCCGTCCGAGCCGAAGGGCAAGCGGGACGTGACGACGGTGGCGCCGCAGGCCCTATTCCTGCTCAACAGCCCGTTTGTCGCCGCGCAATCGAAGGTAGCCGCCGAACGGCTGCTGAAAGCGTATCCGGCCGATAAGGAACGCCTGACACGCGCCTATAAAGAGGTGCTGGGGCGGATGCCGTCGACGCGGGAGATCGACCAGTCGCTCACCTACGTGGGCGAAACCAAGAACAAGGAAACCGAGCTGGAGGCATGGGCCAAGCTCTATCAGGCGCTATTTTCGAGCGCCGAATTCCGGTATCGTACCTAAGGGGACCCCACCATGTTTCGTTCGCGCCGAGACTTTCTGAAATCCACGTCGTGCGGCTTCGGCTATTTGGCCGCTGCGACCATGGCCGCCGAGGCCGCCAAGGCGTATGAGAACCCGCTGGCGCCGAAGAAGCCGCACTTCGCGCCGAAGGTGAAGCGCGTGATCTACATGTTCATGCAGGGCGCCCCGAGCCAGCACGACACGTTCGACTACAACGAAGAGCTGGAGCGCGGCGCCGGCAAGAAGACGGAGTCCAGCCGGGGCAACCTGCTGCCGTCGGTGTTCAAGTTTGAAAAGCAGGGCCAGAGCGGTCTTCCGATCTCGTCGGTATTTCCGCACGTCTCGAAACACGCCGACGACCTCTGCCTGTTGAACGCCATGCACACGGATTCGCCGGCGCATCCGCAGGCGTCGATTTTCCTGCACACCGGCAGCTTCACGTTCGTCCGTCCGGCGCTGGGTTCGTGGACGGTGTACGGGTTGGGAACGGAGAACTCGGATCTGCCCGGATTCGTCACGCTGAATCCGCCGAACGTCGGCGGCGCGGCGCTGTACGGTTCGGCCTTTCTGCCCGCGACCTATCAGGGCACGCGCATTACGATCGCGCCCAATCAGCCCCCGATTGCCAATATTCGCAATACGCGGATGACGACCGAGGAGCAGAGGAAGCAGATCGATCTGATCCAGCAGATGAACCGCGGGATGCTCGATAAGGTGCAGACCGACAATGAGCTGGAAGGCCTGATCGAGTCCTACGAACTGGCGTTCCGGATGCAGGCCGCCGTGCCGAAGGTGCTGGGGCTTGCCCAGGAACCGGATGCCGCAAAAGAGGCCTACGGCCTGAACGTCGAGGCGACACGCGATTTTGGAACGCAGTGCCTGGCGGCGCGCCGGATGGCGGAGGCGGGTGTGCGTTTCATCGAGATTTCGACCGGCGGCTGGGACCATCACAATGGGCTGAAGACGCGAATGACGGCCAACGCGACGGCGATCGACAAACCGATCGGCGCGTTGATCACGGACCTGAAACAGCGCGGGCTGTGGAACGATACGCTGCTGGTTTGGGGCGGCGAGTTTGGGCGGTCGAGCTGGGAGCAGGGTCCGGGCGGGGACGGGCGGCAGCACAACAATCGCGGATTTACGGTGTGGCTATCGGGCGGCGCGGTGAAGGGCGGCATGCGGTATGGGCGCTGCGACGTGGATGGCGTGGCGGTCGAGAATAAGACCCACGTGCATGATTTGAACGCGACGATTTTGCATTTGCTGGGAATGGATCATACACGGCTGACTTATCGCTATGCGGGCCGGGATTTCCGGTTGACTGATGTGCACGGGGATGTGATCCGGCAGGTTTTGGCGTAGGGGCGGGGGGCCAGGCGAAGGCTACTTACGCAGTAATGCTGTGGCCAGTGGCCGCCGCTTACCGTCGATGCAAGCTGGGGCTTCGGCCGGAATTCACGAACTGCACTCTTGTACGCCCCTGATTGATTGAAATAAGGTGGCCCGGATTTTTGCTAGCGAGCTGCGTTTCCGTTGGAAGCGAAGAATTGAATCAGCTCGGCGTACACCTCGTCCCGGTTCGTTTCGAGCAACAGGTTGTGCCGGGCACCGGAGTAGTACTTCTCGGCCCGGTCCGTGGATGATGTCCGGGCGAGAAAGGTTGGGTCGGGCTTCGCGATTGTGTCGTCGCTGCCGTGGAGCATCAATAACCGGCTCCGCAAGCGTGGCGCGCCTGCACGCACCTCCTCCACGGCGCGGAAAAACGACGCGAGGGCAGGGCCCGTAGCGCGTTGATGGAAGAGCGGGTCCGAGAGATATTGGTTCACCAGTTCCTGATTCCGAGAGACTTTTCGGACGTCTAAACGGGGCGAAAGAACCGTCCGGGGGGCCACACGCGCAAGCAGCTTGCCAACAAGCAGTATTGGAAAAGGGATGTTCACCGGACCCAAGGGCGCTCCAGCCGTAACAAGCGGTATGCGGCTTGCGGAATACATCGTCCAGTCGAGAGCGACAATGGCGCCGAGAGAGACACCGAGCAGCGCATCCGGTTGCACCGCCTGGACCACGGCGTCTAGGTCCTCACGCATCGGCAGCCACTCGGGCGGAAGCATCCGCTCGGCCCCGTGACCCGGCAGGTCGAAGCCGTGCAATTCCACTCCGGCCGGATTGAGCGCCTCCGCTAACAAGCGATACGAAACGATTTCCTTGTGTTCTCCGAAGCCGTGCACGTAGAGCACTCGCATTCGCGGCGCCGGAGAAATGTATCTGACAGCCGCGATGGGCCGCCGCCGGCCGGAAATCGTATGTCGCTCGATCTGGTTGCCCAACCCGCTATTGTATTCTGGCGGGCCGCGGCGAACGCCGGGACTGGGGCTGGCTTGGCGCGTCTCCAGGGTGGCTTACCGGAACGGGTCGACCAGATCCAGGCCTAGCCCGGCGAAGGCCTTTTCGCGGCCGGTGACCAGGGCCAGGCCGTGCTCGGCGGCGGTAGCGGCGATTAGCAGATCGAGCGATTGGGCACCGGGAGGGGCGATGGCGCCTAGTTGGCCCCAGCGGGCGGCTATCGCCGGTGTGACTGGCAGGAGCAGTTCCGAACCCAGTCCGCGGAAGGCGAAGCTGAGCCAGGCCACCATTTGGGACCGTCGTCGACTGTCCGTCACCTGACGGACCGCTCGCTCCATCTCGCCGGCGGTGAGTACGCTCAGGTACTTGGGCCGTTCGTAGGCCCAGGCGAACCAGGCCTCCAGCTTGGGATGCGGATCGGGCTGCAAGGTCTCGGCGACGACGTCGGTGGCGAGCAGGAAGCCGTTCATTTCAAGAGACTTTGGCCGACCAGCGGGGAGTTGCGGAGGTACTCGTAGAGATCCGGGCGGCGGTTGCGGCCGGTGAGTTTGTCGTACTCCTCCCGGCTGACGACGACCACTTCTCCGCCGCCTTGGCGGGTGACCCGCTGCGGGCCATCGGCCAGCGTGCGGCGGAAGAGCTCGCTGAAGCGGGCCTTGGCGTCCTGGAGTTGCCATTCGGTGGTTTGGAGAGAGCGCATATACTAGTCAGACTAGTCAGATTGTACCGCAAAACCCTCTCTCCCCCAGCGCTATTCTGGTTTTGGGTTCCCCATGTTCGATACTCTCAGCGACAAGCTCCAACGGGTATTCAAAAATCTGCGCGGCGAAGGCAAGCTGACGCCGGAGAACATGGAGGCGGCGTTACGCGAGATTCGGGTGGCGCTGCTGGAAGCCGACGTCCATTTCCGCGTGGTCAAGCAACTGATCGAAGCGGTGAAGGAAAAGGCCGTGGGCACGGAAGTGCTGGGCGCGCTGAATCCTTCGCAGCAGGTGGTAAAGATCGTCCACGAGGAACTGATCAAGCTGCTGGGAACGCACGCCTCGCGGCTGCGGTTCGCCAATCAGCCGCCCTCGGTGATCCTGATCGTGGGTTTGCAGGGTTCGGGAAAGACGACCTCGACGGCGAAGCTGGCGCGGTGGCTTTCGAAGAATCAACACACGCCGATCATGGTCTCGGTGGACGTCTACCGCCCGGCGGCGCGCGATCAACTGGCGGTGCTGGCGAAGAATCTCAACCTCCCTATTTATCCGGGCGCGGAAGGCGAGGCGAAACCGCTGGAGCTGGCGAAATCGGCGCGGCGGGAGGCGATCCAGACTGGCCGCGACGTGCTGCTGATCGACACCGCGGGCCGGCTGCATATCGACGAAGAGCTGATGACCGAGCTCCAGGAGTTGAAGGACACCTTCGATCCGGTGGAGATCCTTTTCGTGGCCGACGCGATGACGGGCCAGGACGCGGTGAAGTCGGCCGACGAATTTCATAAGCGCCTGGGCATCAGCGGCGTCATTCTCACGAAGATGGACGGCGACGCGCGGGGCGGCGCGGCGCTATCGATCCGCAGCGTAACCGGCCAGCCGCTGAAGTTCGTAGGCCTGGGCGAGAAGCCGGATGCGTTCGAGGCGTTCCACCCGGACCGCGCGGCGAATCGCATTCTGGGCATGGGCGACGTGCTGAGCTTCATCGAAAAAGTCGAAGATGTAATCGACAAGAAGCAGGCCGAGGATTTGCAGCGCAAGCTGCTGGACAACGAGTTTACGCTTGAGGATTTTCGGAATCAGCTCAAGCAGATCTCGAAGCTGGGGCCGCTCGAGAACCTGATCGGCATGATGCCGGACATGGGGATGATGAAAGAGCTGAAGAAGCAAAAAGTGGACCCCAAGGAAGTGACGCGCGTGGTGGCGATCATCGATTCGATGACGCCGAAGGAGCGCGACAATCACATGATTATCAACGGGGCCCGCCGCCGGCGCATCGCCAAGGGCAGCGGAACCACGGTGAACGACGTTAACAACCTTTTGCAGCAGTACACGCAGGCCCGCAAGATGATGAAGCAGTTTTCCGGCCTGGCTTCGGGGCAGGGCTTTCTTGGCAAGAAGCTGGCCAAGATGGGGATGGGCAAGCTGCCCAACCTGTCCGATTTTAAGTTTTAACTCAAATTAGTAAGGAGTAACTCACGCATGCTCGCAATTCGTCTCGCGCGGTTCGGCTCTAAGAAAGCGCCGACATACCGCGTTGTCGTGATCGATAAAGATCGCGCACGGGACAGCCGCGCCGTGGAAGTAGTGGGGCACTATAACCCCCGCACTTCGCCGGCCACGGTTGTTCTGGATCACGAGCGTGTCCAGTACTGGATGAAGGTGGGGGCGCAGCCTACCGATGTAATCAAGCGCCTTCTCGCCTCCAATCCAGCGCCGGCCGCGTAACTTTCCCGCGTTCGCCAATCGTATTGAGAAAGGGGTAATCCATGGCAGCGGTGAAGCAGTTAGTCGAGGATATCGCCAAGGCTCTTGTGGACAGTCCGGACGAGGTCCGGGTGCAGGAAGTCGAAGGAGAACAGGTGACAGTTCTCGAGTTGCGCGTGGCGCCAACCGATGTCGGCAAGGTGATCGGGAAGCAGGGCCGCACGGCCCGGTCGATCCGTACGTTGCTGGGCGCTTGCGGCGTCAAGCTGAACCGGCGTTTCAACCTCGAGATTCTCGAGTAGGACGAGATGCCGGAATGGGTCGTGCTAGGCCGCGTGCAGAGGGCGCGGGGCAACCGGGGCGAGGTCGCGGTGGATTCTTTCACGCGCGGGCCGGAGCGGTTCCTGGAAGTGGGCGCGGTTCATTTAGTGCTACCGGAAGGCGAGGAACTCGGGGAGTTTCAGGTCGAGGAGGCCTGGGAGCACCGGGGCCAGGCGATTCTGAAGTTCAAAGGCGTGGACACGATTTCCGCCGCCGATGCGCTGAAGGGATCGGACATAACGATTCCGGAGAGCCAGCGGATCACCCTCGGTCCGGACGAATATTTTATCGACGACTTGGCCGGCTGCCAGGTCGTGGAAGGCAGCAACGAGAAACAGTATGGACGCGTGACCGCATTTCTGGAACAACCGGGCGGCACGGGTCTGCTGGAGGTCGAGGGAGAGTTACTGATCCCGCTGGCCAAAAGCATCTGTTACGAGATCAACATCGCGGAACGGCTCATCCGGGTCCGCTTACCGGAAGGCCTGGCCCCATGACATTTCATGTGCTCACGATCTTCCCGGAGTTCTTCCGGGGCCCGTTCGAGCACGGTGTTGTGGCCCGCGCCATCCAAAGTCAAAAAATACAGATTCGCCTTCACGACTTGCGGCAGTGGACATTCGACCGCCACCGCACCGTGGACGACCGGCCCTTCGGGGGCGGCGAAGGCATGCTCATGAAACCGGAACCCATTTTCCTAGCCGCCGAAACAATTCTGCCCCGAAAGAGCGAAAATAATTGTATCGCTCTGCTGTCGGCGCAGGGCCGTTTGTTCAACCAGGCGACGGCACGGCGGTGGAGCGGACTCGACGAAATCCTGCTGATTTGCGGCAGATACGAGGGCGTCGACGAACGGGTAGCGGCGGAGCTGGCAGGCGAAGAAGTTTCGATTGGCGATTTTGTTCTCAGCGGCGGCGAGTTAGGCGCCGCGTTGATTATCGACGCGGTGGCGAGGCTGATTCCGGGCGTGCTCGGAAACGAGGCTTCGAGCGAGAACGAGAGTTTTTCGCGCGGCCCGCTCGATTGTCCACAATACACCCGTCCGGCGGATTTCCGGGGCCACAAGGTTCCCGAGGTTCTGCTGGGCGGAAACCACGAAGAGATTCGGAAGTGGCGCCACGGCGCCGCCCTGGCAAAGACGGCCGCCAACCGGCCGGATTTGCTTCCCAAGACTTAAATTCAGAGGAGTACACCCATGCAAAACGCAGCCCTCAGCAGAGTAGAAGCCGCCGGCCTCCGGACGGACATTCCGGCTCTCCGGATCGGGGACACGCTCAAGGTCCACGTCAAGATCAAGGAAGGCGACAAGGAGCGCATCCAGATTTTCGAAGGCACGCTTATCGCCCGCAAGAACAAAGGCGTCAGCGAGACGATTACGGTCCGCAAGATGAGCTTTGGCACGGGCGTGGAGCGCATCTTCCCTTTGCACGCGCCGGTAGTGGATCACATCGATGTGGTCCGCAGCGGCCGGGTGCGTCAGTCGAAGCTGTACTACCTGCGCGGACTGCGCGGCAAGGCGGCCCGGCTCAAAGAACGCGAGGACTAGTTTCCATCGAGGCCAAGGTTGCGTAAACCGGGGCACTCGGATCCGCGATTGGCGCGTACGGGCGAGCTGGACGTTGCAACGGGCGGGGTGCGTCCGACGCGTGACTTCGAGCGGCGGGCGGCGGCGCGCGGCTTCCGCTACGTGGCCGGCGTCGATGAGGCGGGACGGGGTTGCCTGTTTGGCCCGGTGCACGCCGCGGCGGTGATCCTGGACCCAGCGCGGCCGATTGCGGGCCTGAACGACTCGAAACGGCTGAGCGCGCCCGAGCGGGAGGCCTTGGCACCGCGCATCCGCGACCGGGCACTGGCCTGGGCGGTGGGTGTGGCTTCCGCCGCCGAGATCGACCGGATCAACATTCTGCAGGCGTCCCGGCTGGCGATGAAACGGGCCGTCGAGGCACTGGGCGTCCGGGCGGACTACCTGCTGGTGGACGCGTGCACGGTGGATGTTGCGATCGAGCAGGAGTCGATAATAAAGGGCGATGCGCGGAGCCGGTCGATCGCTGCAGCGTCGATCCTGGCCAAGACGTCGCGGGACGCGCGGCTACGGGAATTGGATCGCGAATACCCGGGCTACGGCTTGGCCTCCCACAAAGGATACGGCGCGCCGGAGCATCTGGCGGCGTTGGCCCGCTTAGGGCCGACGGCGGAGCACCGGAAGACATTCGCGCCGGTCCGGAACCTGTTGCAGGTACACTTATTTGCGGAGGCCGGGGCATGAACGAAGAGCCAGATCCGCTGCCGCCGGGGCTGGAAATCCGGACGATCCCCGACACGCTTGGGGCGCCGCCGGAAGCCCCGCCCGTGGTCCCGCCGCCCCCGCCCGTCTCTGCGCCGGTGATGGGGCAAAGCCGTTCCTGGATGGCGATGTTTTCCGGCCTGGCGTGGATCGTGCTTTGCTTCGAGTTGGGCGCATTCCTGCTGGTCTACCCGTGGATGGACGGGTGGGAGCAGAACTATCTGGCGTCCGTGCGGCCGGGTGTTCACGATGTCTGGGTGAACCCGTGGGTTCGCGTGGCGATTAGCGGATTAGGCACGGTCAACATCCTAATCGCGCTGATTGAGCTGTTTCGTTACCTCCGTCACTGGTTGTTCGACTAGTACACTGAAATGAACCCCTTGCCGCCACCAGCCCCAGTGCCGGAAATCACCGAGCCGCCTATCCTGACCGAAGCGGCCCCGGTGCCCGTTACCGAGGTTGACGAACCCCAGCGGAACACGATTTCAGAGTGGACGGTCACCGTGCTGCTGCTGTTGTTCGGAACCACGACGCTGATGCAGGCGTATGTGATTCCAACAGGTTCCATGGAGGACTCTCTGCTAATCGGCGATCACCTTCTGGTGGACAAGCTGGCGTACGCACCGCCGGGGGCGATCAGCCGGTACCTTCTGCCGTACAGCGAGATCAAACGCGGCGACATCATCGTATTCCGCTGGCCCAGCGACATTCAATTCACGTTCGTTAAGCGGGTGATTGGCATTCCCGGCGACCGGATCCGCATTCGGGACCGCAAGGTGTTTCGCAATGGCGTCGAAATTACCGAACCGTACAAGTATCACAAGGACGATTTCTTCGACTCCTACCGCGACAACTTTCCGGCGGAGCCCAATTCAGGCGTTGAGCCGGGCGGGCGCGCCATGCTGGCCAGCCATGTAAAGGACGACGAGGTGGTGGTTCCGCCCAACGCCTATTTCGCGCTCGGCGACAACCGCGACCGCTCCCTCGATTCCCGGTACTGGGGCTTCGTGCCGCGGGAGAACATTATCGGCAAACCGCTCATCATCTACTGGTCCTACGACGCGCCGACGCACCGGCTGCAGTCCTCGACCCCTTCGGCGGAACATGTGATGGACCTTGGCCGCAACTTCTTCACGAAGACCCGCTGGCGCCGCACCTTTTCCCTCATTCAAGGCTACCCTTCCAAAGACTAATGCTGAACTGGCTCAAGAGTAAGAAACCCGCCCCCGCGCCGGAGCGCTACTGGATCGCAGACTGGGCATACAACATCGTGATGCTGGTGTGGTTCACCTCCACCGTCGCGCAGCCCTTCGTGGTGCCGACGGCATCGATGGAGTCGACCATCATGACCGGTGACCATCTGATCGTCGACAAGATCCCGTACTCCCCGCCCGGGCCGATCACCAAGTACATCCTTCCGTACCGCGACGTGCAGCGCGGCGATGTGGTGGTGTTCCGCTATCCGCTGAACATCAATCTGCCGTACGTGAAGCGCGTGATTGGCGTGCCGGGCGACAAAATCAAGTTCGTGGAGAACAAGCTGTTTCTCAACGGAAAGCAGGAGGCGGAACCGTACGCACAGTTCACGGGCGGCAACACCGACAGCTACGCCGCCAACTTCCCCACGCAACTGCCGTTGTCGTTTATCTACCCGCGCGGCGCGGAGATGCTGCGCGACAACGTGAAGGACGGGATACTGACGGTGCCGCAAGGCTACTACCTTTGCATGGGCGACAACCGGCAGAATTCGGACGACTCGCGGTATTGGGGACTTGTGCCGCGCGAAAACATAATGGGCAAACCGCTCATTGTCTGGTGGTCGTTCGAAGCGTCCACCGAACATCTGGCGACCTATTCGATCGAACAGGTGGTCAATCTCGTGACGAACTTCTTCTCGAAGACCCGCTGGGAGCGGACGTTCATGCTCATTCGCGCGTATCCGCTGGGCAGGGAGAAGTAACCGGACATGGCCAACAACTACGCGGTTATATTGGCCGGCGGGCGCGGCACGCGCTTCTGGCCGCGGTCCCGGAAGCGCTCGGCCAAGCAGGTGTTGAGCTTTTTCGGCGAACGGACGTTGATCCAGCAGACGGTGGACCGGTTGAAACCGGTGGTTCCGCCGGAGCGGGTGTGGATCATCACGAACGAGTATCTGCGCGACGCCATCGCCAAACAGTTGCCCGAGGTTCCCAAGGCACAAATCATCGCCGAACCCGCGCAGCGGAACACGGCGCCGGCCATTGGCCTGGTGGCGCAGATTCTTCACCGGTCCGATCCGGACGCGGTGCTGGGGGTCTTCCCGGCCGATCATATTATTGAAAAGCCGGCGCGGTATCTGCGCCTGGTCCGGCCAGCCTACAAGACCGCCAAGCAGGGCAAGATCTGCGTGCTGGGAATTAAACCGCGGTGGGCGGAGACCGGCTACGGCTACATTGAGTTCCCGCGCGAGACGGCCGAGGGCGCTCAGGAGCCCGTGCGGATCGAGCGCTTTCGCGAGAAACCGAATCTGGAAACGGCGAAGGAGTTCCTGGCCGCCGGTACATACTACTGGAACGCTGGAATGTTTTTCTGGCGCGCCGATGTTGTGCTGGACGCGCTGCGCCGCCACATGCCCGCGACGGCGGAGGTGTTAGCCAAGCTGCCGGCCTTTGGCAGCCGGACGTTCGGCCCGAAGTTAAAGGAGCTGTTCCCGAAAACCGAAAACGTCTCGGTGGACTACGGGATTCTGGAGAAGGCGGACAACGTGCACGGCATCGCCTGTGACGAGTTCGGATGGAACGACGTGGGCTCCTGGAACGCGGTGTATGAGCTGGAATCGCGAGGGCCGCGGGCCAATGTTCTGCGATCGGCCGATGTGATTACCGAGACCGCCGAGGGATGTTACGTGGACGTGCCGCGGAAGCTGGTGGCGCTGGTGGGCGTGAAGGATCTGGTGGTCATCGACACCGGCGACGCGTTGCTGATCGCGGATCGCAATCAGGCGCAACACGTATCGAACGTTGTGAAGGCGCTGGAGCGCGCTAATCGAGAGGAACTTCTATGAAACAGTACAATTCGTACCCCAACATGGTGATCGACGCGGCCAAGAGCTACACGGCCACGGTCGAGACGACGAAAGGGACCATCGTCCTGCAACTGCATGCGGCGGCCGCGCCCAAAACCGTGAACAATTTTGTGTTCCTGGCGCGGGATACTTTCTATGACGGCATCGTCTTTCATCGTGTGATTCCGGAGTTCATGGTGCAGGGCGGCGACCCCACGGGCACGGGCCGGGGCGGCCCGGGCTACCGGTTTGATGATGAATTCGAGGGCAACCCGAATACGCATGAGCGGGGAGTGATCTCGATGGCGAACGGGGGGCCGGGCACAAACGGCAGCCAGTTTTTCATCACGCATGTGCCGTGTCCCTGGCTGAACGGGAAGCATACGGTTTTTGGGAAAGTGCTTTCGGGGATCGAGGTCGTGGACGCGATTCAGCAGGGGGACTCGATTCAAAAGGTGACGATTACGGAGGGGTAACGGCGCCGGGCCTGTGCGGGATGTAGCATGGTCGGTGACAATCGACCGCCATGCTTCGTCTTCTCGCTCTTTCGCTCCCCATGATCGCCGCTACCCGCCTGACACCCGAGATTGCAGCGCGGCTTGCCGCGCTGCCGCTCCAGTGTATTCATCAGGAGTACCCGAACAAGACCGGTCACACGATTGAGGGCGAAGCCGACGCGCGGCTGACTCCCAAACAGTTACACCCCGCGTTTTATGGTTGCTTCGATTGGCACTCCAGCGTGCATGGGCACTGGATGTTGGTTCACCTGTTGCGCGCTTATCCGGCCATGGCGAACGCCGCCGCCGTGCGCGAGATCCTCCGATCGAGTCTGACCGCCGACAAACTGCTCGCCGAGTCGCAATACTTCCAGAGATCCAAACTCGCGGCGACTTTTGAACGCACCTACGGATGGGCCTGGTTGTTAAAGCTCGACCAGGAGTTGCTCGAGTGGGACGATCCGCAGGCCCGCGAATGGCGCCAAAATCTGCACCCGTTGCGGAAGACCATCCTATCATCCTGGATGGCCTTCCTGCCAAAACAAACCTACCCCAACCGCACAGGCGTGCATCCGAACACTGCGTTCGGCCTGGTTTTTGCGTTGGACTGGGCGCGAGCGGCGAAGTCCCCGGACTTTGAGGCGATGATCGTCCAACGGGCCAAGGACTACTACCTGACGAACCGCGCCGTGACCGCCATGCAGGAACCCGACGGCACCGATTTTCTGTCGCCTACGCTCGAGGTTGCGGACTTGATGCGACGGGTGTTGCCCCAGGCCGCCTTCGCCGGCTGGTTCCAACGCTATGTGAGTGCGGCGGGCCTGGCGAACGTGTCGAAGCTGCCGGTCGTCTCGGACCGAACGGACTACCAGATCGTCCACCTGGATGGCCTCTCGTTGAGCCGTGCCTGGTGTCTGCGCGGCATCGCTTCGGCGTTGCCGGCCGCCTCGGCCCGGCGAAAGCCAATGGAGGCGAGCGCCGCCGGACTGCTGGCGAAGGCCCTGCCCCACGTGACGGGCGGCAACTACGGCGGCGAGCATTGGCTGGCGTCGTTTGCGGTCTACGCGCTTGCCCAAGGAGAATAAAAGCACATGAGCGCTTTCACCTATCTCGACGTTGCGAAGATGATCGATCACTCGCTCTTGAACCCCGTCTTAACCGCCGCCGATTTGGAGCAGGGCATTCAGCTTGCGATCGATTACGACGCCGCGTCCGTCTGCATCATGCCCTACCGGCTGAGGGACGCTGCCGAGCGGTTGCGAGGAACCGGCGTCCGCGCCTCCACGACCATTGGCTTTCCGCACGGCGGGCACACGACGGCCATCAAGATCGCCGAGGCCAAGCAGGCGCTGGCCGACGGCGGCGAAGAACTCGACATGGTCGTGAATATCAGCGCGGTACTGAGCGGCGATTGGGACTATGTGCACGCGGACATTCGCGGCGTAGTCGAAGTCACGCACGCGGCTGGACAAAAGGTCAAGGTGATCTTCGAGAATGCGTACTTGAATGACGCGCAGAAGATCCGGCTGTGCGAAATCTGCTCCGAGTGCAACGCGGATTGGGTGAAGACCTCGACCGGATACGCGCCGGGCGGCGCCACGCACGAGGACCTGCGGCTGATGCGCCAGCACGCCGCGCCGCACGTGCAGGTGAAAGCGGCCGGCGGCGTCCGCGATCTGGATGCGCTGCTGGCGGTTCGCGCGTTAGGCGTCTCCCGGTGCGGAGCGACTCGCACGGCGGCGATGATGAACGACGCGCGGCAGCGGCTCGGACTGCCGCCGATCGTTTCCTCCGCCGTGGCGGCGGCGCCGGCCGGCTACTGATTCCTGTAGGGCTTCTGGATGTGGGAGCGCGCCTGCTGCGCCGCACCTGGCATGCCGGGAATGGACTCGACCTGCTGATACTCGGCGAGCGCCTCGGTCCGCTTGCCTTGCAGATCCAGTGCACGGCCGATCTCCAGATGGGCGACGGCTCTTGATAACGGCGTAGCCGATTTCTCCTCCAGCCCGCGGCGATGATGGGTAATCGCGCGATCCGGATGGCCGGCGCCGCGCTCCGCCACGCCGAGATGATTCAGCACCGTGGCGCGATCCAGCCGTTCGTAGCCGTTCGACTTCTGATCGATGCGCCGGAGAACATCTTCGAAAATCTCGATCGCCTCGGAGGCGCGCCGGAGCTGCAGAGCAACGGACCCCATATCCAGATGGACCAGATAGTTCTTCGGGAACCGCCTGTGCAATGCGGCCAGATGCTCCCGCGCCTTGTCGAACTTTTTTTCTCTCGTGTAGACCAGGGCGAGCATGGTGCGGGCGTCGTCGTTGGTGATCCGCCCGCCGGCGACGACGGATTCCAGGTCGGCCGTCCCGCCTTCCACAGAGCCGCGGAACCCAAGCAGAGCGGTGAGCCAGCGGACTTTCCAGGACACCGAGCCGGCGATGTAGCGGTACACGCCGGGCACGAACTTGGCGTCCGCCAGGCCGGGATACTGGTCTGCGAGGGAGGAGTGGATGCGGAGGGCGCTGGTGCCCTGGCGGAAGGCGGACCACCAATTGCGCTGAAAGGTGGCCTCCAGCGTTGCCTCATTTTGATAGGCGACGCCCAGAAGAAAGCGCGTCCAGGCATCGGACTGAGAGCGTTTGGCGCGGGCGATGCCTTCGGCGCTGGCCGCGCGAAACGCATCCATCGTTCCGCGAGGAACGTTGAGCCGGTAGCGCTCATCCTCGGAGAAGAACTCCGGCGAAGCGTAACGTTCCAGGCTCAGTGCACGGCGGCGGCTTAGCTCTTCGCTCCATTTGGTGCGGGCCAGGTAGACGTAGCCGGCGGCATTTTCGGGCTCATCGGCGATCCATTTGCGGCAGAGGGCCTCGGCGTTCGGATGGTCGAGACTGTAGATGGCATCCATGATGGCGCGCACCCGCTTCACACCGTCCTCGGGCAGAGTTTGGCCGGCCGCGGAGAACGAAATCAGCAGTGCGAGCTTCAACCCCATACGACGGAGACCCGTGTTCCGCGGCCGTCCCGGACGGGACTTTCCAGCCGCACGACGCCGCCCAACTGCCGGGCGTTCTTGCTGACGATCGCCAGGCCAAGGCCGGAGCCCTGCTGTTTGGTGGTAAAAAAGGGATCGAAGACGCGGCGTTGGAGATCGGGTGGAACGCCGGGCCCGTCGTCGGTGACTGCGATGCGGCCCCCGCTGGCCTCCACCAGCACGCTGCCGCCCTCCGGGCTGGCTTGAATCGCGTTCAGCGTCAAGTTCAGCAGAATCTGTTGAACGCCAAGCCGGTCCTTGCCTTTGAGCTCCAAACCTTCACTGACGTGCTGGCGCAGCTCCACGTTTCGCGGACCCGCTTCCCGGCGAAGCAGTTGCACGGCGACGTCGACGAGTTCGGCCATGTCGATGCTGGCGACGGGATTCCGCAGAGGCCGCGCGAAGCCGAGCAACTGATCGACGCAGCGGTTCAGCCGGTCGATTTCCGACAACATGATTTCCAGATCCTTGTGGCAGCGGGCAGGCAGCTCCGGATCCTCGGCCATCACCTGCGTCAGGGTCTTCATAGGCCCCAGCGGGTTCTTCACTTCGTGCGCGATGGTGGCGGCCAGCGTGCCGAGCGTTGCCAGCTGTTCCTGTTCGAACTTTTCTTCGCTCAGGCGGCAGGCTTCCATTGAATGCGAGATCTGCCGGCAGAGGTCTTCGAGGACGGCCTCGTCTTCCTCGAGCGACGGCCGGGGCCGGCAATCGGCCCGCAACGTGCCGCGCGTGGTGTCTTCATAGCGCAACTCGAATTCGTGCGACCAGGGCGCGTCCTCGACCGGACCGGCTTGCACGTCCATGCCGCTCCACACGATGCGGCAGCGCCGCAGTTGAAAGGTCTTTGCGACGCCCTCGGCGAGAAACTGGAGCCGCTGGCGCGAGTCCAGAATCGGCACCGCCTCCTCGATCACGCGGCGTCCGAAAGACGTATAGAGCGCGGTGCGTTTTGACAGCACGCGGGTCATCCAGCCGAACAGCGCGAGCCAACCGAGCGCGCCGGCGAAGAGCAGGATGACCTCCAGCAGTTCGCCGAAGACGTCGAACTCGCGCGCCAGGTAATCGGTGAGGCGGCGAATCGCAAGCAGGTATAGAGTGGACGTCAGGGCGAGAACCCCCACCAGCCGGATGCGCCGGGAGAAGTACACGCCCTGCCAGCCGTGGAACTGGACCCAACCGCCAAACGCGAGCAGCGCGGCCAGGGTTGCGAAGCCGGCGCCGCGGGGCGGCTCGGCGAAGATGGCGGCCAGCGCCAGCCAGCGCCAGCGGGTCATTAGAAGCAGAATGGCGACGCCGGCTCGAAATAGAATCGGCCCGGCCAGGCTGGTCCAGGCGCGCGGCCCGCTGAGCGCGGCTTCATCGACAATCGCCAACAAAGCGACACCGTGCCAGGCAAGCGATACCGCGAATAACGCCACGGCCCAATAGTGCTGTAGCGATTTGCGCGGCTTCGCGGCGATCAAAGCGCCGAATAGGGCGCTGAGCCCCGCGCCGGTCGCAAGGGCCACCGTCAGCAACGCATTGCCAACCAGCGACATGGTTCTAGTCTGCCATCCTCCCGCCGCCAGAATGTTCTGGCGGGTGTCAGCGATTTCTGGCACCGGCCGGCGGCGGCGGCGTTGGAGGCAGAGGACTTACCGTTTGGCCCCCGGAGTGCATTCTTTGTTTGCATGAAATCGATACTCTTAGCGGCGCTCCTTTTGACGGCCGCCCATGGGCAAGTGTACGTGGGATACGCTCCGTCGTTTGTGCAGGATTACAGCCTCGGTCAGGGGTTGATGGCGGGTGGCGACCTGGTTTTTTCGAAAGGTTTGGGGCTCAACCTGGATTTGTCGCTCGTCGGATTTGGTACTGGCTCCGGGTTCGGCATCTTCTCCCCGTCGTTGACCTACCACCACAATCCGGGCCGCAAGCGGAAGGTGGTTCCCTTCGTATCCGCAGGACCGGCTGTGGGATTCGCGCTGGACGGCGCCGACGCGCGCATTTGGCAGGTGGGCGGGGGCGCGACGTTCTGGGCGAAACCGCGGATCGGCGTTCGCGCCGAATTCCGGAATCACATTCATGGATTGAGTCCGCGTACCAATCTGGCTCAGGTTCGAATCGGTTTGGCATGGAGGTAACTATGTTTCGCATATTCCTGATTTGTTGGTTCACCGGCGTGGCGATGTTCGCGCAGACCGATTCCTGGGAGCGGTTGCGGGCAGTGCCGGTCGGCATCGCGACGCACGTGCACACGCGCGACGGCCGGACGCTGAAAGGCGAACTGGCGGGCGTGGAGGGTAACGTCGTCGTGCTTCGCAAGAACTTGGCGGATCGTTTGGTGGACCGGGCCGACATCGTAAAGGTCAGTGTCCGGAAACCGTCGAAACGGTGGCGGAATGGCTGGATTGGAGCGGGGATCGCGACCGCGATCGTGCTGACCGCGGTCTTTCAGTCCAGCGGCGATTTGGAGAGCATCCGGTTTCTGATCGGCGGAACGGCCTTGTATGCCGGCGCCGGATTCGGAATCGGAGCGCTCATTCCAGGCTATGAAACTGTGTACAAAGCGAGGAGAAAATAGAATGCGTACTCTTGGATGTTTGCTGATGCTCTGCCTGCCGGCGTGGGCGGAGACGGCGTGGGCGCGGCTGGCGGCGCTCGACTATTCGCACCGGACGACGGTGCAAACGATGGATGGAAAGAAACACCGTGGCGACTTCGTTTTCGCGGACGCCGACGAAATCGTCATCCGCGCGAAAGACATGGATGAGGTGTTCAAGAAGGATGAAGTTATGGAGGTCCGCACAGGACGGGGGCGGCGGACTCGTGCTGGATTGCGCAGCGGCGTGGTGCTGGGCGCGCTGCCGGTGGCGATTGGAATCGCGGCGGGCGGGCCGCTGGTGGGCCTGCGTTACGCGGGCGCGCTGGGCGGCTACGGCGGTGTGATGGGCGCGGTCAATTCGCGCGGCGAACGAATCGTCTACCGGGCCCGAAGGAGATAGTCATGATTCGAGTCCTGTTTTTTCTCTGGGCTAGATTGAGTGCGGAAGACTGGATCGGCGCTCGCGCGCCTTACGAAGGCCAGGAGACGGTTCTGACGACGATGGATGGGAACAAACACAAGGGTTGGTTCGGCTCCGCGACGCCGGATGCCATTGTGCTGCAGACCAAAGCGGGAGAGCGGTCGTTCGCGAAACGCGAGGTGCTGCAAGTCTCAGTGAAGAGGCGAGACCGCCTGCCGCGCGCCTCGACGGGGGCGCTGATCGGCGCGAGCATTCCGATCTTCGCCGGCCTGATCGCGCGTTCGTGGGGGGCGGCCCCGTACATTCCGCCGTTCGCGCTGTACGGCGCCGGCCTGGGTTCCATTGGAAGAACGCATGAGCCCGTGTATCGACGCAACGTACCATAAGAGCAGAGTGTCGAACACCGTACTGATCGTCGACGACGAACCGGGCGCGCGGTATGCATTGCGCCGCGCGTTCGATGGCCTCTGCACGTTACTGGAAGCGGGCTCGGTAGCGGAGGCGCGCGAGCAGTTGCGAACCGGGCAGCCGGATGTGGTGCTGCTTGACTATCGAATGCCGGGCGAAAATGGCATGGCGCTGCTGCATGAGGTGGCAGCTTCGGCCGGCGCGCCCGCGGTGATCATGTTGACCGGGCAGGGTTCCGAACGGCTGGCCGTGGAAGCGATCAAGGCGGGCGCCTACGACTATCTAGCGAAGCCGTACGACCTGGAAGAGCTGCGCATGGTGGTGGAGCGGGCGGCGGAGCGGCAATCTTTGAAGCGGGAGGTGGCGGGCCTGCGGGACCGGCTGGCCAGCGAGGGCGACTTCGGTGCGATGGCCGGCTCGACGCGCGTGATGAGGGACCTGTTTCAAATGGCCGAGCGGGTGGCGGCCAGCGATTTGAGCGTCTTGATCCTTGGCGAGAGCGGCACAGGGAAGGACGTGCTGGCGAACGAGATTCATCAGCGAAGCCATCGCGCGGCCCGGCCATTCGTTGCGTTGAACTGCGCCGCGCTGCCGGAAAATCTCGTGGAGAGCGAACTGTTTGGATTCGAAAAGGGCGCCTTCACCGGCGCGAACGCGGCGCGCCCGGGCAAGTTCGAGCAGGCGCACCGCGGCACGTTGTTTCTCGATGAGATCGGCGAGATGACGTTGCCCACGCAGGCGAAGATTCTCCGGGCGGCCGAGAGCGGCGCCGTGGAACGCGTCGGCGGCAAATCGACCAACGTGGATGTGCGGCTGTTGAGCGCGACGAACAAGAACCTCGCCGCGGGCGGGTTTCGCGAGGATCTGTATTTCCGCCTCTCCGCGGTGACGCTGCACATTCCGCCGCTGCGGGAGCGGCGCGAGGACATCCCCCTGCTGGCGCTGCGTTTCTGGAACGAGTTGGCGCGGAAATACGGACGCGCGGCGACGGAGATGACCAAGCCGGCGCTAACGCGCCTGATGGAACACGCGTGGCCGGGCAATGTGCGCGAACTGCGGCATACACTCGAAAAAATTTTCGTACTCTCGGCCGGCGAAGCGATTCAAGCGGCCCATGTGGACGCGCACGTTCGCCGCGATCCCGCGCCGGCGGCCGCGATGGCCGACGACTACCGCGAGGCCAAGCGCCTGTTCGAGACCGAATTTATCGAGCGAAAGCTGCGCGCATTCAACGGCAACGTGACCCGCACGGCCGCGGCGATCGGCCTGGAGCGCCAGAGCCTGCAAGAGAAAATGCGAAAGCTGGGGATTGAACGCGGCGGCGAGTAGGGGCGCGGCGTGCGGGTTCTTTCCGGGAGAAGCTCAACGCTCCTCGCGAAGCAAGCTGAAATATTTCCGCCAAGGGCCTACGTGACGGCCCATATCTTTGGTGAGAATCCGGGAGATCTGATGGATGTGACTCAGATCGTGCGCGGCCCAGGTCGCCACCAGTTGCCCAAGCGTTACCGGGCCGAATTCCGGGTGCCGGCCCTGCGCGGCCAGTTGTTCCGGCGTGAGCGAGAGGAGGTTCACGCTCTCCAGATTCTCCGCGCGCAGCTGGCCGAACTCGTCGAGCAGGCGCGCCAACGGCCAGTTGGCGTAGCGATGAAAGCTCTCGTCGCGCACGAAGGGGCGGAACGGTTCGTCGGAACCGGATTGGATCATTCGCACGCGCGGGAGCCAGTCGTCCACCTCGGCCCACACGAGATGTTGCAGCACTTGGAAAGGACTCCAGGTCCCGGGAGCCTCCGTCGATTCGAGCATGGAATGCGGCAGGCCATTCAGCAGCGCCCGCAACGCCGCGGGCGTTGCCGACAACACCGCGTACGCTTCGGCCGCTGGCACGCTACTGGTTGACACCGCTGGCGAGGAACCCGCCGTCCACGGCAATGCACTGTCCTGTGATGTAGCTGGCCGCGGGCGAGGCCAACAGCAGGGCCGCGCCGATCAACTCCTCCCGCTGGCCGAAGCGGCCGAGCGGCGTGCGCCACAGAAACTCCTGGCCGCGCGGCGTGCCATCAAGAAGAGCCGCGTTGAGCTCGGTACGGAACACGCCCGGCGCGATGGCATTGACGTTGACTCCGTGACGCGACCATTCGACGGCGAGTTGCCTTGTCAGCTGCAGAACGGCTGCCTTGGAGGTTCCATATGCCGAGACCTCCAGCAGGCCGACGTAGGAGCTAAGCGACGCGATATTGACGATGCGCCCGGCGCCGGTGGCTTTGAGCGCTTCGTAGAAAGACTGGCAGGCCCGCAGCGTGCCGGTCACATTGATGTCCATCAGCCGGTTCCAATCGGCCTCGGTGACGTCTTGGGTCGGCTTACGAAATGTGATGCCGGCGGCGTTCAGCAGAATGTCGACGCGGCCTAGTTCGCCGAGCACGGCGTCGCGGAGCGCGTCGATCGATTCGCGATTTTGCACGTCCGCGGTCTTGCGAAGCGTGCGGCGGCCGAGCGCGGAGATCTTGTCGCACACCGCGTTCAGCTCACTTTCGCGGCGGCCGGCGGGAACGACGTCCGCGCCGGCTTCCGCCAGGCCCTGGGCCAGCATCGCGCCAATGCCGGAGGTGCCGCCCATGATGACGGCCACTTTACCTGTGAGATCGAAAAAGTTCTTGACCATATGTAAACAACGCAGTATATCGCGGGTGACCGGTTGACTTTGTATCCCTAGGCCGCTAGGGTAGATAACTAGAGATGGCGCCCTTGGAACTGTTGATTTTGAAATCGCTCGAGAACGGCCCGAATCATGGGTTCGGCATCACCCTGCATATTCAGGAAGCTTCGGGCGGTTTGCTGGCGGTGGAGGAGGGTTCTCTGTATCCGGCGCTGCACCGGCTGGACAAGGAAGGCGTATTGACGGCCGAATGGGGCACCACGCCCGCGGGCCGCAAGGCGCGTTTCTACAAGTTGACGCCGGCAGGCCGCAAAAGGCTCGCCAAGGCCGGGGAGCAGTGGGCGTCGGTGACGAAAGGAATGGCCCGGCTGATGAGGTTCGCATGAGCGATTGGCGCGAGGAGATGGAATCGCATATCGAGATGCGCGCGGAGGAGAACATTCGCGCAGGAATGACGCCGGCCGAGGCGCGGCGAGCGGCGGAGCGGGCCTTTGGAAATCGCGGGCGCATCAACGAGGCGGTGCGCGCGGTTACGGTGCCCGTTTGGCTGGAGCAGGCCGGGCAGGATCTCCGTTATGCGCTGCGCGGGTTGCGGAAATCGCCCGGCTTCACGTTGACCGCGCTGGCCGCGTTGACCATCGGCATCGGCGCGTCGACGGCGGTGTTCAGCTTCGTGGACCGGATCCTCTTCCGGCCGCTGCCCTACTCCAACGAGCGGGAGCTCGTCTGGTTCGGCATGACGGCGCCCATCACCGCCGGCGCGGAGTTCGTCCTGGACAACGATTTCGCCATTTGGTCGAAGGGTCAAACGGCGTTCTCCGGCATGACCGTCACGGCCGGGGCCACCGATTGCACTCTGTCGGAAGAGAATCCGGCGAAGCTGCGATGCGCACGCGTGGAGTCCAGTTTTCTAACGCTTTTCGGTTATGGGCCGGCGGCGGGCCGCGACCTGCGCCCGGCCGACATGGAGGAGGGCGCGCCGCCGGTCGTGCTGATCTCGCACGGCCTATGGCAGCGCCGGTTCGGCGGAGGCGGCGCGATCGGCAAATCCCTCGACGTGGATGGAGTGCGAAGCGTGGTGGCCGGCGTTTTGCCGGAGAACTTCGAGATGCCGTCGCTGGCGCACGTAGACATTTTGCAGCCGATGCGCCTGAACGCAACTACGCTGTCATCCCCGAACCGGATGCTCTTGACTGCCTTCGCGCGGCTCAACCCGGGAGTCTCGATTGTGGAGGCGCGCGCGCGTTTGGAGCCGCTGTTTCAGGCGTCACTCAAGACGGTTCCGGGAGGATTCGTCAAAGAAGTGAAGCTGGTGATTCATCCACTGCGCGACCGCCAGGTACGCGACAGCCGGACGGCGGCACTGCTGCTGCTGGGAGCGGTGGCGATGGTGTTGCTGATCGCGGTGGCCAACGTGGCGAATCTGCTGTTGGCGCGGGCGGCGGCGCGGCGGAGAGAGTTGGCCGTGCGCGCAGCAATCGGCGCCAGCGCGGGCCGCCTGGCCCGCCAAGCACTGACCGAAAGCGCAGTGATCGGCCTGTTGGGGTGCGTGTTGGGTGTCGGCTTGGCCGTGGGGCTTTTGGCCTTGATCCGCCAGGCGGCTCCCGAGGGAATCGCGCGCCTCGCGGAAGCGACGGTGGATTGGCGCGTGGCGGCCACGGCAGCGGCGGTGTCACTGTTCGCGGCGCTGCTGTTCGGGATGGCACCGGCACTGCGGCCCGCCTCGGTGGCCGGATTGGCGGGAACGCGCGCCTCCGCGCCGCGCCGGGAGTGGCTGCGGCCGGCGCTGGTGGTGGCGCAGATTGCGATGTCGCTGATGCTGCTGTGCGGCGCTGGGCTGTTGTTGCGGAGTCTCTGGAACCTGTCGAACGTGCCGGTTGGCATTTCGACCACCGGACTCTACGCCGTGCATGCGCAGCTGCCGCGCGCGCGATACGGTGCGGAAGACGCGCCGCACCAATTTTGGACGCGGGCGGAGGCCGCGCTGGCCGCGCTGCCCGGTGTGCAACGCGTCGCGATCGCGGACTCGCTGCCGCCGCTCAGCCGGCAGATGGCGGTGATCTTTTCGATGCTGAAGATTGACGGCGTGTCCCGCTATCGCGGCCAGCAAACCGGCGGCATGGTGGCGGTGCGCTTCGTGACGCCGAACTACTTTTCGATGTTGCAAATTCCCGTGCGGAAGGGGCGCGGCTTCACGGAGGCGGACCGGCGTGACGGCGCGAACGTTATGCTGATTTCCGAATCGTTGGCGGCGCGGCTGTTCCCAGGCGGCGATCCCGTGGGCCATCGCGTTCGAACCTCGGACGGCGAGCCCGAATGCGAAGTGGTGGGTGTTGTAGCCGGCGTTCGCAACGCCGGATTGACGGAGCCCTCGGACCCGGAGGCGTACATGCTCAGCAGTGGCCGCCGGTCGTTCTCGGCGCTGATCGAGGCCGACTCCCGCACGATCCCGTTTGCAAGAGAGGTGTTCCGAACCCTCGATCCGCGCCTGGTGGTGGAGGTGGAGTCGCTCGACGAACGCGTCGGGAAACACCGGGAGCGGCCGCGCTTCCGAACGCTGCTGCTGGGAGGCTTTGCCGTTACTGGTCTGTTGCTGGCGGCCATCGGCCTCTACGGCGTGATCGCGCTGTTGACGGCGCAGCGTACGGGCGAGATTGGAATACGAATCGCTCTGGGCGCGACGGCGGGTGCGATTCGAACTATGGTGCTGCGGCAGGCGGGAGCGTGGACGTTGGCCGGCGTGGCGCTGGGGCTGGCCGGCGCGGCGGCGGTTTCCGATTGGCTGCGAACACTGCTATTCGAGGTGAAGCCGTCGGCCCCGGGCCCCTTGCTAGCGGCTGTGGCGGTGCTGCTGCTGGCGGCATTCGCGGCAGCCTGGCTGCCGGCGCGGCGAGCGTCGCGTGTGGAACCCGTGCAGGCGCTGCGCGAGTTGTAGTGCTACCATGCGAGTCTCGCATGGCTGCCGAGCAACTGAAGAAGACCGCCGGATGGGTGCAACTATGGGCGCTCGGCGTAGGCGGCGTGATCTCCGGCAACTACTTCGGCTGGCAGACCGGACTTCTGGCCGGCGGATTTGAAGGGCTTTTCCTGGCCACGCTGCTGATCGCGGTGATGTACGTGTGCCTGGTGTTTTCCATCGCCGAACTCTCGGCCGCGTTACCCGATGCCGGCGGCTTTTACAACTTCACGCGCGCGGCGTTCGGAAAAGACCGGGCGTTCCTGAACGGCCTTACCGATGCGATCGAGTACGTCACGACGCCGGCCGTGATTGTGGCGGGCATCGCGGGCTACATGAAAGCGATCGTGCCTGGCACGGCGGATTGGATCTGGTGGGTCGCGTTCTACGTCTTTTTCGTAGGCATCAACGTGGCCGGCGCGGCACTGACGTTTCGCGTGTCGATGCTCATCACGGCGCTGGCCGCCCTCGTGCTGTTGATTTTCTACGCCGGCGCGCTGCCGCATTTCCGCTGGGAACTGGCGTTGAACGTACCGTCGAAAGGCTGGTACGGCGTGTTCGCCGCCATGCCGTATGCCGTGTGGTTTTACCTGGCGATCGAGCAGTTGCCGCTCTCGGCCGAGGAGAGTCACGACGTAGCGAGAGATATGCCGCGCGCCCTGAAATGGGGCATGGCCACATTGCTGGCGTTCTCGCTTGGGACCCTCGTACTGAATTCCGGCGTCGGGCCCGGCGCACAGGGGATCGGCGAATCGGCCGCTCCGCTGGAGGCGGGTTTCCGAGCCGTCTACGCAAGCAGCGTCACGTCGATCGTACTCTCGATCATTTCGCTCACGGGACTGGTGGCGAGCTTTCACTCGATCGTCTATGCCTATGGACGCCTGCTTTTCGCGTTGAGCCGCGCCGGGTTTCTGCCGGCCGCGCTGATGCGGTTAAACAACCGCTACACCCCGCACGTTGCGCTGATCGCGGGCGGAGCGATCGGACTGATTTTGTGTTTCCTGGCGCAACAGTACGCCACCAGCGTGGGCGCCGCGCTATTGAACATGGCGGTCTTCGGAGCGCTCGTATCGTATATCCTGGTGCTGCTTTCTTACTGCACACTGAAGGGCCGCGCGATGGAGCGGCCCTACGTGAGCCCCCTCGGCCGCGCGGGAGCGTACACAGGCATTGCGCTGGCGTTTGTGTGCCTGGCCGCCACGTTCGCCGTCGAGTCCTTCCGGCCCGGCGTCTTCGGCACGGTGGCGTTTATCGCCGTGATGCTTGCATACTACTTCTTATATCGCCGGTCCCATGTCCAAGAACACTAAGCTCCTCTCCCTGGAAGAACTCGCCCGCGCGGTGGAGGACGGCGCCGTTGACACCGTCGTCGCCGGCTTCACCGATCACTACGGGCGGCTGATGGGCAAACGCTTCGATGCCGAGTTCTTTTGGCGGCACGCCGCCAAGGACGGGACGCACGCCTGCAATTACCTGCTGACCACCGACGCAGAGATGAACCCAGTGCCCGGCTTCTCTTTCGCGAACTGGGAGCTTGGCTACGGCGACTTCCATCTTGTGCCGGACCTGAAGACGCTACGCATCCTGACGTGGCTGGACAAGACGGCGTTCGTGCACTGCGACGCCGATCATGTAGAGCAGGCTCCGCGGAACATTCTGAAGCGGCAACTGGCGCGGGCGCAAACGCTGGGGCATGTGCCGATGGGCGCGTCGGAACTGGAATACTACGGCTACCGCGCCACGTATCGCGACGCGGCGAAGAACGGGTATCGCGATCTGGAACCGTTGAGCTGGTATCTGGAAGACTACAACCTGCTGCAAGGCACGCGCGAGGAGTTTTTCACGCAGCGTGTTCGCCGCCATTTGAAGGCGTCGGGCATTCCGGTGGAGAATTCGAAGGGCGAATGGGGCCTTGGCCAGCATGAAGTGAATGTCCGCTACTCCGGCGTGTTGGAGATGGCCGACAATCATGTGCTTCTGAAACAGTGCGTGAAGGAGATAGCCGAGCAGTGCGGAATCGCTGTTACCTTCATGGCCAAACCCGCGAAAGGGCAGGCCGGGTCGAGCTGCCACCTGCACCTAAGCCTCGCGGCGTTTACGGACGCCGATGTGTTTCGCTGGTTCCTCGGCGGCTGGATCGCCCACGCGCCCGAGTTCATGGTGTTCTACGCGCCAACGATCAATTCGTACAAGCGCTTTGAGGATATGTCCTGGGCGCCGACTCGCCTTGCTTGGAGCAAGGACAACCGCACGGCCGGATTCCGCGTGGTGGGCGAGGGGCCCAGCCTGCGCATTGAATGCCGCATCCCCGGGGCGGACGCGAATCCGTACCTGGCGTTCGCCGCGGCCGTGGCCTCCGGATTGGATGGCGTGACAAACAGGATCGAACCGCCGCCCGTATTTGAGGGAGACGTTTACGCCGCGCGCAATCTGCCGCGTGTCTCGTACACGCTGGAACATGCGGTGGATCTGTTCGCCGGGTCGGAGTTCGCGAAGTCCACTCTGGGCGCGGACGTGCATGAGCACTACGTGCACTTCTACCGCAACGAGCAAAAACAATTTGAGTGCGCTGTCACCGATTGGGAGCGCCAACGTTATTTCGAAAGGATCTGAAGCATGCGTTTGAAGGATAAGGTCGCGCTGATTACCGGCGCGGGCAGTGGGATCGGGAAGGAGAGCGCGCTGCTATTCGCGGCGGAAGGCGCGAAGGTCGTCGCCGTGGACGTCAACGAAGACGCCGCGAAGGCCGTGGCTGCCGCCTGCGGCGGATGGGCTGTGAAGGCGGACGTTTCGAAAGCCGCCGATTGCGAGGCGATGGTGGCCGCCGCGGAGAAGGAGTACGGCCGGTTAAATATTCTGTTCAACAACGCCGGCATCTCGCACGCCGATGATGACGACGCCACATCGACGACCGAGGACGTTTGGGACCTGACCTTTGCCATCAACGTAAAGGGTGTCTTTCTGGGCTGCAAATACGGAGTGCCGGCACTGCGCCGGGCGGGCGGCGGATCCATCGTAAACACCGCGTCGTTTGTGGCGATTCTCGGCGCCGCGACGCCGCAACTCGCCTATACGGCCAGCAAGGGCGCCGTGCTTTCGATGAGCCGCGAGTTGGCGGCCATCCATGCGCGCGAGAACATTCGCGTGAACGCGCTATGCCCGGGGCCGCTGTTTACCGAGCTGTTGATGAAGTACCTCAACACCGAAGAGAAAAAGCAGCGGCGGCTGGTTCACATTCCGATGGGCCGCTTCGGCCAGGCCAAGGAGATCGCCTACGCCGCGCTGTACCTAGCTTCCGACGAATCGTCGTTCGTTACCGGCAGCGAATTTCTGGTGGATGGCGGCATCACCGCGGCCTACACCACGCCGCTCTAGGACGCCATGCAGAAGACGATCTCCCCGATTGACGGACGCGTTTTTGTCGAGCGCCCTCTCGCCGGCGGCACCGAAATCGAGGCGGCTTTGGGCCGCGCGGCCGAGGCACAAAAGCGCTGGGCCCAGGAGCCGCTGGCGGAACGGATGGCGACGGCGTTGCGCTTTGTAGAGGCCATGGAAGCGAAGGCCGATGCAATCGGAGAAGAGCTAACGTGGCAGATGGGCCGGCCGGTTCGCTACACGCCGAACGAGATCCGGCGCGGCTTTGCGGAACGCGCGCGCTTTATGATCGACGCCGCGCCGGCCGCGCTTCAAGATCATGCCGTGGCGCCGCGCGCCGGCTTCACCCGGTTCATTCGCAAAACCCCGCTCGGCGTGGTGTTCACCATTGCGCCCTGGAACTATCCGTATCTGACGGCTGTGAACTCCGTGGTGCCGGCCATCGTTGCCGGAAACGCCGTAGTGTTGAAACATTCGGCGCAGACACCGCTGTGCGCCGAACGCTTCGCGCAGGCGTTCCAACAGGCGGGCCTGCCGGAAGGTGTCTTTCAGTTCCTGCACCTGGGCCACGCGGATGTGGAGCGCGTGATTGGTGACCCGCGTGTGGATCACGTCGTGTTCACGGGTTCGGTGGCGGGCGGCCACGCGGTGCAGCGCGCCGCGGCCAATCGCTTCATCGGCGCCACACTGGAGTTGGGCGGAAAGGATCCGGCCTACGTTCGCTCGGATGCGAATCTGGCGGACGCGGTGGAGAACCTCGTTGACGGCGCGATGTTCAACTCCGGCCAGAGCTGCTGCGGCATCGAACGCATCTACGCGCAGGCTCCGGTTTACGACGAGTTTGTCGAACGCGCGATCGCGCTCACCGGCCAGTACGCGCTCGGCAACCCGATGGAGCCAGCCACTACGCTGGGACCCATGGTTCGCACGGCCGCGGCGGATTTTGTTCGCGCGCAGGTGGCGGAGGCCCAGGCGCAAGGGGCGCACGTACACGTCGATATTCCGGACCAGCCCGGTACGCCGTACATGGCGCCGCGTATACTCACCAACGTCAACCACACCATGCGCGTGATGACCGAGGAGACGTTCGGCCCCGTCGTTGGCATCATGAAGGCCGCCAATGACGATGAGGCCGTTGGGCTAATGAACGACTCCGCCTACGGATTGACGGCGGCAATCTGGACGCAGGACATCGCGGCGGCCGAAAGCATCGGCAACCGCATCTCTACTGGAACGTGGTTCATGAACCGGTGTGACTACCTGGACCCCGCCCTAGCGTGGACGGGTGTGAAGGATACCGGGCGTGGCTGTTCGCTCTCCGAACTCGGCTACGGCCAGTTGACCCGATTGAAGTCCTTTCACCTGCGAACGATATGAGATTGGGGCTGCTGCAATGCGATCACGTTCTTCCGGAGTTCCGCTCCATCGGCGGCGACTACGACGAGATGTTCGCGCGGTGGCTACCCGGCGAATGGCGGATCTACGATCTCACTGAGGGCGGCGGCCCGTCGCGGTTGGAGGAGTGTGACGCCTATGTCGCCACCGGCTCCCGGCGTAGCGTCTATGAAGACGAGGCCTGGATTCGAGCGTTTGCCGATTTGACGCGCCGGATCCACGCCGCCGGAACGCCGTTCCTCGGCGTCTGTTTCGGCCACCAGATGCTGGGACACGCGCTGGGCGGGCGCGTGGCAAAGTCCCCGAAGGGATGGGGCATCGGCGTTCACGGGTTCGCGGTGACGAAGGAGGAGCCCTGGATGCGGCCGCCGCAACCCGCCGTCAGCGCGTTGATGAGCTGCCAGGATCAGGTGGAAACGCTGCCGCCGGGCGGCGTTGTGCTCGCCTCGAACGCGCACTGCGACGCGGCCATGATTCGCGTAAGAAAATCGCTGGGTATTCAGGGGCATCCCGAGTTTTCACCCGCCTATGCCCGGGCGCTGCTGGAGTTCCGCCGTGAGCGTATCGGCCCCGCGGCCGTCGACGCCGCGCTGGCCACCTTGGACCAGCCGCTAGATACCGCGCTGTTCGCGTCGTGGGTTCTGGAGTTTTTCCACGACGGGTTACAATAACGTTTTGGTCTATCAGCTTGTCTGGGAAAATCTGAAGCACCGGCCGGTCCGGACGTTGCTGAGTTCGTTGGCGATAGGGCTGGGCGTGACGATGATGCTCACGCTGGTCGGTGTCGGCGAGGGGATGCTCGCGGATCAGGAATCGCGCACCCGCGGCGTCGGCGCGGACATTATCATTCGTCCCGCGGGCTCGTCGGCCATCGGCATTACGCCGCCGAGCATTAACGAGAGACTGGTTACTTGGGCGTCGGAACAGAAGCACGTGAAGCTGGCCACCGGCGTCGCCATCCAACCCATTGGCGGCGTCAGCACCGTGCACGGAGTGGATTATCAGACGCTGGCGACGATGAGCGGCGGGTTTCAGTACATTTCCGGCGCGCCCTTTCGCGAGGCACAAGAGGCGATTATCGATGAGTACTACGCCAAGGAAAAAAAGCTGAAAGTCGGCTCGACGATCAAGATCCTGAACAAGGATTGGATCGTCTCCGGAATCTTCCGGGGGGGCAAGCTCACGCGCATGATGCTGCCCATTCGGGTGCTGCAGGACATGACGGCAAACACCGGCAAAGTCTCAGTCATCTACGTGAAGCTCGACGATTCTTCGCACACACAAGCCGTCATCGATGAATTCAAGAAGACTCTGGTCGACTATCCGATCTATTCGATGGACGAATTGGCGTCGCAGTTCTCCGTGAACAACGTACCCGAATTGAAGGCGTTCATCGGCGTCGTCGTCACCCTTTCGGTGCTGTTCGGTTTCTTGGTGGTCTTCCTGGCGATGTACACGGCCATCCTGGAGCGCACCCGCGAAATCGGAATCCTGAAAGCGCTGGGCGCCTCTCCCGGCTACGTTCTCGGCATTCTGCTGCGGGAGACGTTGCTGCTCGCCCTGCTGGGAAGCGTCGCCGGCATCCTGATGAGCTACGGTACGAAATGGCTGCTGGCGACGTTTATTCCGGCGTCGATGACGCAGTCAATCGTCTATTCCTGGTGGCCCATCGCCGCAGGCGTAACGATGTTAGGCGCCGTTCTTGGTGTTCTGTATCCGGCCATGAAGGCGGCACGGCAGGATGCGCTGGAGTCGCTCTCCTATGACTGACGCGATTATCGAAATTCGCGGATTGCGGAAGACGTTCCGTTCCGGCGAGGTGGATGTGCACGCGCTCCGCGGCGTGGATCTTGCAGTGAAACGCGGGGAGTTTCTGGCGGTCGTGGGGCCGTCGGGCTCGGGAAAGTCGACGCTCTTCCACATACTGGGCGGGTTAACGCCGGCCGCGGCGGGCAGTATCGTGATCGACGGCAAGGACCTTTCGCATCTCTCCGATGTGGAGCGCACCAACCTGCGCAAGACCGCTGTGGGTTTTGTGTTCCAAAAATACAATCTGCTTCCGACGCTGACGGTCGGCGGTAACATTGAGATCGCTCGCGATATCGCCAACCGCAAGGGCCCGTTCGACGCCCAATTTCAAGAGGTGCTGCGCGTGCTGGGTATCGACGGAAAACTGGACCGAAAACCCAGGCAGCTGAGCGGAGGCGAGCAGCAGCGCGTGGCCATCGCACGCGCGGTGGTGAATCATCCGTCTATCCTGCTGGCCGACGAGCCGACCGGCAATTTGGACACGGAGAATTCCAACGCGGTGCTGGACCTGTTGCGGAATCTGAACCGAAAAATCGGCCAGACGATTTTGATGATTACGCATAACCCGGAAGCGGCGGCTTTCGCCGACCGCATCGTGCGCATGCGCGACGGGCACCTGGAAGACGCCTAAACGCGCGCCATCAAAAGTAGACCTTGACGGCGAGTTGGATAATGCGCGGATCGCGGGCGGCATTGTACTCGCCGAAGAACTGGCCAAGCGGAAGTGTGGAGCCGGACTGGCGGAGATTGTTAGTGATGCGCAGGCCGGAGAAGTTGTTGAAGACGGCGTTGCCGATCGCCCCGGCGGACGTGGAAACCTGTGTGCCGCCGTTGATCCCCGCGAACTGCGTGGAGTTCAAAAAATTGAACATCTCGATGCGAAGCTGCAGTTTGCGCGCATCGGATTCGCCCAAACGGAAGTTTTTGAAGATCGAAAGGTCGTGGTTCACGAACCACGGATTGCGCAGGTACATCCGCGGATACGGGCCGATTTCTCCGATGCCCGGAACGGCGAATTGATCCGGGTTGATGCGCAGTCCGCCGGCCGTGTCCGGCTGCCCGCCCACGCGGAAAGGACGGACCGGCAAATTGTAGGAGCCCACGATCCGCTGCGCCGCATTCACGCCTTGAATACCGAGTCCGAGCTCGAAGGGTTCGCCGGTATAGAACTGCGAAATGCCGGAGATCTGCCAGCCGCCGAAGTAGCGCGACTTGCGGAAGAGCGGGACGTCGTAGACGTAGTTGGCGACGAACGTGTGGGCGCGGTCGAACTCGGCGAGGGCGTAGTCGAAGCCGCGGGTATCGTACGGATGGTTGCCTTCGAAATCGGTGTCGCCTGTAACGAAGGCGCGGGAGAAGGTGTAGGCCAACTGGAAGGTGATGCCCGCCGAGAGCCGGCGCGAGGCGGCAACCTGCAGCGAGTGGTAGTTGGAGGAGCCGCTGAACTCGCGGTAGTTGACCTCCGCGAAGCCCGGAAATGGGCGCAGGAAATTCAGCGGCAGCGCGTTGGCGCCGGAGAAATTGAATCCGGCGGCCCGATAGATGGCGGGCAGATTCGGCTCCACCTCCGGGACCGTGCCGCCAAACCGCGACGGGTCCTGCGCGGAGCGTTCGAATGTACGGAAATACGGGATCGTGTTGAGATTGCGCGACTGAACAAGATGGCGCGAAAGCGTCCCTACGTAGGCGATATCGACGACGGTCCCGCTGCCGATGTTCCGCTGCACGCCAAGCGAGAAGGAATGGATGTTGGGAACCTTGCCTTCGCGCGGAAAGCCCTGGATGTTGGAAGGCGCCAGTGTGCCGCTTTGGCTGCGCAGATCGTTCAGGCTGCCGAAGAACAGGCGCGGAACGATATTTGTCGGCGGTGTATTGAGCTGCCCAAGGACTACGTTGGCCTGCACGCGTTCGTAGCTGATGCCGTAGCCGCCGCGGACCACCGTCTTGTTGTCGCCAAACACATTCCAGGCAAAGCCGATGCGCGGGCCCCACTGCGGCGGGCGCGCGTCAAAGCCGCCGCGCGGATAGCCTTCGCGCGGGGAGGTAATGCCGTTGAACGGGTCGCCCGAGTTCGGCACGATGAGCCCCACGAAGGCCGCCGGAAGAGTGACGGAGGGATTGGCGGGATCGGCCGCGCGTTGTTGTCCGCCGCCAAGAACGGGCGTGTAGAGGCGGACGGCCTTGGTGCGATCGTACATATCGGGCCGGAGCACATTGCTCTGCAGCCGTTCGTCATAGCTGGGGCCGACGTGCGAGATGCGAAGGCCGAGATCGAGCGTCAAGCGCGGCGCCGCCTTCCAGGTGTCCTGCACGAAGCCTTCGATCGTGTGGTACATCACGCGGCCGTCGACGATCTCATTGGCCTGCGAGAACTGTGTGTACACGCCCAGCAACGCGTTCGCGAACGGATGGTTGGCATTGAGCGGGTTATTGACATCGTTGTTAAAGTTAATGTCCCCGTTGATGCCATTGCGCGGCGTGAACAGGAATCGGTTGCGCTGATAGTAGAATCCCGTTTTGATGGAATGCTTGCCGATGAACTTGGAGAGGTTGTTGCTGATGGTGACGTTGGCGTCTCCCGATTGAACAGGCAGAGCGCCGGCGGCGAGAGACGGGAACGCCTGGTTGGCGATACCCCCGAACGCGAGAGACGGGAGGAATTTCGTTGTGACTGCGTTATTGAACAGCATCGGGAGTTGAATGCCGTAGGGCGCGCGCTGGAGCTTATCGTCCTGCGGTTCGCAGGTGGTCCGGCTCCGGCTGGGCGCGTAGGTGAATTCGTTCAGCAGCGTGGGGCTGAACGTGTGCACAACGTTCAGCGAGAAGTTGCGCGGGCTCTGCGTGGACTCGAGCGTGGAGAGCGGCAGGTTGTAGGCGATGTTGTTGCAGCCGCCGTAGCGCTGCACCGTGCGTTCGGAGTTTTGAATATACCGGCCGGCCACGCGCGTTTTCGACGAGAGGTTCCAATCGATGCGAAGAACGTCCTCGCGGCGCGGCGTCGAATTGGAAAACTGGGAGCTGTAGTTATAAACGTTGCCGCCTACCGAGTCGTTCGGGCCGGGAAAGATGCCGAGCACGCGCTGCCCATCGGCGAATAGGCGCGAGCGGGGGATGATGTTGCCCTGGAAGCAGCCGGCGCGGTTGGCGGCGGTGCAGGGCTGATTGGTCAGCGGGTCGCGAATGAAAACCGGGTTGCCGTTGCCGTCCGTAGTTCGCGAGAAATCGCCGTTCTTCTCGGCCTCGGTGGGGACGCGAACGGTCCGGGGTGAGGACGGTATGAGCTGCCGGTAGAACTCCTGATTCCAGAAAAAGTAGAGCTTGTCGCGATTGCGATTGAAGCCGGTGCCTGGAAGGATCACCGGACCGGAGACATCATAGCCGGAGTAGTTATACCGATACAGTCTGCGCGGCAATCCACGCGCGTTACTGAAAAAGTCGTTGGCGTTCATCGAATCGTGCCGGCGAAAGTAGCGCGTGGCGGCGTGAAAGTCCTTTCCGCCCGAGCGGGTTGTGTATTGAATGAAACCGCCGGCGGTTTTACCGTATTCGGCCTGATAGTTCGATGTGAGGACTTTTACCTCCTGAATCGCGTCGGGGTTGATGGTCACGTGGACGCGCTGATTCGCGCCGGCGATGACGTTTGAGGAACCATCGATCGATACTTCTTTCTGCGTCCCGCGCGCACCGTTGATGTTGAAATTGCGGACTCCGCCGTCGTTGGAGACCTGGCCGGAAACGTTGGAAACCACGCCCGGAATCACCTTCATCAGATCGAGGATGTTCCGCCCGTTGAGGGCAAGATCGCGAATTTGGCGGTTCGTAATCAGATCGGACCGTTCGCCCGACTCGGACTTAATCTGCAACGCCGCAGCGTCGGCCGTGACTTGCACGCTGGTTCCAGTTGTGTCGATGCGAAGCTCGATATCGAGCGCAGTCCGGGAGCCGACCTCGAGAATCACATTCTCAACGACGACCGTGGCGAAGCCCGGCGCCACGCCCTGCAACGAATAGCGGCCTGGGGGCAGCAGCGGGAAGTTGTAGACGCCGTCCGGCCCGGTGACTGTTCGTTGTTTCACTCCGGTGGCCGCGCTGGTCGTCTCCACACGAGCGGCGGGAACGACGGCGCCAGATGGGTCGAGCACCCGGCCGGTGAGCGTTGCCTGGAACGTCTGCGCGGCCACCGGGACGGACAAAAGGAACAAAAGAAACCCTTGCATTGGGCGAGAGTCTATCAAATCCTAAGCGGTCAATCGAGATCGCTGGCCAGGCGGCGAATGGCGGCGACGCTTCTGGCTACATCCTGTTCGTCCGTTAGCCACGACGACACGCTGATGCGCATGGCGGTCCGGCCCTGCCAAACCGTCCCGCCGCACCAGCAGGTGCCATCGGCCTGGACGGATCGAGTCAGCCGGTTCGTGCGTTCGGCACTTCCCGCAGAGACAAGCACTTGATTTAGAACAACTTCGTTGAGAACTTCCAGACCGGCCTGCCCGTCCAGACCCTGGGCGAACGCCCGCGCATGGGCGCAAGTTCTGTCGATGAGATCCGCCAAACCGCGCCTGCCGAGCGACCGGAGGGCGGCCCACAGTTCCACGCCCCGGGCGCGCCGGGACATCTCCGGACCGTGCTGCGAGGGTTCACGCTTGGGACCCTCCGGCAGATACGCGGCGTTGACCGTCATGGCGTGGCGCAGCGCGCTGCGGTCCCGGACGATGGCGATGCCGCCGTCGTAGCCAGTATTCGGCCACTTGTGCGCGTCGGTGGCCCAGGAGTCGGCGTCCTTAAGGCCAGCGGTCAGATGCCGGTACTTGGGCGACGCCGCGGCCCAGATGCCGAAGGCGCCGTCCACGTGAACCCAGGCGCCGGCCTGGCGGGCGCGGGCGCAGATCCCGGCCGCAGGGTCGAACGCCCCGGTGTTGACGTTCCCGGCCTGAATGCAGACCAGCGTCCGGCCGTCGAGCGGCGGCAGCGCGTCCGCCCGCATGCGGCCCTGCCCATCCACTGGCACCCGGTGAAGCCGCTGGCGGCCAAACCCGGCCAAACCGAGAGCCTTGACCATCGAAACGTGGATCTCCTCCCCGGCCACAACCCGAATCGGCGGCGCGCCGAAGAGGCCATCTTCATCCGGATCCCAGCCCGCCCGGCGAAGCAGCGCAGTTCGCGCCGCGCATACGGCGGTGAAGTTCGCGCCCGTCGCGCCCGTGACGATCGCGCCGGTCGAATCCGCGGGCAGGCCCAGCGCTTCGACCACCCATCGTATCGCCTGATCCTCGAAATGGATGGCTGCCGGAGACATGATCTCCAGGGCTGCATTCTGGTTCCAGGCGCTGACCAGCCAGGAGGCCGCAACAGCGGCGGGCAATGCGCCGCCCGTGACAAAACCGAAGTAGCGTCCGCCGGCTGTGGCGACCGTCGCCGGGCTGCCCGCGCCGTCGAGAACGGCTAAAATTTCTTCCGGTGTCGCGGGTTCGTCCGGAAAAGCCGACTCCGGCAGACCGCCTATATCCACCGGCCCAACGCGGCGGTCCCGGATTCCGGCCAAGTAGCGCGCCGCGCGTGCGGCGGCATCGTCCAGAGGCGAGGCCATAGGACTATGGCTTCATGCTGAGGAGGAGGGTTTGAGCGATGGGTTCGTTGCCGAGGATCACTTCCAAAGGCTGATCGCCGGCAGGAGTGCTCTGCGGAACCTCGACGTTGAACTGGTAGAGTCCCACCAGGCCCTGGATGAAACCGGCGTAGGCCGGTTTTACCGTGACGCCCCCAATCTTGAACTCGATGTTATTGAACAGCGCCGTTGGCTGGCGCGCAATCTGTCCGGCAATGGGTACGTTGCCTGGGCTGACCTGCCCGAAGCCGATGCCGTAGAAAATCAGCGTTTCGCCCCGTTCCGCGGGTAGGTTTTCGGTGTCGGGAATACGGCCGTTCGAAACCCACTTCCCGGTGGCCGCGTGCTGCGCCGCCACATACTGCACATCGCCTACTTTGAACGACGGCGGCGCCAGCAGTCCGCCGTTCAAAGGCTTCATCCGCAGCGGTACGGGCTGCGACGCGCGGCCGTCGAACGTGACAACTACCGGCGCGGAGCCGCTGGTCTGCACGCTCCCGGAGATCTGTGCGTTGATCTGCGTCGGGCTGACGTAGCTGATGTAGGCGGGGACGCCGCCCACAGTCACCGTTGTATTGTTCAACCGGGTAGGAGCGTTGTTGCCGTTGAAATCGGACGTCGCCCAGCTTCGCGGCTCACCGCCGCTCAGGCCCTGCCCGAAGATTTCGATAAAGGTTCCGGGAGCGGCCTCGGCGAAACCGCCGAAGTTGGCCGCGGTGACTATGCCGTTCTCCGAGATCTGGGGCGCCGCCGGAAGTTCGATCTCCCGGACGGACTTAATCAGCACCAGATTGGCCTCGGTGGTCGTCTGGCCGGACGTAAAGTTCACCAGCGGAATCTGGTCGAACGGTTGTTGCAAAGCGAACGTCCGGACGGCGGCGATGCGATCCATATTAGACAGGCCGGTGGAGCCGATAATCCGGCCGAACGCGGTGAAGCCGCCGTTCTGGTTGTCGAGATTCGAGGCGTTGGTGCTGGAAAGATTAAAGAACCATTGGTTGGTGGCGGTGTTGGGACCCGAACCGAGTTTCGCCATTGCGATGGTGCCCCGTGTGTTCGAAATCCGGAACTCATTGACCACCGGCGGATCCTGTGGAATCTCGGCAAAGTTGTTGTTTCGAAACGTGTAACCGCCGCCCTGCACAACGAATCCGGGTACGGACCTGTGAATGAAGGTGCCGTTGTAGGCCCCTTTACGGACATAGTTGAGAAAGTTCTCGACGGTGCGGGGCGCGGACTGCGGCAGGAGTTCGACATCGATGTCGCCGGTGAAAGTGCCGATGACAAGTTCAAAGCGGACGGCGGGATTCGGCTGTGCCCCAACCGCCGCGCACGTCAGTGCGGCCACCCAACCAATGCGATTCCACATAGTGACCTTGATTGTACCCCGCAACTACTCGATGGGATGCGGGCCGTTGTTTGCGACGATAAAGTCCCGCGAGTCCTTGTCCCGCGCCTCGATTACAAGTGACACGGCGGCGTGCGGAGCGCGGACCTGCAATCGAAACTCGGCCTCTTCTTCCGGTTCGACAACAGCGGATTCGACCGGACCGTTCAGGATTGTCAACGATTTCCGGTTCGGCGCGAAGAACTCAAAATGGAGAGTCAGCCCGCGCATCGTCCGCATGGATGAGTTCTTGACGACGCCGTCCAGCAGAATGACTTCGCCGTCGCGTTTGATCTCGATCTTCTCGACCGTCAACTCCGGCGCCTTCGGTTCCTTCTTGCTTTTCTTCGGTTGCGGATACAACAATGTGGCAAGCAGCACAAAGGCGGCGCCAAGTTTCCAGGCCGTCGGCATGCACATCAGTCTACCGAAGGGAGTTCGCATTATGCTGAGCCGTAGAAACTGGATGGCCGGAGCGGCGGCCCTGCCGGCGGCCGCGCAACCGGGCGGCGCGAAGAATATTGTCATCGCGAGTTCGAACGGTCTGGATTGCTGCAATATCGCGATGGCGCACATATGCGCGGGAAAAGACACTCTCGACGCCGTTGTCGCCGGAGTCAACGTGAACGAGAACGACCCGGCGGACGACTCGGTCGGCTACGGCGGCCTGCCCAACGAAGAGGGAGTTGTGGAGCTGGACGCCTCCGTGATGCACGGGCCCACCCGGCGAGCGGGAGCGGTTGCGTCCTTACGAAATATTAAGAACCCGTCAAAAGTCGCGAAATTGGTGATGGAGCAGACCGACCACATCATGCTGGTGGGCGAGGGCGCGCTGCGCTTCGCCAAGGCGATGGGCTTCAGCGAGGAAAATCTGCTCACCGAAAAATCGCGCTTGGCCTGGATGGTCTGGAAGCGGACTCTGCGCGACGGCCGGGGACACAGCAACTGGTCCGACGGTCTCGACGCGCCACCCGGCAAGGATATGGCCGCGCAATTTCCCGGCGTGTCCGGGGAGTTGCTGGCTTATGCGCTCGACCGGGCGATGTATCCGGTCACCGGTACGATTAACTGCCTGGCGCTGAATGCAAAGGGCGAAATGAGCGGTTGCACGACGACAAGCGGTTTGGCCTGGAAGATCCCGGGCCGGGTGGGCGACTCGCCAATTATCGGATCCGGCCTGTATGTCGATCAGGAAGTGGGCGCGGCGGGCTCCACCGGCCGCGGGGAGGAGAACATCCGCGTGGCGGGAGCGCATTCCATCGTCGAAAACATGCGGCATGGCATGTCCCCGAAGGACGCGGTGCTGGACGTATTGAAGCGGGTGTCGCGGAACTACAACCACGACAAGGCGCGGCTGAACCGGTTCGACATCAATTTCTACGCCCTTCGCAAGGACGGGGCGTATGCCGGCGGGTCGTTGTGGAACGGGCAATTCCGCAACACCGGATTCAACTCGCGGAGGTTCGCCATCAACGATGGCAGCGGGAATAGCCGGCTGGAGGACTGCATTTTCCTCTACGAACGGCCGAAAGCGTAATCCGTTTGGCGGCCGGCCGCGTAGTAGGAGTGGAATGCGGCAGGTTTTCATCAGTGGCGCCACAGGCTACCTGGGCCGTCCCCTCACGGAATTGCTGAGTGAGACGGGCTTCGAGGTGTACGCCTTGGCCCGGCCACAGTCGCTTCGCAAGCTGCCCAAGGAGTGTATTCCGGTGCCGGGGGACGCTCTCCGGGAGTCCACCTTCGTGGACGAGATTCCCTACGGGGCCACCGTTGTGCATTTGACCGGCGTGGCGCATCCGAGTCCAGCCAAGGCGGCCGAGTTCCGCTCCATTGATCAGGCTTCGTTTGAGGCCTCCCTGGCCGCAGCCATGCTCCGCCGAGCTGTCCATTTCGTCTATGTCAGCGTGGCTCACCCGGCTCCGGTGATGAAGGACTATGTCGAAGTCCGGACGCGTTGTGAGGCCCGCCTGCGATCTAGCGGATTGACCGCCACCGTCCTGCGGCCCTGGTATGTCCTGGGACCGGGTCACTGGTGGCCGGCCGGGCTGATTCCCTTCTACGCGGTGGCCGCGTTTATCCCGCGCTGGCGGGCGGCGGCGGAACGCCTGGGGCTGGTAACCCACGAGGAGATGGTTAATGCGCTGGCCTGGGCAATTGCGAACCCGCCCATGGCGCAAACCATGATCTTGGATGTACCGTCGATCAGGCAGACTGCTCGCGAAGCAGCTTCGGCATCAGCGTTGGCTCTTTAGCTCCGGTGCCGATCCCGCGCTGTGTGAACACGGAGGCGGCCTGCGCCAGTTTGGACACGTCGCCGCCCTCTTCCATGGTCATCTCGTGCTCCACCCAATTGGAAAGCGGGATGTTCCGAAAGAATAGGCGTTCCTGCAGAACCATGCTCTTCTTGTTGACAAAGAGAGACTTCGATTCCTTCATGTAGTGGCGCTCTTCCACGCGGAATTCGCCCAGGAAGGTATCGAGCGACCGGCGGGAGGTTTCCTCCTCGGCCTTTCGGACCTTTTCTTCCGTCAGTTCTTTTTGCGAGGAGAGCTGTGCGCGCAATTGGGCCACCACCTCGCGTTCCCGCGCCACGGCAACCTCCAGGCGCGCTTGCATAATGAAAAACGAGAGCAGCGAGGAACCGGCGGCGACAAACAGCGGCAGGAGCGTCCAGATCAAGGCTTCGGAATTCATACCTGTTTAACCATCGGTAGGTACTGGCAAAAACTTTCGGCCTAAAGTGAAATTTCCAAGAGTCTCGATGGCCAGGATTTTCCCTTAGTGGGTTCTAAGGAATTGGAGCAGTGGGTAGTCCCGCGGCCCACGCGATCACGATGGCGGGAAACCCCGCCACGGCGCCGTGTGGCAGGGACAGCGCTTCCTTACTGTCCAGCGTCACCCGGTCCTTGCCGGCCAGACCGGTCAGATTTCTCCAGGTCTGCCCAAGCCTGCCCTTGGCCACGATTACAACGAAGGCGACCACGCCGCCGAGGACCCCCGCCAATATGAAGAGAACAAACCAGTTAAAGGTTCCCATTAAGGCCCCGTAGGCGCCCATGAGTTTCACGTCGCCACCGCCTCGCGCGCGAATCACGAAGAACAGAAAATAAACTCCAAACCCGATCAATGCGCCGGCCATACCTTCCCGAAGCGACTCCCAACCGCCCGTGTACCAGCGGGCGCCAAGCCCGAAAACGGTCAGCGGGATGGTCAGCCAATTCGGAATCGTGCGATTGCGCAGATCCGTAACTGACGACACGACAGCAAGCAAGAAGATGCCCCAGCGGAGGCTTTCCGGCATGATCTCCATGTGGGCTTACTCCACCCCCGGCGGCCGCCGCTTATGCCAATCGGAACGTTCCTGAAACCGCGTGCCGACGGTCAGCACCAGATTGTCCTGAAACGGTCTGCTGACCACGCTCATTGCGAGCGGCATCCCGTGGGCGAAACCGCACGGCAGCGACAGCGCGGGCAGACCCGCCAGGTTCCCAGCAGCGCTCAAATCACGCAGACCGCGGTCCTTCGGCGTGACATCCTCGCGGGTGACACCGGTCATTTTGTCGAGAGCGTCGGTCAATTTCGACGCGATGGTGATTCGGCTGGGCGTAAGCAGAATATCGACATCGACGAACAGTTTCCTTAGGGCCTCGGCGGCAAGCGTCCGGACACGCATGGCCTTCAGGTAGTCGCGCGCAGTGTAGTCGAAAGACGCCTTCAGCCCAGCGATCTGATTTTGGTCGGCCAACTGATCGACGCGGCCGCTGGCGATTAACTCTTCGAAGATCGACGAGGCTTCGCAGGCGATGATGGTGCTGGCGGCTGCCGAATACGGCATGGCCGGCAGCGCGACCTCCTTCATCGGAAAACCCATCTGGCGGAACGCGTCCAAGGCGTCCGCGAAGACTTTCCGGACGTCCGCATCGACCAGCAGGTCGAGGTCGGCCGGAGCGAAACCCACGCGAATCTCGGCGTTGGGCCGGACGTGGACGGGAGCGAAGTAAAAGCTCTTGCCGGCCGAACCCGGATCGTTGGAATCGCCGCCGGCGATCGTCTGCATCACGATGCCGCAGTCCTCGGCCGAGCGGCACATGGGACCGATCTTGTCGAGCGTCCAGGAGAGCGCCATCGCGCCCGCCCGGCTCACGAATCCGTAGGTGGGACGATGGCCCGTCACGTTGCAGTACGCGGCCGGCGTGAGAATGGACCCCCAGGTTTCAGACCCGAGCGCGTACGGAACCAGCCCGGCGGCGACGGCCGAACCGCTGCCGGATGAAGAGCCTCCGCTCCAGCGCGCAGGGTCCCACGGATTCAGGCCGGGTCCAGTGAGTGATGCCGCGGCGTACCGGTATCCGCCGCCGCCCGCGAGTTCCACCATGCCGAGCTTGCCTATGCAGACGGCGCCGGCCTTGTCGAGTTTCGCGATCGCGGCCGCGTGGTCCGGGAACTTCTGGCCTTCGAACGGTTTCGCGCCCCAGCGTGTGGGTTCGTTGGCGAAACTCAGCAGGTCCTTTGCGCCGAACGGGACCCCCTGCAAGGGCCCGCGCGTGCGCCCGCGCTTGAGTTCTTTGTCGATCTCCTTGGCCCGCTTCATGGCGATTTTGGTCAACGGGTGCGCCAGAGCGTTGTACTTCGGACCGATTTTCTCCAGCCGTTCGGCCCAGGCCTTGGTGAGTTCCTCGCAGGAAAACTCCTTGGCGACAAGCTTCGCGTGCAGTTCCCGGATCGTGAGCCAGAACGTATCGGCGCTAATAAGCTTTGAAGGCAAAGGCCGGCTCCGTCGCGATGCTGAGGCTGAACTTGTTCAGCTCCTGCGAGTTCGATTTCACGCGCTCCTTCGCCGCCGCGAGATCGTCCGCCGCCGTCTGCGCGGTAGCGGGCGGAGCCGCCGCCATCAGAAACCACGCAAAATCTCGCCGGCGCACCATAAGCAAATTCTATCCCAACACCATTCCGGGATTCCCGGGTGACAAGTTTTTCCGCGCCTTCGCGCAGGAGGGTATGAGAGGAACAGAATGGGATTGCAAGAACGCCAGATGATCCGGACGCTGACTGAGACAACACTTCCGGAGCGTGAAAGAGAGATCACGGAGATTTGCGGTTCGGCCGCCAGGTACGAGGTGGCATGGGACACGCTGCAGAGCGATGCGGCGGGCCTGAATTTTCTGGACAATGTGTCCTGCCACCGGCTGAACATGGCGCTGCGCACAATTGCGCTGGACCCGCTGGGCAAAGAAGCGCTTCGTGACGGGCTAAAGGCTGTCAAACTTTCGAATGTGGCATCGCCGGACGAAAAGTCGCTCGGCTTTGCCGGCGGCGTGCTGGAGATGCACTGTGCCTATGCGGCCGGGCTATCCGGTGCGTTTAGTGATGGAGAAATTTACCAGGTTTTGATGAAAGGACTATAGACAATGCAACGAAGAATGACTTTTGGTGTGCTGGTTGGCGCGCTGGCCGCGGCTGGAACGGCCCGCGCCGCGGCCAGCGACGCGATTCGCGAAGTGTTGGAGGAGAGTCTGAAGTTGAAGAAGGGCGTGACACTCCACTTGCATGGGCAGACGATCTCGATCGTCGTCACGTCGATTGGGCTGGAGTATGTGGAGGGCCGCAATCAGCAGCACTCCAGAATCGTGGTCCGGATTTCGGCCATTGACGCCGCGGCGATGGCCTAGCGGATGAAATCGAAGACCGTTCTAAGATCTTCCTGGGCCTTGGCCTGGAGCGCCGCCTGCCGGTGGGTGTTGGCGTCCTGCATTTCAAGAATCGTGGCGGCCAAGTCAGCGCCTTCGGTATCGGCGATCTGCGTCTTCAGCGACAGGATCTTCTTGTCGGCGGTGGCGATGGCCTCCGTAATCGAGTTCTGCGCGGTGCCGTAGTAGGCGAGTTGCTCGTTCATGTGCTCGAGCGCGGTACCGATGTCCGCCAGAGCTGTCTCCAACGCCGCGTCATCATTGGCAAGCAGCGCATCGCGAACGGATTTCACAACGCGAAACGCGTTGCGATTCGCAACGGAGTTGTCGAAGATGTCCTCGCCAGACCGGGCCACCGGGAACCGGACCCCGGACGAGTCGCGAATTTGACGGGTGGCGGTAGCGCCGGCATAGAGAGTCGCGCCGGAGGTTGTGTTGAGGTCGACCGCGTAGGGCGCGGTCTGATCGGCCGAACCGGCAAAGATGTAGCGCCCGTCGATCGAGGTATTCGAAATGCCAACCAACTGGCGATGCACCGCTTCCACCTCTCGAGCGATCATGGTGCGTGTCGCCGCCGTCTGAGTACCGGATGCACCCTGAGCCGCGAGTACCCGGACTCGCTCCACCGCTTTGAGACCGCCCTGGATCGCGTTTTCTGCGGCCTCCACTTCGGTCCGGACGCGATTCAGGTTCGACCGGGTCTGCTCGCTTGAGGCAAGCTCAGCCCTGGCCTGCAACAGAGAACTCACTTCGTCCGGGCTATCGGAGGCGTTCTCGATACGCAGGCCGCTGGCCAAAGTCCGCTGCGCCTTCTCCGAACGGGCCTGGATGCGGTTCAGGTTGTGAAGGAAGCTCGTCTGCCGGGCGTCTAGGAAGGACTGCATCGTTACCTCACCATATTCATGACCGTTTCGGTCATCTGGTTGAGAACCGAGATGACCTGCCCGGCCGCCTGGAATCCTCTTTGCAACTCGAGGAGCTTCGTCGCTTCGACGTTGATGTCCACGCCGGACTCCTCGGCGCGAAGGTTTTGGGCTTGTTGCAGAAGCTGCTGCTGCAGGTCCTTGCTGGAGCGCACCTCGTTGAGGCGGTCACCCAGACGGGTTGTGATTCCTGCGAAAAACTGCGAGAAGCTGAGCCCGGAAAGGACGCCGGAGGTCTGCAGACCGGCCAAGTCGAGAGCGTTTGTGTTTCCGCCCGGATCTCCGGCCGCCGCCGCGGCCAGCTCGGCGCCCGTGATATTGGTGACTGCCAGCGTCACGGCCGCACCGGGTGTCGTGTTGTAGGTGAATAGCCCTTGCGCGGGAGTGTTGCCGTTCAGATCGATGCCACCCGCCAGCACACCATTAACGTTGCCGGCGAACCCTTGCGCCAGAGTGTTGAGCTCCGCTTGGTAGCCCGGCAGGAGTTGGTTCCGGAATTCGAGCAGCGATCCGACCCGGCCGCCCGTGAGCTGACGCGTAATGTCGGCGCCGGTCGAGTCCCATATTTCGAACGAGGATCCAACCTGGTTGAGGGTTACGTCGAACTCGTGATCGCCGACAACCAGGGGAGTCCGCCCGCCAATCAGTACCGTAACCGAACCGTCCTCCTGCGACAAAGCCGTGTAGTTGGTATAGGTGGCGAGATCTTCCAACTTCGCGTGAAGACGGGCATCCAACCCGGCATCGCCGGAACTGACCAGGCTTTCTCGCCGTTGCACGTTGATATCGACAATGTCCCGGGCCAGGCGGTTAATCGTAGCAACGGTATTGGTCAGTTCGCTATTCGCCTGGCCGCTGGCGTTTCCCAATTCAAGGGCGGTCTGGTTGAAGGACTGCGCGATCTTTCGAGAACGGTCCAGTACCTGAGAACGCGCCACAGGCGAATTTGGGGCCACGGACCATTGCGAAATCGAACCGAAGAAACGGTCCAGTTCGGCGGAGATCCCCGCTCCGGCCGTAAGCGGAAACGTCCGCTCCAACTCCGAGAGCTTAAAGGTCAAATTGTCGGCGAATCCCTTTGCATGTTGCAGCTTCCACACCTGCGACTCGGCGTAGCTGTTTCGTGACGACTGCATGGGACCGCTGCGAACGCCGCCGGAGGTGGAATTAGAATTTGGATTGAACGGGTTGGCGACAAGCGACGCCTCCTGCCGGGCGTAGCCAACGGTGGAGGCGTTGACGATATTGTTCTGCACCACCGTCAACGATCGCTGCAGAGTGCTCATCGCATCCGCAGTCGACACCATCGCCGTAAAGAGGCTGCCCATGGTTCTTCGCTACGCTTCCACCGAAAGTTCGTGACGGGTCTCATCGCCGGCACGGGATACGCCATCTGCGGCGTAGGTGGCCTGCGGCGCCAGGGCGTCCGCCCAGCCCTTGCAGAACGCTAGTCCCTGCTCGGCCAGGTATCCGGCTTCGCGCAATTCGTGCCTAAGCTTGAGCAGCGACCGTTCCATCTCACGCTGCTCAGGGGCGGATGGCCGTTCGCCGTCCTGGAGGCTCTTCGAAAGGCGCTCCAAGGACTGCAGCGCCGCGTCCATGTGCAACAGCGCAACCTGGGTTTGCAGCTCCGTCAGGGAGTTGTTCGCCTGCTCTAGAGACGGGACCTGCTCTTTCATCTCTTGCCGTCCTCATTGGAAGAGAGCGCGTCGGAGATCAGACCGTTCGCCGTCGCCTGCGCATCCGGCTGGTAGTTGCCGGCCGCAAACTCCGCCGCCAGCCGTTCCACTCTCGCCAGCCGGTCCGGTGAGTCCGACAACGCGGACTGCACGGCCGAGGCCAGGGACGAGAGACTGACCTCGTCTGACCCCTGCTGCTTCGCCCCAACTTTCCCAGATTTCGACTGTGCCGCCGCCGCCTCTTGCGCCCGTTCGGCCGCCTGTGCCGCGTTTGCGTTATATCCGTTGTTGATCTTCATTTTGTCTCGTCCTGTACTGCGGAAGGCAGGTCTCCTTCTGCGAATCTTATCGGAAACTCACCCTGAGGTATTAACCGAAATGGATCTTTCGGAACGAAATCGTAGCTTGGTTCCGTATATTGAAGGGTGAGAGTCTCAATCATGAAGTGCCTGTCCCTGGTCGTACTGACCGCTTTCGCTGTTTCTTCTAAGCAAGTCACGTTCCATAAGGATGTTGTCCCGGTCTTTCAGAAGAACTGCCAATCCTGCCATCGTCCTGTGGAGGCGGCCCCCATGTCCCTTATTTCTTACAAAGACGCCCGGCCTCACGCCAAATCGATCCGCCAAGCCGTCCTGACCCGGCAAATGCCGCCGTGGTTCGCCGACGCGAAGCATGGAAAGTTCATGAACGACCGCACCATGACCCAGGCGGAGATCGACACCTTGGTGGCCTGGGCCGATTCGGGAGCGGCCGAGGGCAATCCCGCCGAGGCTCCCAAACCGGTACAGTTCGTGCAAGGTTGGAACATCGGGACTCCCGATCTGGTCGCCGAGATCCCCAGACCGTACAGCGTCCCGGCCTCCGGCACGATCGACTATACCTATTTCGTTCTGCCTCTGAACCTGAAGGAAGATACCTGGATCCAGGCGGCCGAGATTCGCCCCGGTAATCGTGAAGTCGTACACCATGTGATTGCCTTCATCCGCCCCCCGGATTCCAAATGGCTCCGCAAGGCCAGCTACGGCGAACCCTACCTGCCCAAACAGGGCGACGGCGGTACCAATTTCAGCCAATGGGTGGCTGCCTATGCGCCCGGCATGCCGCCGGATGAGATGAATCCCGGCCAAGGCAAGCTGGTGAAGGCGGGATCGGATGTCGTGTTCCAGATGCACTATACAGCGAGTGGTAAGCAAGCCTTGGACCAAACCCGCATCGGCCTTCGATTCGCCAAAGGCACTCCGGCCGAAAAGGTGATGATGCTGGCCGCCGCGGACGAAAAGTTCTCGATTCCGCCGGGCGCTCCCAACCACCTGGTTGAGGCCTCCATCACGCTGAAAGAGCCCACGAAGCTGGTTTCGCTGCTGCCCCACATGCACCTGCGGGGCAAGGCCTTTACGATCAGCGCCCAGTACCCCTCCGGTGAGAGCGAGACCCTGCTCAACGTCCCGCGCTACGATTTCGCGTGGCAACTCATCTATCGATTAGAGGACCAGAAGGCGTTGCCAGCGGGAACGAAGATCGCCTGCAAGGCCTGGTTTGACAACTCGCCGAACAACAAGGCCAACCCAGACGCCACGGCCGCCGTGCGCTTTGGCGAACAGAGTTGGGAGGAGATGATGATCGGATTCTTCGAGGTGGCCGTCGCTCCGGACGTCACCGCTGCCGACATTGTGCGCGGGCGCAAGAAACCGGCGGCAAATTGACGATGTGGCGGAAAATTGCCAGCGGATTTTTGTTTGCTCTGGCAATCCACGGGCATGAAACTCCAACCACGAAGTTGACTTGGAACCGCGAGATCTCCCGCCTTTTTGAAAAGCGCTGCGTGGGTTGCCACCAGGATGGCGGCGCGGCGCCGATGGCGTTCCGGACCTATTCGCAAACCCGGCCATGGGCGGTGGCGATAAAGGAGGAGGTCCTGCGGCGCACCATGCCGCCGTGGGGCGCAGCCAAGGGGTTCGGCGAGTTTTCCAACGATATCTCGCTCCCTCAAGAAGAGATCAACCTGATCGCGGAGTGGGCCGAAGGAGGTTCTCCAGAAGGCGACCCACAGCATCGCAAGCCGGATTTCGCCGTACCGGTGTGGCGGCCGGCGGCAACGCCGAAGGGCATCGTGGCGAAGACGCCGCGGGCCGGGCGGATTGCGGCCGTACGGGCCACTACGTCCGGCAAGCGCTGGGTGGCGCTGCCGGATGGCAGCGTCGCGCCGCTTGTCTGGACGATCGACGCAAAGCCCCGGATCCGGCAGTGGATGATTCTGCGCGAGCCGGTTTCGCTGCCACGAGGCGCCAGGATCCAGGGCGGCCCAGTGGAAGTGATTTTGGCTCCGTAGCCGGCGCCGGTGCCGGATATTACCATCAAAGGATGCACCGCTCCTGGCTCGAGGTGTCACTCGGCCAAATCGCTGCCAACTTCCGGGCCATCCGGAAGACCGTCGGCCCCGGCATCGCCGTCATGCCCGTCGTGAAGGCGGACGCGTATCGCCACGGCGCGGTGGAAGTGTCTCGAACTCTGGAGGAGGCCGGCGCTCGCTGGCTGGCGGTATCCAACGTCCATGAGGGGATCGTTCTGCGCGAGTCCGGGATTACGTCGAACGTTTTGGTCATGGCCGATTTCCTGCCTTCGTCCCGTCCACTTTTTCTCGACTACAATTTGACGCCGGCCATCCACTCGCTGGAGGGAATCCGCGACTACGAACGGTTGGCGCGCAACGCCGGGCGCACCGCCAACTATCACCTGAAGATCGACACCGGCATGGGCCGGTTGGGCACGCGCGCCACCGCGGCGGAGATTCTGAACGAGATCGCGGGGACGCACGCGGCCCGGTTGGAGGGGCTGATGACGCACTTCGCCTCGGCTCCGAACTACGACCGCCCGCAGACCGATGAACAGGTGGCCACCTTTACCGAGGTCCTCCAGCATCTGCGGGCTGGCGGCGTACATCCGGCGTTCTTTCATCTGTCGTCCACGGTGCCGATCGCGTATCAGCGGCGGGAGGCGTGGGGCAATCTGGTCCGGCCCGGCCACGCCATCTATGGTTACGTTTCGCCGGTGAAGGGGCAGGCGCCCGCGCAGTCGCTCGACGTGCATCCGGCGTTGACATGGAAGGCCACCGTGCTGGAAGTGAAGGACATACCGGCGGGCGCGCCGGTCGGCTACGGCGCCATCCATACTACGTCGAAGCCGGCCCGCATCGCGATTCTCGCGGCCGGCTACGCGGACGGCTATCCGCACCGGTTGTCAAACAAAGGGCGGGTCCTCATTCAGAATACGGTGGCCAGCGTGATCGGGGCCGTGTCGATGGACGTGACGACAATTGACGTGTCGCATGTCGAGGTACGGCCCGGAGACCCGGTGACGTTGCTAGGCGCCAACGAAAATGAGTCGATCGACGCGCAGCAAATTGCGCGCTTAGCGGGTACTATTTCTTACAGCGTGCTGTGCGGCATCTCGTCGCGCGTACCGCGCTTCTACGTATGAAAGCCCTCTTCCTTCTCCTCGGCTCGATCGCGCAGGCGCAGACTCCGGCGTTTTCCGTCGTCAATGCGGCAAGTTACGCGGTCAATGCGCCGCTTGCGCCCGGCGCCATTGTGTCGGGATTCTCACCGCTCATCGTGCCGCCGGTTGAAATTCTGGTGGCAGGATCGCCTGTGGTGCCGCTCGGCGCCGTGGCCGGGCAGGTGAACTTCGTGTTGCCCGCGGCCTTGGCCAACGGAGACGCCGTAATCCAACTGCGGCGCAACAATCAGACTGTCGCGCAAACGACCGTGCGGATCGGGAACGTCGCGCCCGGCCTGTTCGACGCGGGACTCGTGTTGCGCGTGAATCCCGACGGATCGAGAAGCACAACGAATCTTTCGGATCCTTTCGATCCGGTGGGCCAGACGTATCTGGTTTTGTTCGGGACGGGCATCCGGGGCACGCGAACGGAGGTGAGTGCGACGCTGGGTGGCATTCCGGTGGGCGTGCTGGCAGCCGGGCCGCAGAGCGAATTCGCCGGGCTGGATCAGGTGAATCTGGGTCCGGTGCCGGAAGCGTTGACGAATCGGGAGGGAATCCAGCCGCTGCGCCTAACCGTCGACGGCATCGCCGCGAATTCGTTGACGCTGCGGCCGTCCACTCCAGGGTTCAACGGCTGGGCCAGACGGGCGGAGCTCTCCTTGGCCAACAGCGAAATGAGCGTGGCGGAGTGGAACGGGAAGATCTATGTGATGGGCGGGTACCCGGCCTCGCGGGTCACCTCGAATCAGGTGCAGGTCTACGATACGGCTGTCGATGTTTGGACCCTCGGGCCGCCACTGCCGGCAGCCGTCAATCATACGATGCCCGCGGTCGCGAACGGAAAGGTCTACTTGATCGGAGGGCAATCGGACGCCGGGAATTCGAGTTTTGTAGCGTCGAACTTCGAGTACGATCCCGAGACGAGGCAATGGCGGAGCCGGGCTCCGCTGCCCCGGCCTAGGGGCGGAGGCGCCGCCGCGGCTCTGAATGGGAAGATCTACGTCGCTGGCGGCAGGCCTCCGGGCGGAGCGGAGTTCGCCGTTTATGATCCGGCTACCGATCGTTGGACCGAGTTGCCGAATCTCCCAACGCAGCGCAACCATTTGGCGGTCGTCGCGGCCAACAACCGGATCTACGTGATTGGCGGGCGCACGCAGGCGGGTTTTCAGAGCCCGGTGCTCGACGATGTGGAGATTTTCGACCCGGCGGCGAATACGTGGTCGAAGGGCGCCCCGCTGCCCCGCCCGCGGGGCGGCTTGAACGCCGTTGAGGCCAATGGCTGTATTCACACCTTCGGCGGCGAAGGAAACACGCTGGCGCCGAACGGAGTGTTTCCCGACCACGACGTATACAATCCTGTGACCAACACGTGGACCCATCTGGCGGATCTGCCGGTTCCAATCCACGGCGTCACCGGCCTGGCGTTCCGGGCCGGGCTGATCTACCTGCCGGGCGGCGGTACGGCGCAAGGCGGCTCTTCGGGCGGCACTCAGCACCAGGTGTACCGGCCGGAGCAGGTCTGCCGCTGAGCACCCCCTGCCGTCTCAACGAACTGGAAATCGCGAAAACGGGGCCGGGCCCGGCCAGCGCCCATTTCTTGGATTCAAGTACTTGTTGGGCAAAAGTACTGCACGCTCCACTATTCTAGTGGGATGCGACCGCATGCTTTCCGCGCGGCGGGCCTGATTACCCTCGGCCTACTGTTTGCCGCGCCTCCGCCTAAGAGCGGAATTACTCCCAACGAATTCGACACGGCGTGCAAACCGTGCGACGATTTCTGGCGATTCGTGAATGGCGGATGGTTGGACCGCAACCCGATCCCTGCGAGTAAGTCCTCCTGGGGCACGATGTCCGTTGTCTCGGAAGGCAACAAGGAACGCCTCCGCGTGCTGCTCGAAACCGAGTCCAGCAAGAAAGGCTCCCGCGTGGGCGGCCTTTACGCCGCCTGCATGGACACGGCCCGTATCGAAACCCTCGACCTTAAACCCATCGCAGCACGGCTGGAGCGCATCCAGAAAATCGCCAGCCGCGAAGAACTCAAAGACACCCTTACCGCCCTATTCATCGACTCCCCGCGCGGCGCGCTCGTGGCCGTCACCGCGTCTCCCGACCTGAAAGACACCACCTCCGTCGTACCCTACATCCACTTCGGCGGACTCTCGCTGCCCGACCGCGACTTCTACTTTCGCGACGATGCCCGCTCCAAGCTTGTCCGGACCGAATTCGCCACCCACGCCGGGAGGCAACTCGCTGCCGCCGGCATTACCGTTCCCAACGCGGGCGAGACGCTTCTGGCTTTTGAAACCGCGGTGGCCAGCGTTACCCCGACTAATGTAGAACGCCGCGATCCGTACAGCCGCTACAACAAGAAGGATATAGCGGGCCTGGAAGCGCTGGCGCCCGAATTCCAGTGGCGGCGCGCCTTGACCGGCATCGGCGTTCCGGTAACCGGTTCTCTCATCGTCTCGACGCCCAAAGTGCTGGAGCATTTCAATCGTCAGATTCAGGAAGCGCCGCTCGAGACCTGGAAGTTGTGGCTGCAGTGGAGCGTCCTGAACAACGCCGCGCCCCACCTGCCGGCGGTGTTCGCCACCGAGAACTTCCGCTTCTTTTCGACGGTCCTCAATGGAACGAAGGAGGAGCAGCCCCGCTGGCAGCGCTGCACCGAACTGGTGGATCAAGCCGTGGGTTTTGAACTTGGGCGCTTGTACACCGCCAAGCACTTCCCGCCCGCCGCCAAGAAGCGCATGAACGAAATGGTGGAGAACATGCGCGCCGCGCTTCGCGAGGAAATCTCCAAACAAAACTGGCTCGAAGACGAGACCCGGAAGAACGCCATCGCCAAACTCAACGCCTTCCAGGCCAAGATCGGGTACCCGGACAAATGGCGCGACTATTCCAGCGTCGTGATCCAACCGAACGCGCTTCTGGAGAGCCTCCGGTCCGCGGGGCTTGCAGCCCGGCGGTACATGCTCGGCAAGATCGGAAAGCCTGTGGACCGCACCGATTGGATGATGACTCCGCCAACGGTCAACGCCTATTACAGCCCTCCGATGAACGAGATCGCCTTCCCCGCCGGCATTCTGCAGCCGCCGATGTTCGACATGGAGGCCGACGACGCGGTGAACTACGGCGCCATCGGCAGCGTAATCGGCCACGAGATGGGGCATGGTTTCGACGATCAGGGTTCCAAATTCGACTTCGCTGGCAACCTGAGGAACTGGTGGACCTCCGAAGACCGCAAGAAATTCGAGGCTCGCGCGCAATGCGTAATCGAGCAATTCAATACGTTTGACCTAGGCCCCGGTCTGCGCCACAACGGCCGCCTGGTTGTCGGCGAAGCGCTCGGAGATCTTGGGGGCGTCACGCTCGCACATCGCGCCTACCAACGCTCGCTGCGGGGCAAGCCCGCGCCGCCGGTGATCGACGGATACACGGCGGATCAGCGCTTCTTCATTGCTTTCGCGAAAGTGTGGGGAACCAATTTGCGGCCGGAAGCGATCCGCATGCGGCTCCAGACCGATCCGCATCCGATCGCCCGCTATCGCGCCAACGGCACTCTGATGAATATTCCGGAGTTTCACAAGGCGTTCGGCTGCAAGCGCGGCGACGCCATGGTGCGCGACGAAGACCGGCAGTGCAAGCTGTGGTGAGGCACGACGGTACCATATAAGCTGCGGATGGACATCCATGGCGCGCTGCGCGAATTCTGGGGGTACGACACGTTCCGCCCCAAGCAGCAGGAAATCGTAGAGAGCATACTTGGCGGGCAGGATGTGGCCGTCGTCATGCCGACCGGCGGCGGAAAATCGCTGTGCTATCAACTGCCGGCCGTTGTCAGCGGCCGGCTGTGCGTTGTCGTCTCGCCTCTCATCGCGCTGATGCAGGACCAGGCGTCTCAACTCACGCAACTCGGCATTCCGGCGGCTGTGCTCAACAGTTCGCAGGAGCAGGAGGAGCGCAAGGATGTCTTCCGGCGGCTGTATCGCGGCGACTTGCGTTTACTGTACCTGTCACCGGAGCGCCTGGCCGTGCCGTCGACGGTGGAGTGGCTGGAAAAGATTCAGCCCGGCTTTTTCGCCGTGGACGAGGCGCACTGCATCTCCGAATGGGGGCACGAATTCCGCCCCGAGTACCGCCAAATGCACACGCTCCGGGACAAATTCCCCGGCGTGCCCATCGCCGCGTTCACGGCATCCGCCACTCGCCGCGTGCGGCACGACATTCTTTCGCAGCTCAAACTGCGAGAGCCGAAAACGTTTATCACATCCTTCGCGCGGCGCAATCTGAACTACATCGTGCGCGAATCGACCAAGAAGGAAAAGGAGAAGCTACTGCTGCGCGCCATTCGCAAGCACAAGGGCGAATCCGTAATCGTCTATGCCCCGACCATACGCATGGTGGAGGAGACGGCCGCGCTGCTCAATGAACGCGGCGTTTCGGCGCTGCACTATCACGGCCAAATGGAGACAGGCAAGCGCCGGGTGCATCAGGAGCAGTGGATGAACGGCGAAGCCGATGTGATGGTAGGCACAGTGGCCTTCGGCCTCGGTATCAACAAACCCGACGTGCGTTGCGTGGTTCACCTCTCCTTGCCCAAGAGCCCCGAGCAATACTATCAGGAGGCCGGGCGCGCCGGCCGCGATGGGCAGCCGGCCGACTGCGTTCTTCTCTGGTCGCGCGGCGATATCGGAGTGCTGGTTTCGTTCATCGACAAGCTGGAAGAGAAGGACAACAAGGAAGCCGCATGGCAGCGCTATCACGCCGTGAAACGCCTGGTGGATCAGGATGCGTGCCGCATGCTCCAAATCTGCGAGTACTTTGGCGAGTCCCCGAAATCCTGGAGTGCGTGCGGCACATGCGACGTGTGCGGCGGGCTGCCCGAATGGATGGCCAAGGATGATGCGCCCGTGCGCCGCGTGGTGTTTGACTCCGGCGTAAGTCCAAGCCAACTGGCGGCGCTGAAATTGTGGCGGCGGGACTATGCGCGCAAGTTGCGCGTGCAAGCCTACGTTGTTCTGCATGACCGGACGCTGACTGAGTTGCTGATCCGGCAGCCGGCCACGGTGGATGAGTTGATGCTCGTGCCAGGCATCGGCCCGCAAAAGGCGCGCAAATACGGCGAAGATATTCTTGAGGCGCTGTTCGTCGCGCTGGAATCATGAAGACGCTCTCCATAGCTCTGGCCCTGCCGCTGCTCGCGCAGTCGCTTTACGACCGGGGCAACGAGCATTTCGCCGCCGGACGGCTGGTGGAAGCGGAGGCCGCGTACCGGGGGCATCTGAAAGCGAATCCGCATCATGTCGAGGCGTTGGCTAACCTGGGCTCGCTGCTATCCCGGCGCGAGCAGTTTTCCCAGGCGATTTCGTTCTATCAACGCGCTTTGAAGCTGCGGCAGGATCTGGCGCCGCTCCATCTCAACCTTGGCCTGGCGTACTTCAAGACGCGGCAATGGGCCAGCGCCGCCGCGTCGTTCGAAAAGCTCCCCGGTAACCGCCAGGCGGCCCAGCTTCGCGGCATGTGCCTGCTGGAGTTGGAGCGTTACGACGACGCGGCCGGCGCCTTTGAAGCGCTTCTGCCCGCGGCGGACACCACGGTCCTGATCGGGCTCGCTACCGCGTACGTGAAATCCGGACGAGGCGCCGAAGCGCAGAAGCTTCTCGCTCCGCTTATCGCCAGCGGCGACTCGCCCGAACTCCAGCTTATTCTCGGGCAGGCCCTTTTTCAGGAAGGGCAGAACGACGATGCACTTGCCGCCTTCCGCAAAGCGCGCGAGCTCAAACCAGACCTGCCTATGGCCGGCCTTTACATTGGCGCGGCCCTGTGGAAGAAGAAGCAGAACGCCGAGGCGGTGGCGGAATGGCGCCGCGAACGGAATAGATTTCCGTCCGACGCGGAGGCCGCCTACACTCTCGGGGCTGCGCTGTTGCTCACTGGCGGCGACCCCAAGGAGACGGAGAGCCTGCTGCGGGGAGTGCTCGCGAAGAAGCCAGCCCACGCGCGCGCCAATTACCAGTTGGCTAAACTAATCTGGCAGCAGCGCAAGGCGCCCGAAGCAATTCCATGCTTGGAGAGATCCGTGAAGTCCGACCCGAATTTGCGCGAAGCGCATTATCTGCTTGCGCGCATCTACCAGTCGATGGGCCGGAAGGCGGACGCGGACCGCATGTACGCCCGCGTAAAGGTCATCGCCGACAAGGAGCGATCCGAGCAGTTGGATTTATTCTCGGAGCCGCCGCCCTAGCCTCGCCATGCGCTACCTGCCACGCCGGGAAGGCGGCGGCTCAATCCCGCTCCCGCCACGCCAAGGCGCTCCGCCCGTATGATGGGGCCGGATTCGCGGGCAAAACGCTGCGGGAACGCGGTGGCACCGAGTATCGCTACTCAGCCAGCGGCGTCACCATCACCCGCGACGGTGAGTCGCGCGAAGCGGCTATTCAATGGCTCTTCGGCGCCGGGCACTTTGCCGCAACTCCGCTGTTGCGAATTGACGGCGAGTGGATAGAACACCGGGTCAGCCGCTACACCGCAGGCGACCGGCTCAGCCTGACTCCCGGCCACTCCCGCCAACCTGCCGACTCCATCGCTACTGCGCTGGGCATTGTGCAGACCAAGGAGAATGAACGGAGATGTTTCGGTTGCCACATGACCAGCGGACGCCCAGGCGTGCACTGCGAATCCTGCCACGGCGCCGGTGATTCGCACCCGGCCGCGGCCGCGTCCATCCGGCGCGACCGGTCGGTCGCTTTGTGCGCCACTTGCCATCGCGCTCCCAATGAGCGCCACGCTTCTTCCACACCGGAACTTGACGACACCGCTTCCATTCGCTTCGCCCCGGTCGGTCTGCAAGCCAGCCGCTGTTTTCTGATGAGCGGCGGCAGACTGACTTGTGTCACCTGCCATGACCCGCACACCGATCTCGCGGACTCGAAGACCTATGACGCCGCCTGCCGCGCATGCCACGCTCCGAAACAAAACTGCCGTCCGGACTGCGCCTCCTGCCACATGCCGAAGTCTTCACCCATGCCGTTCTTGACATTTACGGACCACAGAATACGCCGATAAGCCCGGCTCGGTTTGGTATGATTGCTCCCAATGGAGAGGAGCGAAGGGCTCCTCTTCCGGTCGTTAGTACTCACTGAAAGGGGTTTTCGAATGGCGTTTTTATGGCCGCGCCGGGCAGGGTTGCTCGCCGCCGCGATCAGTTTAGCCGCGTATGCACAGCAGTCATCAGGCTCCATCCGAGGTACCGTCAGGGACTCGGGCGGTGGCGTCGTCCCGGGCGCGAAGGTTGTCCTAGTCGACACCGCGCAGGGCGATAACCGCGAAGTCGTGACCAACCAAGAGGGAGTCTTCTTTTTCAACCCACATTTCCGTTTTGAGCCGCGCGTGCGAATCTCCCGGATGCTCGTCCGCATCAATATCCATAGGGGTTTGAAGGCAGCGAAGACCCCTGCGGAGGACAGCACCCAATGGGTGACAAACAAAACCAGCCCTTTCAGCTCTCGTTCAACGGCCTTCTCAAGATCGACTTCCAGGGATCGCGCGTTACT